>JAITMS010000035.1 GCA_031277255.1 Azonexus sp.
CTCGCGGTGGCGCTTCTGTCCACGGAAACGGGACGCCTGGAGGCGGGAACCCTTCCCGTCGGCGAGGCGAGCGCGATTTTGTCGGCAAGGCGGCGCTGGCGGCCCAAGGCCAGCGGCATGTTTTTCTCGGCCTGATTCTGCGCGACAAGGGCGTCTTGCGCGCCCACCAGAAAGTCATCACGGCCCACGGCGAGGGCGAAATCACCTCCGGCAGTTTTTCGCCGACCTTACAGCAATCCATCGCGCTGGCCCGCCTGCCGCTCGGCGTGCAGCCCGGCGAGCGGGTCGAGGTCGATATTCGCGGCAAGCAACTCGCTGCCGACGTGGTCAAACCGCCTTTTGTCCGCCAAGGCAAGGCTGCTGTTCATTGAGCCGGTCATGGGCAATAGTCGATACAATATGTCGCAGGGATGATCGGTTGCGTTTGCGCCTTGGAATCCGTCATTCCAAACCAGACCTTGAGACATGGTATTTACCCGACAACTTATTGAACACCCCGTTCGGGCTAAGCCTGTCCCTTCGCCTGTCCTGAGCGAAGTCGAAGGAATAAACTCAGGACGGGCAAAACCCGCTCTCCGCACCGCCCTTCGACAAGCTCAGGGCGAACGGTAGTTGGCGGGCAACCGTTCAAGTTCAATATTTAGTTGCCGGTCCCATAGTGAAGCCCTTGCTCGAAAAATTGATTCTTCTGATCCGTGGATCTTCCGCCCATCCCATGATGGTCACGGCGCTCCATCAATTTTTCTGGTCGAGGATTCCCTGGCTGTATGTCATTCTGGTTTCAAGCTGCTGGGGCGTAGCCATCGTCTTCATGGATCACGTTCCGGTCTGGTTGGGGATTGGGATTCCGGTCGTTTTCACCACGATCAGCGTCTTGCGCGCCGTGCACTGGTGGCGCGGTAAAAACAGGAGCTTGTCGCTGGCAAGAGCGCGAACGGATCTGACCCGCCTGAGCGTATTCACCGTGATGTTCACGATGCTGCTCGGCGTCTGGTCGATATCGCTGTTCCGTTACGCGTCTCCCCACGAGCAAGGGCTACTTGCCGTGTACGTCATTATTACGCTGATCGGTTGCGTTTCGATCTTTACCTATCTGCGTATCCTTGGATTGACCATGACAATCGTCATCAACATGGTGATGATCGTCCTCGCCGTACAGGCGGGAAACCTGGCATTCCTGGCGATCGTCTTCATTGGCCTGCTCGTATCGAGCGGCACCCTGAGCGCCGTATGGATCAACTACAAGAATCTGGAAGGCAGGCTCTTGGCCCAGGCCGAGTTGCTGCGCAAAGAAGAGGCGCAACTGCGCCTGCTGCGGATGTTTGATGAAATGCCGATCAGCGTCATCACCGCTGACCAGCACACGCTTGCCATCAACTATGTGAACCAAATGGCGCAGCGCACGCTGCGCGGTTGCCCGCGCTTCTCGCCGGACAAAGTGGGCGAAATCATCGGCCTCTCCATTGACGCGCTCTTTCAAGATATGGAACCGCCGAGCAAGCTCTTGGCCGATCCCGCCAGGCTGCCGTATCACACGCGCATCCACTCTGGCCCGCAGGTGTTCGACCTGCGCCTGTCGGCCATCACCGACCAGGCTGGCGGCTACATCGGCCCGATGCTCACCTTTGCCGACATCACGCAGGAAGCAGAAAACGAGGAGCGCATCCAGCAGCTTGCCCTCTACGATTCGCTGACCGGCCTTGCCAACCGGGCCGCCTTTCTGGCGGCGCTGGAAAATTGCCTGGCGACGCCGGGCAGCGTGACGGGATTGCTCTATATCGACCTCGACGGCTTCAAGGTCATCAACGACGCCCAGGGCCACGGCGTCGGCGACGAACTGCTCAAACTGGTCGCCGACCGGCTGCGCGAGGTATGCGGCCAGGACAACATGATGCTGGGCCGCATCGGCGGTGACGAGTTCGTCGTGCTGCTGCGCGACACGCACACCGATCAGGTCGTGAGCATCGCCGACGCGCTGGTCGCCAAACTGAGCGATCCCTATACCCTTGGCGCCGACCGGCGCGTATCGCGCCGCCATAGTCGACACAAAAATCACTCACGCCAACGGCGGGCGAGAATCGGCGCGTCGATCGGCTGCGCCATCGCCCCCGATCACGGCCAGAACATCGCTGAACTGCTCTCCCGCGCCGACATGGCGCTTTACGCCGCCAAAAACCAGGGCAAGGGCCGGGTCTGCGTCTTCTCGTCCGAGATGGAGGCTCAGGCGCTGGCGCGTTTGCATCTGGAAACCCAACTGCGCGAGGCGCTGGAACACAACAGCGGGCTGTTCGTTTTCTATCAACCGATCATCGACATCCAGAGCCGCCGGGCGACCTGCCATGAAGCCTTGATGCGCTGGCACCACCCGCAACTCGGCTGGGTGCCGCCGGACGCCTTCATCCCGATCGCCGAAGACAGCGGCTTGATCGACCTGATCGGCCAGTTCGCGCTGGCCCGCGCCTGCCGCGCGGCAGCGGGCTGGCCGGAGTCAACGCGCGTGGCCGTGAACATCTCGGCCAACCAGCTGGGCAAGAAAACACTGGTACGGACCATCAAAACGGCGCTCGAACAAAGCGGGCTGCCGCCTGACCGGCTGGAGATCGAAATCACCGAAACCGCGCTGATCCGCAATACCCATCTGGTTGTCACCGAATTGCAGGCGCTCAAAAAAATCGGCGTGCGCATCGCCCTTGATGATTTCGGCACCGGCTTCTCGTCCTTTACCCTCGTCCGCGATTTTCCCTTTGACAAGATCAAAATCGACGGCTCCTTCATCAGCGAAGCCATCAACCGCGCCGATTGCGCCGCCATCGTCAATGCCATGGCCCAGCTTGGCAAAGCTCTCGGCATCACCATCGTCGCTGAAAGAGTCGAAACCCAAGAGCAACTCGATTTCGTGACGGAAGCTGGATGCACCGAAGCGCAAGGCTACCTCTTTGCCCAACCCGCCCCCGGCGCCGCCGACGCGGCAGCGGTCGAGCAGATCAAATGGCGCCCGCCTCCGGCAATCAACGGCGAGGATGACGGACGCAACGGCTAATACTGATGCCTGCGCCGCCCATTTTTGCCACCATTCCGGCGCGCTTTCTGCTCTAATTTCGTTCTTTCATCCAGGAGAAAACCATGTCCAAGGTTCCCGCTCATCTCAAATACGCCGCCTCGCATGAATGGCTGGCGCAAAACGCCGATGGCAGCCTCACCGTCGGCATCACCGACCACGCTCAGGAGGCGCTCGGCGATCTGGTTTTTATCGAATTGCCGGAAGTCGGCGCGCATTTCGCGGCGGAGAAAGAAATTGCCGTCGTCGAATCGGTCAAGGCCGCCGCCGACGTTTACGCGCCGCTCGCCGGCACGGTGGTTGACATCAACCAGGCCGCCGTCGACGCGCCGGAATCGGTCAACCAGGACGCCTACGCCGCCTGGCTGTTCAAGCTCAAGCCGGATAACCCGGCTGATTTCGCCAAACTGCTCGACGCCGCCGCCTATCAGGCCATCGCCGACGCCTGAAGAATACCCTCCCTCTCCCCCAGCCCCTCTCCCACCAAGGGAGAGGGGAGAAAACCCAATACGGTTTCTTTAAGCGAATTGCCGATGTTCATCACCCTCTCCCCAACCCCTCTCCCGCAATGCGGGAGAGGGGCTTTTGCTCCCCTCGCCCATTGATGGGAGAGGGGCTGGGGGAGAGGGTGGCGGCGTTAATTGAACCGTATTGGGAGAAAACCACTGTCTCTGGCCCACGCCGTAACGCTCTCCTCGGATACCCGCCCATGCCTTTTACCCAACCGCTCTCGGCGCTGGAACAGCGCGATGAATTCAGCGCCCGCCACATCGGCCCCAATGCCGCCGAAACCGCCGCCATGCTGGCCGCTATCGGCGTCGCCAGTCTCGATGACCTGATCGACCAGACCATCCCCGCCGCCATCCGCCTGCCGGCTGATCTGGAACTGCCCGCGCCGCGCCGCGAGCATGAGGCGCTGGCCGACCTCAAGGCCATCGCCAGCCAGAACGTCATCCGCAAATCCTGCATCGGCATGGGCTATTACGACACCCTGACGCCCAAGGTGATTCTGAGGAACCTCATGGAAAACCCCGGCTGGTACACCGCCTACACGCCCTATCAGGCCGAAATCGCGCAGGGGCGGCTGGAGGCGCTGATGAATTTTCAGCAGATGGTCATCGACCTCTCCGGCCTCGAAATCGCCAACGCCTCGCTGCTCGACGAGGCCACCGCCGCCGCCGAGGCGATGACGATGGCGCGGCGCGTCGCCAAATCGCCATCCAACCGCTTTCTCGTTGATGCCGCCTGCTTTCCGCAGACCATCGACGTGGTCAAGACCCGCGCCGCCTATTTCGGTTTTGACATCGTCGTCGCCGAGGCCGAAACCTGCCAGAACGAAGCCTTTTTCGGCGCTCTCCTGCAATACCCGGACGACCGGGGCGAGGCCCGCGACTGGAGCGCCATCATCGCCAATCTCAAGGCCGGGGGCGCGACCGTGGCGCTGGCCACCGACCTCATGGCGCTGGTCTTGCTCAAATCGCCGGGCGTCATGGGGGCCGACATCGCCTTGGGTTCCAGCCAGCGTTTCGGCGTGCCGATGGGCTTTGGCGGCCCGCACGCGGCTTTTTTCGCCACCCGCGAAGCCTTCGTCCGCCTCATGCCGGGCCGCATCATCGGCGTTTCCAGAGATGCGCGCGGCAAAACCGCCTACCGCATGACCTTGCAGACGCGCGAACAGCACATCCGCCGCGAAAAAGCCAATTCCAACATCTGCACCGCCCAGGTGCTGCTCGCCAACATGGCCGGCATGTACGCCGTCTATCACGGCCCGGAAGGTCTGCGCACCATCGCCGGACGCATCCACCGCCTGACCGCCATCCTCGCCACCGGGCTGGAACGGGCGGGCGTCAAGCTGCTGACCCGGCAATGTTTCGACACCGTGCACTTCGACCTCGGCGCGCGCGCCGAAGCGGTTTACCTCGACGCCCAGAGCGCCGGTTACAACCTGCGCCGCGTCTCGGCGGGCGTGCTCGGCATCGCCTTCGACGAAACGACAACCCGCGACGACGTGACCGCGCTGTTCCGGCTGATCGCCCAGGCGCGGCTCGACATCGAAGCGATCGACGCCATCGACGCCCAGATCGCCGCCAGCCCGATTCTGCCGGAAGCCCTGATCCGCCGCGACGCCGTGCTCCAGCATCCGGTGTTCAACCGCCACCACACCGAACAGCAGATGCTGCGCTACCTGAAATCCTTGCAAAACAAGGATCTGGCCCTCGACCACGCGATGATTTCGCTCGGTTCCTGCACCATGAAGCTCAACGCCGTCAGCGAAATGATCCCCGTCACCTGGCCGGAATTCGCCAACCTCCACCCCTTCGCCCCGCGCGAGCAGGCGGCGGGCTATCACGAGATGATCGCCAGCCTCTCTGAATGGCTCAAAACCATCACCGGCTTTGATGCCATCTGCATCCAGCCCAATTCCGGCGCCCAGGGCGAATACGCCGGGCTGGTCAGCATCAACCGCTACCACGCTAGCCGGGGCGAGACGCGGCGCACCGTCTGCCTGATCCCCAAATCGGCGCACGGCACCAACCCGGCAACGGCGCAAATGGCCAACATGACCGTCGTCGCCGTCGATTGCGACAGCGACGGCAATATCGACCTCGCCGACCTCACCGCCAAGGCCGAAGCGCACCGCGACACCCTCGCCTGCCTGATGCTGACCTACCCCTCGACGCACGGCGTCTTTGAAGAAGCGGCGCGCAACATCTGCGCCATCATCCACGCCCACGGCGGCCAGGTGTACATGGACGGCGCCAACCTCAACGCCCAGGTCGGCCTCACCTCGCCCGGCTTCATCGGCGCCGACGTCAGCCACATGAACCTGCACAAAACCTTCGCCATCCCGCACGGCGGCGGCGGCCCCGGCATGGGGCCGATCGGCTTGAAAGCCCACCTCGCCCCCTTCATGCCCAACCACGCCGTCGCCCCCATCGACGGGCCGAATAGCGGCCAGGGCGCGGTTGCCGCCGCGCCCTTCGGCTCCGCCTCGATCCTGCCGATCTCCTGGATGTACCTCGCCATGCTCGGCGGCCCCGGCGTCAAAAAAGCAACCGAAGCCGCCATCCTCAACGCCAACTACATCGCCGCCCGCCTGCACGCGCATTACCCGGTGCTCTACGTCGGCAAAAACGGCCGCGTCGCCCATGAGTGCATCCTCGACATCCGCCCGCTCAAAACCGCTACCGGCATCAGCGAAATCGACATCGCCAAGCGCCTCATGGATTACGGCTTTCACGCCCCGACCGTCTCCTTCCCGGTCGCTGGCACCATCATGGTCGAACCGACCGAATCGGAAGGGAAAGCCGAACTCGACCGCTTCATCGCCGCCCTCATCAACATCCGCCAGGAAATCCGCCAGATCGAAAGCGGCCAATGGCCCGCCACCGACAACCCGCTGAAAAACGCCCCGCACACCCAGGCCGACCTCGCCGAAGCCGACTGGCCCCACCCCTACACCCGCCAGCAAGCCGCCTTCCCCCTGCCCTGGGTCGCCGCCAACAAATTCTGGCCAAGCGTCAACCGCATCGACGACGTCTACGGCGACCGCAACCTCAACTGCGGCTGCCCGCCAATGGCGGCTTACTGTTCAGAAGACAGAGGACAGAAGACGGAAGACAGCCAGTTACCGGCGCAAAGCGCCGCAAATCAACAGTCCTCTGTCATCTCTCATCCGTCCTCTGGATAAGTCTCGACATGAAAGTTCCCGGCCTTGATTCCTGAACCCCCACGCTGGCCCAACGTCCCCGCCTGCTACCACTGGCTCTCGCTCGACCGGCGCGGCGACTGGCGCTTGCAGGGCGAGCGCGTCAGCCATCGCGGTTTGATCGAATTCATCAACCGCCATTACAGCAGTGACGAGACGGGCTGCTGGTTCCTGCAAAACGGCCCGCAGCGGGTTTTCGTCAGCCTGGCCTGCACGCCGTGGGTTTTCCGCCGCGCTGGCGAGGCTTTCGTCAGCCACACCGGCGCGACGGCTGGCCCGGTGCGGGAAGTCCTGCTCGATGATGGCGGCAATATCCTGCTAGCGACCGAATTGGGCATCGGCCTCCTCGACGACCGCGACCTGCCGCAATTTCTCGCCGAATGCCGCGACGGGACAGGCCAGCCCGCCACCGAACAAAGCCTGCTCGACCTCATGGCCGGACAGAAGCGCCCGGTTTTCTGGCAAGGCTTGCGCCTGACGCCGACGCGGGCCGCCGACCTGCCGCAACGCTACCGCTTCAACCCCGATCCGCGGCCTTGAATAGCGTACTGAAGCGCCACAGGGCGCATCATCGAAACGCATTGGTCGTCGGGTTCTCGCCAAACGATCTTTTGATTTATGCTCCCGAAACAACCATCATATGGTCGAGTGACAGGAGCGCAATCATGGCTATCGTGATCGAAGACACCCAAATGGAGAATCTGGCGCGGCAAATTGCCGCCGCTGAGGGGGTTTCTATCTCCGAAGTGTTACGGGAAAGTTTGCTCTCGCTCGCTGGATTGCGTGGTTTGACGACACCCAAGGCGGAGCCATTGGGCGCGCGGTTGGCGGCGCTGGCGCGTGAGGTTGATGCGATACCGGCTCGCGTTCCGCTCGATCAGCGTAGCAGTGACGAAATCCTGGGCTACAACGAGTACGGCGCATGGTGATTGATACTTCCGCAGTTCTGGCCTGGCTCAAGCATGAACCAGAGCGGGCGCGCATCGTTGCCGCTCTGGAAGCTCACCCGGTATGCCGTATCTCGGCGGTCAGCCTGCTCGAAGCGCACATTGTCGTGCGCGCCCGCGAACACCCGGCCATGATCGGTAAATTGCAACGCTTTCTGGAAGAAATCAGCGCCATCGTCATGCCGTTCGATGAGCGTCAGGCGCGCTTGGCTGATGCGGCTTTCATGCGCTACGGCAAAGGCCAGGGCCACCCGGCTCAACTCAATTTCGGCGATTGCGCTGTTTACGCGCTGGCCAGTTCACTCGACGAACCGCTGCTGTTTGTCGGCAACGACTTTGCGCAAACGGATATTCAGCAGTGCTGATCGGCGATGCGCATGATCGCTGAAAGCAACCCCGGCGGCATGGCGCAATGCCGAGTCTGCCAACCCAATCGGAATCACCGCGCACAAATACCGCAAATCGTGTCGAGCGTCTGCAAGGCGCGCTGTAATATTTTGTCGTGTCCGCCACCCCACGGATGCAGCTTGGCGTCACGTTGCCGCCAATCGAAGGACTTGGGCTGAAAGGCCAGAATGTAAGCAATTTCTTCATTGGGGCCGACAATGGGCACGGCGAACGGGTTGTTGGCATTCGTTGCGGCGTGTGTCATTGGCAAACCGATGACGATTCCTGTCTTGCGATTGAACGCTTGGGTTGACATGACAAGCATGGGATGCCGGTCGGGAATCTCCCGACCGACGCTTGGCGTATGGTTGATCCAGATGATGTCGGCACGCTCTGGCGCCCATAGGGAGAGCGTCATGCTCAGTCGATGACCTCAGCGCCGACGGGCGAAAGCGCCATCGCCTCGCCGCCGTGGCGGGCAGGATCGAAGGAGTCCAGCATATCTTCAAGTGTCGGACGGCGCTCGACCGCTTCGATCACGATGCGTCCGCGCTCAGCATGGATGCGGACGGGCGTGCCTTCGGCAACACCGGCAACACCGGCAACGGCTTTATTGAGGCGGACAGCCAAGCCATTTCCCCACTGGTTGATGTTTGTATTGATGTCGAGTGTTTGCATTGCCATCATGCCACGCCGCTATGGTGAGATTTCGCCATCGTATCAACTCTGGATCAACGTATCAACAACGGGCTGGGTTGAAGCAACGAAAACCCAGCCCGTTATTACGCAATGCCAAGGCTGCCGACCCAGCCTGCGGCCCTGAAACGAGGTTAAACCTCACCGCCCTCTGGGCTTGGCGCGCAGGTATTGGTTCGGCCAGCTTGCCTCGACCCCCAGTTGGCGGGCGGCTTGCAGTGGCCAGAAGGGGTTGCGCAGGATTTCGCGGCCAATCAGGATGAGGTCGGCGCGGCCTTCGTCCAGAATGGCCTGGGCTTCTGTCGCTTCGGTAATCAGGCCGACGGCGGAAACCGTGACTTCGGCTTCACGGCGGACCTGCGCTGCGAATGGCACCTGAAAGCCCGGCCCGGCGGGGATTTTGGCTGAGGCGGTGACGCCGGATGTGGAAATGTCAAAGAGATCGACGCCATCGTTTTTCAACAGGCGGCACAGTTCCACCGTCTGCTCGGCGTCCCAGCCGCCGTCGACCCAATCGGTGGCGGAAAGGCGGATCAGGAGCGGCAGGTGATCCGGCCACTCGGCGCGGACGGCGGCGGTGACTTGCCGCGTCAGCCGGATGCGGTTCTCGAAGCTGCCGCCGTAGTCGTCGCTGCGCTGGTTGGCGAGCGGCGAGAGGAATTGATGCAGCAGATAACCATGCGCGGCGTGAATTTCGACCGCCTTGAACCCGGCCTGGCGGGCGCGCCGGGTAGCGACGGCAAAGGCGGCGATGATCTCGGCGATGGCGGCCTGGTCGAGTTCCCGTGGCGCGGCATAGCCTTCAAAGGCGATTGCCGAAGGGCCGACGGTGGTCCAGCCGCCCGCTGCCGCCGGTAGCGAGACTTGTTCTTCCCAGCCGCGGCCAATGCTGGCTTTGCGCCCGGCGTGGGCAAGCTGGATGGCCGGAACGCTGCCCTGACTTTCGATCACCCGGACGAGGCGGGCCAGCGGCTCGATCTGGGCGTCTGCCCACAAGCCCAGGTCGCCCAGGCTGATGCGCCCTTCCGGCGTCACCGAGGTCGCTTCGATGATGACCAGCCCGGCCCCGCCGACGGCGCGGCAGCCGTAATGCTGTACATGCCAGTCGTTGGCGAGGCCATCGACGGCGGAATACTGGCACATCGGCGGCATGCCGATGCGGTTGGGCAAGCTCACGCTACGGAGTTGCAGCGGGTCGAACAGGCTGGGCATGAAAAGTCTCCTGAGCAAAGGGTTGAAGTCGATCTGAGCTTGCCGCATTGTAAATCAGAGGACAGAGGACAGAGGGGTAGTCTGTTGCGCTGGCTCCCGCCAGCGGATAATGACTGATTACTGAACACCTCTCCGTCTTCTGTCCTCTGATATAGACTCGCCGCTATGGTTTTGCTCCTGATCGTTTCACTCCCCTTCATCGGCAGCCTGTGCGCTGCCTTGCTGCCCGCCAATGCGCGCAATGCGGAAGCCTGGCTGGCGGGGATCATTGCGTTGGCGGTGACGCTGCTGGCGGCTTGCCAGTATCCGCAACTGGCGGTTGAGGGCGTGTTGCGGCTGGATCTGCCGTGGTCGCCGACGCTGGGTCTTGATTTTCAGTTGCGCATGGATGGCTTCGCCTGGCTGTTTACCCTGCTGGTGGCGCTGATCGGGCTGCTGGTGGTGATTTACGCCCGTTACTACATGTCGCCCGCCGATCCGGTGCCGCGCTTTTTTTCCTTCTTCCTCGCCTTCATGGGGGCCATGCTCGGCGTCGTGCTTTCCGGCAATCTGCTGCAACTGGCAATGTTCTGGGAATTGACCAGTCTGGTTTCGTTCATGCTGATCGCTTATTGGCACCATCGCAGCGACGCCCGCACCGGGGCGCGGATGGCTTTGATCGTCACCGGTACGGGCGGCCTTGCGCTGCTTGCTGGCGTCTTGCTGATCGGCCACATCGTCGGCAGTTACGATCTTGACGCAGTGCTGGCGGCGAGCGGGGAGATCAAGGCGCATCCGTGGTATCCGGCCATCGTCGCCCTCGTGGCGCTGGGGGCGTTGACCAAAAGCGCCCAGTTCCCTTTCCATTTCTGGCTGCCGCACGCAATGGCCGCGCCGACGCCGGTTTCGGCCTATCTGCATTCGGCGACCATGGTCAAGGCGGGCGTGTTCTTGCTTGCCCGGCTGTGGCCGGTGCTGGCGGGCAGTGATTTGTGGTTCTGGCTGATTGGCGGCGCCGGGCTGCTGACGCTGTTGATCGGCGGCTATCTGGCGCTCTTTCAGAACGACCTCAAAGGCGTGCTGGCTTATTCGACCATCAGCCACCTCGGCCTCATCACCCTGCTGCTTGGCATGAATAGCGAATTGGCGCTGGTCGCCGCCGTTTTCCACATGGTCAATCACGCCACGTTCAAGGCTTCGCTGTTCATGGCCGCCGGTATCGTCGACCACGAAACCGGCACCCGCGACATCAACCGTCTTTCCGGCCTCTACCGGGCGATGCCGATCACGGCGACGCTGGCTCTGGTCGCTGCCGCCGCGATGGCGGGCGTGCCGCTGTTGAACGGCTTTTTGTCGAAGGAGATGTTCTTTGCCGAAACGGTGTTTCTTGGCCGCCCGGAGTGGCAACGCCTGCTCCTGCCGGTGGCGGCGACTCTGGCCGGGATGTTGAGCGTGGCGTATTCGCTGCGCTTCATTCATCAGGTGTTCTTCGGCCAACCCACCGCCGATCTGCCGCATCAGCCGCACGATCCGGCGCGCTGGATGCTGCTGCCCTCGGCCTTGCTGGTCGCCGCCTGCCTGCTGGTCGGCATTCTGCCCGGCGCAACGGTCGGCCCCTATCTGCGGACGGCGACCGACGCCCTGCTCGGCCCGGCGGCCCCGGCCTACAGCCTGGCCGTCTGGCATGGCCTCAATCTGCCGCTGTACATGAGCGTGACGGCGCTGTTCGGCGGCTTCATGCTCTACCTGCCGTGCATCGGGCGGAAGAACGAGCGGATTCCGCTGCTCGGCAGGTTCGATGGCAAAAAAATCTTCAACCGGCTGCTCGTCATGGTGATGAACCGATCCGGCTGGCTGCTCGGCTATCTGACCTCGACACGGCTGCAAACGCAGATTCTCGTCATTCTGCTGGTCGCCCTGGGCGGCAGCCTGCTGCCCTTTGCCGATGGCCTGCTGCTGTTCGGCAACGCGCCGCTGACCGCGCCCGACCCGGCTTTTGCCCTGTTGTGGATAGTCGGCGCTGTCTGCGCCGTGGCCGCCGCCTGGCAGGCCAAGCTGCACCGGTTGGCGGCGCTGATTCTGGCGGGCGGCGCCGGGCTGGCGACGAGTCTCACCTTCGTCTGGTTTTCCGCCCCCGATCTGGCGCTGACGCAACTGGCGGTGGAAGTCGTCACCGCCGTCTTGATCCTCCTCGGCCTGCGCTGGCTGCCGCCGCGCGACGCCCGTTTCCAGACCGGCCAGGAAGCGCCGCGCGTCCATCTGCGCCGCCTGCGCGACGGCTTCCTGGCGCTGGCCGGGGGCGGCGGCCTGGCGGCGCTGACTTACGCCATGCTGACCCGCCCGGCAGTGGACGGCATCGCGCCTTTTTTCGTCGAGCAAGCCTTGCCGCAGGGCGGCGGCTTGAATGTGGTCAATGTCATTCTGGTCGATTTTCGCGGCTTCGACACCTTTGGCGAAATCACCGTGGTGGCCATTGTCGCGCTGACCGTGTACGCGCTCCTGCGGCGTTTTCGCCCGGCCCCGGAAAGCCTCGCCCGGCCTGAGCAGCAGCGCGAGCAGGGCAGCCCGCCGGGCAGCGGCGCGCCCGATCTCAAAGCCAGCCTGCCGGTTGGCGACCTGATGCTGCCCGCCGTCCTCGTCCGCCTGCTGTTGCCGCTTGCCCTGGTGATTTCCGTCTTCTTTCTGCTACGCGGCCACAATGCGCCGGGCGGCGGCTTCGTCGGCGGCCTGGTCTTTGCGACGGCGCTCATTCTGCAATACATCGTCAGCGGCACGCAGTGGGTCGAAGCGCGGCTGCGGATTCTGCCGCTCTACTGGATGGCTGGCGGTCTGCTCGCCGCCGCCGCCGCGGGCATCATCGGCGCTGCCTTTGGCAACCCCGGCGGCGCGCCCTTCCTCACCGCCCAGTCCTGGCACGGCAGCCTGCCGCTGGTCGGCGACATTCATCTCTCAACCGTGCTGCTGTTCGATGTCGGCGTCTACCTGCTGGTCGTCGGCGCCACCGTGCTGATGCTGGTCGCCATCGCCCACCAGTCGCTGCGCGGCCTTCATCGTGACCCCAGCCGCGACGCCGGAGGAAGCGCCTGATGGAACTGATTTTTTCGCTGGCCGTCGGCGTCATGGCCGCTTCCGGCATTTACCTGATCCTGCGCCCGCGCACCTTTCAGGTCATCATCGGCCTCTCGCTCCTGGCTTACGCCGTCAACCTGTTCATCTTCGGCATGGGCCGCCTGAAGCTGGCCATGCCGCCGGTCATCAATCCGGCGCAGGGCAGCAATCCGGCCCTCTACACCGACCCGCTGCCGCAAGCCCTGGTGCTGACCGCCATCGTCATCGGCTTTGCCACCACCGCCCTGTTTCTCGTCGTCCTCCTCGCCGCGCGGGGTTTCTCCGGCACCGACCACGTCGATGGCCGCGAGCCGGAGGGGAAATGAGGAAGATCAACCGTAACACCCAACCCGGCCAGAAAGCTGATTCTGGCTGATGACCTGAAGGAGACTCCCATGCAAACACGCCCCCTTGGCCGCTCCGGCCTCTCTGTCTCGCCGCTCTGCTTCGGCGGCAACGTATTCGGCTGGACGGTCGATGAGGCCGCCTCGTTCCACCTGCTCGACGCCTGGCTCGACGCCGGTTTCAACTTCATCGACACCGCCGACGTCTATTCGACATGGATTCCCGGCCATGTCGGCGGTGAATCGGAAACGGTCATCGGCAAATGGCTGCGCGCCAGCGGCAAGCGCCAGCGCATCGTGCTCGCCACCAAGGTCGGGGTGTCGATGGGCGAAGGCAAACGCGGCCTGTCGCCCGCCTACATCCGGCAGGCGGTGGAAGATTCGCTGCGCCGCCTGCAAACCGACCACATCGACCTGTATCAGGCGCACGAGGACGACCCCAACACACCGCTCGCCGACACCCTCGGCGCTTTCGCCGACCTCATCGCCGCTGGCAAGGTGCGCGCCATCGGCGCTTCCAACTACAGCCCCGAACGGCTGGCAGAGGCGCTAACGGTCGCCGAACGGCACAAGCTGCCGCGCTATGAAAGCCTGCAACCGCTCTACAACCTGTGCGACCGCAAAGCCTACGAGGCGGCGCTGGAGCCGCTGTGCGTCCGCCAGGGCCTCGGCGTCATCAACTACTACGCGCTCGCCTCCGGCTTTCTCACCGGCAAATACCGCAGCCCCGCCGACGCCGACAAAAGCGCGCGCGGCGGCGGCGTCGTGTCCACCTATCTCAACCCGCGCGGCCTCCGCATCCTCGCCGCGCTGGACAATGCCGCCGCCCAATACAACGCCACGCCGGGCCAGATCGCCCTGGCCTGGCAAATCGCCCGCCCCTCCATCACCGCACCGATTGCCAGCGCCTCCTCGATGCAACAACTGGGCGAACTGACAGCGGCGGCGCAACTCAAACTCGACGCCGCCACCATCGCCGCGCTCGATGCGGCGAGCGCGGAAGCAAACCAGTAATCCATCTCACCAGCCAGGAGTCCCGCCATGGAAACCGCGCTGAGAATCAGAAACATCCTGTTCAAAGCCTTCTGCCTCAATTTCGTGCTCATCGTCGTGGCCTGGCTGGCGTCATGGAGCGGCATTGTCGCCAGCCTGATGACAGCCTTTTTCGGCTTCAGCGCCAGCGAAACCCAAATGTACATGGCCCACCTGATCGGCTTCTGGAAAATCCTCAACGCCGTCTTCTTCCTCATTCCCGCCGTGGCGATTCACTGGGAATACAAACTCATTCACACATCAGAGAAATCGAGGGAGAGAAATCGAACATGATGGATTGTCGTAAAATTTGCCAAGAAGGCTATATTCAATCTTTCAACTGGCAACAAAAGATTGCTGGTGCTGAGTTTTTGGCAGTTATCCAACACAAGAGGGTAGTATGAAGATGCCGCCAAGCCATGCACCATGCTATCAGCTTGGAAAGCCACCTGTGACAGGTGTGGGACTTAATCTGTCTATCGAGCAATTGGAACAGCAACTTGCCGGGCCAGTAGCAACCTTGGTTTTTGATGATGCAGGTGCTCGGAGTCTTGGTGATCTGCTCAATGGTCTGGCCGATACCGAATTTTCCAAGGAAAACTTGGAAGTGCTATTGGCAGATGAGGCCGCGCCAGAAGACTGGCGTGTCGGCGAGGCATTGGCCGAGCATTACTTAAGCGAGCACCAAGACTGCTTCTTTCCATGGCCGGATGGAAGGGATGAGCGCAAACGTGGCTCCAGTTTGCCGGGAGCTGATCTTGTTGGTTTTGAAAATCACGCGGGCCGTGAGCGCTTCGCATTTGGCGAGGTCAAGACATCATCTCATGCAGATAATCCGCCGGGGGTAGTTTATGGACGGCATGGGCTGAAACAACAAATGGAAGATTTACGGAACCGCCGCGAGATACGTGATGGTCTGGTGCGTTACCTGGGGCATCGGGCTGGAGGGGCGGCATGGCTTTCGCGTTACAAAACCGCGGCAACAACCTATCTCAATAACACCTGCGACGTGCACCTGTTCGGCATTCTGGTACGGGATGTTCCTCCTCATAAAGATGATTTGCGTGTGCGGGTCGGGGCGCTTGCCATAGGCTGTCCGGATACCATGACCATTGACCTGATTGCGCTTTATCTTCCTCTTGGAAGTATTGCCAATCTTCCAGCAAAAGTTGTCGCATCTCGTCAGCGTGGAGGTGAGGCATGAATCTGAAACAAGAGACGCTTGAACGCCTTGAATTGCACTGGGCGATTGCTGCCATTTCTACCGATGAGCGTCAGCGTGCTAGTGAACTGGCGCAAGCCAACTTGGTGCAAAGGGCTGTGGGCCACCAGTTGCATTTGTCAATCGACGATTCCGCCTATACAGAAGATTTGTTGAAGCGTGTAGCACTGGCCTATGAAATGACCGCCATCGAAGGCTTGCCTGCGTTTTTGAGCCAGTCTCCCGAACAAGATGATTTGCGTCTGCAATGTATCGCGGGGGCTTGGAAGGCATTTGGATTTCGTCGATTGATGTCTGTCCCATCTGCATCCGAAGAAAGAATTTTTCATGTACTGCACTTGGCGAGTCTGGCCTATTGTGGCGACCGTTGGTCGGACATTCGCCGCTGGTTTGCGGATAACAAAACCGCTATTGCCGTGCCGTCAGTAGCCAGCCAGCCTTGGCATTTGCGTTTGCTGTACCGTCTGTTCGATTGCTGGGTGCGGTTGCTCCGTAAAAATGGCTGGGATGATCTCGACCGAATCCGGGAAATCGTTGCCGGACTGAGAGAGGATCAGCGTGAATATGAAAAATCCTCACTGAACAGCGGCTCGAATGCCGAGGATAGGGCAATGGCCCTACGCCTGATTGCGCTCTATCACTGGGCCAAAGCAACCGAGATGCTGGCTCGTTATGTTCTTCAAGGTGAGCCACGCGGTATTCATGTCGTGCTGGATAAACATTTTGAAGCGGCCACGGATGCCGCAACAGTTTGTGGTGATGCCTCACTGGAAATACTGATGCGCTGGCTTCATGCCAGCTCGCGCCAGATGGTTGCAGGTTCCTTGTGGTGGGTGGCGCATTCCATCAATTCCAGAGTGACTCGTTTCGTTGGCTCCGTGACCAAACAACAAGCAATGTTCGAATTGCTGCCGCCACAACGAGCGGCACTTCAAGAGCAGGGGCTTTTGGATGCCGCTGCTACTGCCGTAGTCATTGATCTGCCAACGTCGGGTGGAAAAACACTGCTCGCCCAATTCCGCATTCTCCAAGCATTGAACCAGTTTGCCGAACAAGGCGGCTGGGTGGCCTATGTAGTGCCAACCAAGGCGCTGGGCAATCAGATTACCCGACGGTTGCGCCGCGACTTCAGTCCAATTGGCATTCGGGTAGAGCAACTTACTGGAGCGGTGGAAATCGATGCCATCGAGGAAACCTTGCTGGCATCGACAGAAACTGGCGACGCCAGAGCTTTCGACATACTGGTTGCGACACCGGAAAAATTGCAATTGGTTATCCGCAACAAAAGGGTAAGTCGTCCGCTATCGTTGATGGTGATGGACGAAGCGCACAACATGGAGAGTGAACAGCGCGGTCTGCGTATTGAATTGCTGCTTGCCACAATCAAGCAAGAATGTACTGGCACCAACTTCCTGTTGCTGATGCCATTCGTTGCACATGCTGATGCGCTGGCGCGTTGGCTGGCAAACGATCCGAAAGCCGGACGCTCTATCAGCGTTGGCACCAGCCCTTGGCGGCCCAATGAGCAATTGGTGGGTATGTTCCGAGTGAAGGCGGATAACTCGGTACGCGCTGGCTGGCGGTTGGAATTCGAGTCTTTGTTGACCACACGCAAGACGATTGAATTGGCAGGTACGCATCCGGTTGGTGGCGTCAAGCCTTTGAATAATATTGCCAAGTCAAAGCTTCTCAAAGCAAATGGAGAACAAAACGGCTTCAGCTTGCAAGCCGCCGCGATGGCAACCGTTTTTTCAAGTCGTGGAACCAGTATTGCGGTAGGAAGCGACCCACGCACGACATGGAGTATGGCGCGAGAGACTATCAAAACCTTGCCGGTTATTGACCCCGTGCCTGAACGGATACAACTTGTTCAACGTTTCCTTGCGGCAGAGATCAGTCCGCAGTTCGAGTTAATCAAAATGCTTTCGCATGGTGTGGGTGTACACCATGCGGGTCTTTCCGACGAGATTCGCTCATTTATTGAATGGTTGACGGAAGAAGGAGATATAAAAGTTTTGTGTGCAACAACCACGTTAGCGCAGGGAATTAATTTTCCGGTTTCATCAGTATTTCTGGCAAAGCCAGAGTACAAACTAAGAAATTTTCCATTTGTTAAAAAAATGGCGACCAGGGAATTCTGGAATTTGGCTGGACGTGCCGGACGCATGAATCAAGACAGTGTGGGTGTGGTTGGCATTGCTGATGCCAACCGCGCCAATGAGGTTCGGCAATATGTCCGCGATGCTGCTGGGGAACTTGTCTCACAATTGGTCAGTGTCGTAGCTACATTGGATCAGGCCAGTGATAGTGATGCGTTGTTGGGTGTGATCAACACCGAACAGTGGGAGGATTATCGTTGTTATGTAAATCACTTAGTTCATGAGATCGGCAATCTGGATCGTGTGATTGCCAATGTGGAAAACTCACTCCGCAATACTTACGGTTATCGGGTTTTGCAAGAGTCAGCCGAAGGTCTGGTACGGGCACAAAAGTTGATTGAAGCGACGAAACTTTATGCTCATAAGATTGCTGGTGAGCCGGGACGAGTGGCGCTTGCGGACAATACAGGTTTTTCGTTTGAAGGTGTCGGCAGAGCTTTGCATGGTATCGGTGAGTTGAATCGTAATCTGACAACAGCGGATTTTTCGGTGGACAGGTTGTTTGGCAATGCATCTGGGATGTCTGACCTTTATGGCATCATGCTGAAGATTCCTCAATTGGCGCGAAGCCTTGAAGACATCACAGAAAGAGGGATAGAGCACCAACAACTGGCGGCCATTACCCGTGATTGGGTGGATGGCAAGAGTATTCAGGAAATTGCATTGACCTACTTTCGATCCGATCAAGACCAAACTCACGCCATAACAGAGGCATGTAAGGCTGTTTATCGCAATCTCATCAACAATGGTACTTGGGGGTTGTCTGCACTGAGTCGGCTATCTGGTATTAATTTTGAGAAATTGTCCGATGAACAAAAGCGCCACATCAATTTGCTTCCGGCCATGATTTATCACGGCGTCAAAACGGAGGAAGGCGTGTTGATGCGTATGAATGGCGTTCCTCGTTCCATCGCGGAAACCATGGGGGAGCGTTATCGCCAAGATGCTAAATCAACACAAAAAATATCTGTTCATGCGGTAAGGGACTTCATTGCTTCGGCGGAGATTGCTGTGTGGAATCGGGCAAGGCCAAAAAATTCTCCACTTTCTGCTAAAGATTATCGAGATATCTGGCGTATTTTGTCTGGTGTAGAGGGGTGAAAGCCATCGTCCTATGTGCACATACTCCATCAAGCACTGAGGAGCCATCACACCCATGCCCACACTAAACTGGATCGGTAAAGATGCCGTCGTCAAACACCACAAGGAAGTGCCTTATCGGTTGTTGGAGCCGGTGGCGGGGTTTTCTGGAGGGAATGCCGACAGCGGGAATTTGATTGTGCAGGGGGACAACCTTCATGCCCTGAAAGCCCTGTTGCCGCGTTATGCGGGGCGGGTGAAGTGCATTTATATTGATCCACCGTACAACACGGGGAATGAAGGCTGGATTTATAACGACAATGTGAACAGCCCGGAGATTCGCAAGTGGCTGGGCGAAGTGGTCGGCAAGGAAGGCGAGACGCTGGATCGGCATGATCGCTGGTTGTGCATGATGTATCCGCGACTGGTGTTGTTGCGGCAGTTTTTGCGGGAGGATGGGGCGATTTTTGTTTCTATTGATGATGACGAGGTTCATCATTTACGCAGTCTGATGGATGAGATATTTGGTGTGAATCGTCGATTGACTACATTTGTATGGCGAACTGATGGAAATTTCGATAATCAAGCAAAAATAAAAAATTGCCACGAATATGTTCTTGCGTATGCGATAAACCCTGACTGCTTCCCTCACCCAAAGGTAATAGACCCGTCCGTGGGATCTGGTAGCAAACTTAACCGTGCTCAAATTCAAAATACGATTGTCAAAAATGGCCCTAAAAACCCGGTTAGCGAAGTTGTTCTTCCAATAGGATTTCCAGCCAGTGTGCAGGAAGCGCACATACCGCCCCGTACCAACGCATGGCCGCACTACTTCAACAAAGCAATAATTGCAGAAGGCTGCTTGACCAATGAAGTCACTGTGTCGAGCGGTTGGTCGTCCAAGGCGATTTTGCAGGATTTTATTGACTCAAATTTTCAACCTGTTCCCGATTCTAAAGGGCAACGTACTCGCTTCGTCATAACGGGAACGGGGGCTATTGAGTCGATAAAAGATCGAGAGCAAGCAAGTCATGCCATAACGGTAATTAGCGGTGTAGGAAGCACACAGTCTCAATCAATTGCTTTGTCAGAAATTGGTTTTAGTTTTCCATTCCCGAAGCCTGTTGATCTGATTCGGTATCTTATTTCCATGATTGATGGTAACGAATTTCTGGTGCTGGATTCCTTCGCTGGTTCCGGCACTACCGCCCACGCCGTCCTCAAACAAAACCTTGATGACGGCGGCAATCGCCGTTTCATTCTCGTCGAGATGGATGAAAATATCGCAAAGAACGTCACCGCCGAGCGTGTGCGCCGTGTTGCAGAGGGCTACACCAATACCAAAGGCGAATCCGTCGCGGGTTTGGGCGGCGGCTTCCAGTTCTGTACTTTGAGCAAGGAGCCGCTGTTTTCCCCCGGCGGTCAGATTCGCGCCGATGTGCGTTTTGCGCAACTGGCGGAATTTGTCTGGTTTGCTGAAACAGGAACGGGCTTGCCTTCTCCCCAGCCCTCTCCCGCCAGCGGGAGAGGGCGTCAGGATTTGTCGCCTTTGCTAGGCATTCACGAAGGCCGCGCGATTTATCTGCTGTACAACGGCATCCTCAAGGATAAATCGGTGAATGGCGGCAATGTGTTGACTGGGCTGGTGCTGGAATGTCTGCCGCCTTTTGCTGGGCCGAAGGTGATTTATGCGGCGGCGTGCCGTTTGGGGCGTGCGCGGTTGGCGCGCGAGGGCATTACGTTCAAACAGACGCCTTACGCATTGGAGATTTGAGCCATGGCGGGTTTTATTCCGAAGGTTTATCAGCAACAGGTGCTGGAGAGTATCGAAACCTATTTTCGCGCCTGCCATGAATCGCCCAGTGCGTCGGTGGCGTTCAATGTCGTTACGGAACAGTTGTGGGGACGGGGGCTTGCTTATAACCCGCTTGCTGGTTTTCCGGCGGATATGCCGTATTTTTGTTTGCGGGTGCCAACTGGCGGCGGCAAGACCTGGTTGGCGGCCAAGAGCGTGGCGCTGGTGAATACGCATCTGCTGCGTAGTGAATATGGATTGATATTGTGGCTGGTTCCCTCCAAGGCGATTCGTGAACAGACTCTGAAGGCGCTCAAGAACGGGCAGCATCCTTATGCGCTGGCCTTGCGCGAGGCGGGCGCGGTGACGGTGCTTGATCTCGATGAAGCCAAGAGCGTGACACGAGCGACGCTGGATACGTCGACGACGGTGATTGTGGCGACGCGGCAGGCGTTTCAGGTGGAGGATGAGGAAAACCGCAAGGTCTATGAATCGAACGGCGCGTTGATGCACCACTTTGATGGCCTTGACGCCACGCAGCGCGCTGAATTATTGAACGATGGTGAAATAACGCCTTGCTCGCTGGCCAATGTACTGCGTCTGCGCCGTCCTTTCGTGATTGTGGATGAGGCGCATAACAGCCGCACGGAATTGGCTTTCGATACGCTCGCCAAGTTCCGCCCCAGCGGCATGATGGAATTGACGGCAACGCCGGATACCGAGCGCACGCCGTCGAATGTGTTGCATAGCGTTTCGGCGGCGGAATTGAAAGCCGAGGAAATGATCAAGTTGCCGGTGGTGCTGGAAACGGAAGGCAACTGGCAACAATGTTTGGCCGACGCCATCGCTCGGCGCAATGCGTTGCAGCAGCTTGCCGATGATGAGCGGCGCCGTGGCGGCGCGTATTTGCGGCCCGTGATGCTGATTCAGGCGGAGCCGCGGCGGCAGGGTATCGAGACGCTGGATGTGGAACGTGTGCGGCGCGAATTGATCGAGAATCACCGGATTCCCGCTGATGAGGTAGTGGTCGCCACCGGTGATGAACGCGGATTGGAGGATATTGACAGCGCCTACGCCAAAGGGATTGCCGATGAGCGTTGTCCGGTCAAATTCGTCATTACGCAGCGAGCATTGGCCGAGGGTTGGGATTGCCCCTTTGCTTATGTGCTGGTGAGCATGGCGTCGCTGTCGTCGGCGACGGCGGTTGAGCAATTGCTGGGGCGGGTGTTGCGTCAGCCGGATGCTCGCCACCGGGCGGCGCAGGCGTTGAATCAATCTTACGCTTTTGTCGTGTCGCGAAATTTTGCCGAGACGGCGGGCGCGCTGCGCGACCGGCTGGTGGCCGGGGCGGGCTTTGAGCGCAAGGAGGCGGCGGAGTTTGTCGCCGCTGGGCGCTCTGAGCAAGGGCGGCTTGATCTGGCGGCACATCCCGAACGTATCGTGGTGCATCCTGTTGCGATCAATTTGCCGGAAAAACCCGACCTGCGCGTTATTACCAGGCCGATCCGCGATAAAGTGAGTTGGGACGAAAAGTCCAAAACTCTGACGATTACCAAGCCGTTGACGGTTGAAGAAACGGCGGAACTGACCAAGACGGTGACGAGCGAACCGGCGCGGCAGGCGATTGAGCAGGCGGCGGAAGTGAGTCGCACGAGCGCCATCGAGTTTTTCCAGACGCCCGCCGAAGCGGGTGAACGCTTCGCCGTGCCACAACTGACGCTGCGGATGCAGGGGGAGTTGGCGCTTTTCGATGACGTGGAAGTACTGGAATACCGCTGGGATTTGTCGCTTTACGATGCCGTGCCGACGCATGACGATCTTTTGGTATTGGGCGCGGCGTTCAAGATTGCGCAAGGCGGCGAGATCGACATTGACGCGGAATCGGGCAGGGTGGTGCAGCGTTTCATGCCCGATTTACAGCGCGATCTTGGTTTGGTCTATCAGCCGGAACATTGGGACGCGGTGCGGCTAGCCGCCTGGTTGTGCCGGAATTTGCCAGAAGCAACCATTACTCACGCGGCCAAACAAGCCTTTGTCTCCAGTTGGCTGGGCAGATTACTGGATCAACCCGGCTTTACGCTGGCGCGCATCAATCAACAGAAATTTCTTATCCGTAATCGCATCGAGCAGCGGATACGTGCACTGCATATTGCGGCGATTAAAACGGCGTATCAGGAAACTTTGTTCGGCGATGGCAGGGAGGAGCGCGTTGCCGTCGATCCGGTTCATGCGTTCGTGTTCAACCCGCAGGCTTATGCGCCAGTGCGTGATTATGACGGGCGTTATGGTGTGTTCGAGTTTCGCAAGCACTACCACGGTCGCATTGGCGATTTCGACAGCAGGGAGGAATTCGAGTGCGCTTGCGAGTTGGACAAGTTGGCGCAACTTGGAAAAATCAAATACTGGATACGCAATCTGGTACGGCGTGAAGGCAGTTCATTTTTTCTGCAAAAGGCGGATGGAAAGTTTTACCCGGATTTTCTTTGCGCCTTACCGGGGGATGTCGTGCTGGCCGTGGAATACAAAGGCGCTGACCGCTGGCTTGCCGCTGAAGATGACCGATTGATTGGCGGCGTATGGGAAGAAATGTCAGGCGGTCGTTGCCAGTTTGTCATGGTGAAGGACAAACGATGGGATTGGGTGGAGGCAAGATTGTGATTTTACGGGCGTCGCGTAAGACATGGGAGGCATGATCCGTCCATGATGACCCCCTGGCTGCATCACCTCCCCATTCTGCCCATTCTGCTGCCGATGCTGACCGGGGCACTGTTGCTGTTGTCGAGTGATAGTCGGCACGGGCCGCGTTTTTTGCTGGCGCTGGTTTCGACGCTGCTCCAATGCGCGGTCGCTTTTGCCCTGCTGGCGGTTGCCGATGGTTGGGCGGCGGCGCCGTGGTCGGGGCCGATTGGTATCTACGCGCTGGGCAACTGGGCGCCGCCGTTTGGCATTGTGCTGGTCGTTGACCGGCTGGCGGCGGTGATGCTGGCCCTGACGGCGACGCTGGGGCTGGCGGCGCTGGTGTATTCCATCGCCCGTTGGGAAAAGGCGGGCGTGCATTACCTGCCCTTGTTCCAGTTTTTGTTGATGGGCTTGAACGGGACGTTTCTGACCGGCGATCTGTTCAACCTCTTTGTCTTTTTCGAGGTCATGCTGGCGGCGTCCTACGGTCTGGCGCTGCATGGTTCGGGCGGGCTGCGGGTGCGCGCCGGGCTGCATTACATTGTCGTCAATCTGCTCGCTTCGCTGCTTTTTCTCGTTGCCGCGGCGCTGATGTACGGCGTGACCGGCACTTTGAATCTGGCCGAACTGCCGCCCGCCATCGCTACGCTCGATGCCGCTGACCGCCCCTTGTTCCACGCCGCCGCCGCTTTGCTCGGCGTTGTTTTTCTCATCAAGGCCGCGGCCTGGCCGCTTAATTTCTGGCTGCCCGCGACTTACAGCAACGCGGCGGCGCCAGTCGGGGCTGTTTTCGCCATTTTGACCAAGGTCGGGGTCTATGCGCTGTTGCGGCTGGGCGTGCTGTTTCAGGAAAGCGGCGTCGCTCCGGCGCCGTTTGGCGGCGATTGGGTGTTTTACTGCGGCCTGGTGACGATGGCCGCCGGTACGCTGGGCGTTTTGCAGGCGCAGAAGCTCGACCGGCTGGCGGCGTTTCTGGTCGTTGTGTCTTCCGGCACCTTGCTGACGTCTTTCGGCTTTACCGGCACGCTGTTGACTGCGCCGGCCATTTATTATCTGGTCAGTTCGGTGCTCGGCAGCGGCGCGTTTTTCATGCTGGTTGAAATGGCTGAACGCAACCGCCCGCAGGGCGCGGATTTTCTCGCCATCAGCCAGGAGGCTTTCGGCATGGAGGCCGGGCCGCACGATAGCGAGCACCCCGACGAAATGGTCGGGGTCGCCATTCCGGCGGCGGTGGTTTTTCTCGGCCTTGCCTTTGTCGCCTGCGTGCTGCTGTTGACCGGCTTGCCGCCGCTGTCCGGCTTTGTCGGCAAATTCGCCCTGCTTGGCGCTTCGCTCGCTTCGCTGCCGCAGGCTTCCGCGCTGCATGTCGGGATGTACATCGCGGCGCTTGTCATCTCCGGCATGGCCGGTTTGATCGCCATGTCGCGCCTGGGCATCCGCGTTTTCTGGGATCTGGAGCGGCCAACGCCGCATCTGCAATGGCTGGAAGCCGGGCCAGTCGCCGCCCTGCTGCTGGCCTGCCTGTGGCTTTCGCTCGCGCCGGAGGGCATGATGGCCTACGCTGCCGCCGCGTCTGATTCGCTCTACGACGCCGGGGCTTATATTCACACCATCATCCCGTCGGCGCCATGAACCGCACCTTGAAACCGCCCCTGCTCGAAATCACGCTGCTCGCCGTGTGGCTGGTGGTCAATGAGTCGCTGGCCTTGCACCAGTGGCTGATCGGCCTCGTTCTGGCGCTGCTGGCGGGCTATCTGGCGCGGCGGCTGCGGCCGCTGACGGCACAGCCGCGCCGCCTCGGCCTGGCTTTGCGGCTATGCTGGCATGTGCTGTGCGACGTGATCCGCTCCAATCTCGCCGTTGGCCGGATCATTCTGGGCGCAGTTCGCCAGCCGCCGCAAGTCGGCTTCATGCAAATCCCGCTCGATCTCACCGACCCGCACGGGCTGGCGGCGCTTTCGATCATCATCACGGCGACGCCCGGCACCGTTTTCGCGGGCCACGACCCGGAAAATAATGTGCTGACCCTGCATGTCCTCGATTTGCAGGACGAGGCAACCTGGCTCCACACCATCAAGGAACGCTACGAACGTCCGCTGATGGCGATTTTTCAAAGACCAGAGGTTCACCCATGACCCCCCTCCTCGACTGGGCCATACACTTTGCCCTCGCCTGCTTCGCCACCGGCATGTTGTGCGCCGTCATCCGCCTCCTGCGCGGCCCGGCGGCGCAGGATCGCATTCTGGCGCTCGATACCCTCTACATCAACGGCATGTTGTCGATCCTCATGCTCGGCATCGGCATGGGTTCGGCACTCTATTTCGACATTGCGCTTCTGATCGCGCTGTTCGGCTTCGTCGGTTCGGCGGCAATGGCCAAATTCCTGCTGCGCGGCGAGGTGATCGAGCCATGAACCTGCCCGACATGTCGCCCTGGCTGGCCGCGCCCGCCGCCATGCTGCTGATCGCCGCCGGTTTGCTGGCCTTGGTCGGCTCGCTCGGCCTCTTGCGCCTCAATTCCTTCTACGCCCGCATCCACGCGCCGACCATGGGCAACACCCTGGGCGCGGGCTGCGCTCTGCTCGCCTCGATGCTCACCTCATCAGCCGCCGCCGGTCGCCCGGTGATCCATGAATTGCTGATTACCATTTTTTTGTTGCTCACCTCGCCGGTCACGACCATGCTCTTGATGCGCGCCGCCATCTTCCGCAATCCAACCGACCCTGAGGAGGAAACGCCGTGACCCGTATCCTCGCCGCCACCGATCTTTCCGCCGCCTCGCACAATGCGGTCAAGCGGGCCGCCCGGCTCGCCGCCGAACGCGATGGTCAATTACACCTCGCCCACGCCATCAGCCCCGGCCCGTTCGACGACATCCAGCGCCTGCTCGCCCCGGACAGCCCGCCGCTTGCCGTCGCCCTGGCCAACGACGCCAGCCGCCAGTTGCAGGACATCGCCCACGAACTCGCCCACACCGCCACCCATTGCCAGGTCATTTTCGGCAAACCCGTCGACAGCCTGCTCGACCACGCCGACATCATCGCCGCCGATCTGCTGGTCGTCGGCTCGCGCGGCGAGGGTTTGCTGCGTCAATTGACCATCGGCTCAACCGCGCTGCGCCTCTTGCGCAAAATGCGCTGCCCGGCGCTGATCGTCAAAAACCCAGCCGCCGCCCCCTACCGCCGCGCCCTCGTCGCCATGGATTTTTCCCCCGCCGCCCTGGCGGCGCTCCGTCTCGTCCGCCAGATCGCGCCAGAAGCCGAACAGGTGCTGCTCCACGCCATCGAAGTCCCCTTCGAGCGCAAGATGCACTACGCCGGCGTCAAACGCGCCATCATCCAGCAATACCGCAGCGAAGCGCAGATCAAGGCAATGCAGCAACTGCACCGGCTGGTCGAAATCGAACAACTGCCGCCCGCCGCCGCCCACCTTTTCGCCCTGCCCGGCAACCCGACCGATCTCATCCTGCAACAAGCCAGAGTTCAGGACTGCGACCTCATCGCCGTCGGCAAACGCGGCCTCCACATCGTCGAAGAACTGCTGCTCGGCAGCACGACCCGACATCTGCTGGCGGAAGGCAAATGCGACGTGCTGGTGGCCAGCGACGGCTAGCCACGCTTCACCTTTAATACGGTAAAATACCGTAAACATGGAGGATGCCGCGATGACCATAACCGCCCGCTTTGATCTCAAGATGGACGCCGAAGAAAAAGGCGTCATTGCCCAAGCCGCCGCCCTGATGGGTACGACGATGGCGAGCTTCGTGCGCGCGGCAGCCAAGGAAAAAGCCCAGCAACTTCTTGAGCGCGAATCGCGTATAAGCCTGTCGCAGAAGGATTTTGCAGCGTTTGCCTCGGCTCTGGAAGGCGCCTTCGCGCCCAATGCGGCACTGACCCAAGCCCTTTCAGAAGCCAGGGAAAAGGTCCGGCGTGTTTGAAGAAGCGCCGCTGAATACCGCCATCCATCAGCGGAGCGGCTTCGATTGCGGCGTTCCCGAACTCAATCAATACCTGCAACGCTTCGCCGACCAGCAGCGGCGACGCGGCATTACTTCGGTATTCGTGCTGACTGACGGCGGGCAGCCCGCCCCGATTCTCGGCTACTACACCCTGAGCGCCGCCGAAGTCGACGCCTCGCGCTTGAGCGAAACCGACCGCAAGCATCTGCCGCGCTACTCCGTGCCGTGCTTTCGCCTCGGTCGCCTGGCCATCTCCGCCGAACGACGCGGACAGGGCCTGGGCCGATTACTGCTCGGCTGCGCCGTGGATCGCTGCCTGCAAGCTCGTGAACAAGTCGCCGCCTATGCCCTGATCGTGGACGCCAAAGACGCCGGAGCCAAGGCGTTCTACGAACACTACGGCTTCACCGCCTTCGCCAGCCAGCCGCTGACGCTCTATCTGCCGTTGGGCAAGGCGCTTGACGCGGCGCATTGATAGAGGGCGAATGTAACCGTGCTGATAGCAGCGACGGATGAAAGGAGAGCCGCGCGGCGCATATAATCGGGCCTTATGGTCAATGACTCAGAAATGACATACCTGCGCCGCTGCGTCGAACTTGCCGCAGAGGCGTTGCGGGCGGGCGACGAGCCGTTCGGCTCGGTGCTGGTTGCGGCGGACGGCAACATTCTGTTCGAGGCGCGTAATCGCGTCTTCTCCGGCGACCCGACCCGCCATCCCGAATTTGAGATCGCCCGCTGGGCCGCGGTCAATATGAGCGCTGCGGCCCGCTCAGCGGCAAGCGTTTATACCTCCGGCGAACATTGCCCGATGTGCGCCGCAGCGCATGGCTGGGCCGGGCTGGGCCGCATTGTTTATATCAGCTCGGCGGCGCAGACGGCGGCATGGCTCGCCGCTCTTGGCGTTGCCGCGCCGCCCGTGCGGCTCCTGCCGCTACAGGACATCCTGCCCGATCTCCGCGTAGACGGACCAGTACCCGCTCTGGCCGAAGAAGTGCACGAACTGCACCGCCGCCGCCATCGTCCGTCTTGATCGACAGCCTGACCAGATGGCGCGACGAAAACGAGCGGGGCGGGTATGATGCCCTGATCCCGACGACCCGCCCCCTCTGATGAGCAGGCTTTTACCCTTCCTCCTCTTGCCGTCGTTCCTGCTTCTGGCGACGCCCGCTGCGGCGGATGCCTATAAATGCCGCCTGCCCGGCGGGCAGACGGTCATCTCCGCCGAACCCTGCGCCACCGGCAGCCAGACAGTCAAAGTAGCGCCCGCCGACAGCGTGCCCGAAGCCGAGCGCGAGCGGGCGGAACGCGAGATGGCGCGCCTGCGCGAGCAGGTCGACAAGGATCTGGAAGCGCGCCGGGAAAGGGAAAAAGAGGAGCGGCAGGAGCGCGAACGGGCGGCCATGCAGCAAGCGCCCCCGGAACCCGCGGCGACCGAGCCGGTTTATGTGCCGGTGCCGGTCTACGTCGGCCCCGGCCAATACCGTCCGCCACCCCGGCCCCGCCCGCCGCCACGCCCGCCGACAAAACCGGGCAAGCCAGACAAGCCAAACAAGCCGAATCCGCCCAAAACAACGATCAATCCGCGGGCGCGGTAAGGCGCTTCAGCTTTCAGCGCGGCGCTCCGCAGCGCCTTGCCGGAACAGCCAAGCCTTCGGCAACCACCGCCTCGCTTTTGACGGCAGTTTTCACTCGCCCATTGCCGAGTCAATCACTGAAAAATTGGTCAACAGATAGGAAGAAATCAGAGATAATCCGCGAACCATGTTTCGCTCGTGCCGAAAAACTATCGCTTTATTTACCGCAGCCTGCCTGTTGCTGGCTGTCGCGCCGGGTTTTGCGCAGAGCGCAGTGATGTCCTTGTCGCAGCCGGTCGTTGAGATGCCCTGCCACGACGCGGCGGATGGGCCGATGCCAGCGGCAACGCAAGACCATGACCAACACGCGCATGATAAAACGCCATGCCATAAAAGCCCGGCGCCCTGTTGTCCCGGCTTTGCCGCCGCGCCGCCAGCGGTCTTGTCGGCGCTGACCGTCGCCGTCGCGCCATCCTGGCGCTGGCCCGATTCGGCGCGGCCTCCGAGCAGCAGGGCGGCGGAAATTTTCAAGCCGCCTCGCGCTTCTTCCTGATTCGTCTATCGCATTGTCGTGGCGGCCCGGCGTTCCCGTCGGGCCGCGCATCGCGTCGGCGGCGGCTGGCCCGCCCCGGCTCAACGCATCGGAAGGAAAATGCTTATGAACATGACCCATTACATGGAACTGCTGGCCGTCAACCAGCCGTGGAATCTGATTATCTTTATGGCGATTCCGGTTGGCCTCGCGGAAACGGTGGTCATTACCGAGTTGTACATTCTGTTTACCCGCCGCCTCGACGGCTGGGTACGCCGCCTCAACCGCTGGGCGAGCATCGCCGTCGGCCTGTATTTTCTCGGCATCATCGTCTACCTGCTGAAAACGGCGGTGCTGCCGATCACCGCCGCTGGCGAGTGGCGCACGGCGCTGGATGTGACGGCGGTGGGGGCTTATCTGCTCGGCGGTATTCCGCTGCTGCTGCTGGCCTTGCAGGATCTGGGGCTGATTCACCGCGGCCTGGCGGCGGAACAAAAACTCCGCCATCACGCCACCTACGTCGCCGCATTTCTCATCCTGGGGCATGTGGCGATGATCTTCGGCATGACCGATCCGGGGCTACTCGGCTACAACGCGCCGACGCCGCACGAAATGTCCACGGCGCACGAGGCGATCCCGCACGGTCATACGAGCCATTGACCACGCGGTAACCATGAAACCCCAGACTCCGGTCTGGGGTGATCTGGCCGAAATCAGCCGAGGCTCACCCGGACGCATCGCTCGCCTGCCGCAAACCCGAAGCGCAGCGGTAAAAAGCTTTCGATGATCTGGCCGTTGGTTTTGAGGTGCGGAGACAAAACATCGGTCGTAAAACGGCCCTGCCCGGCCAGAGCTACGGGCAGGAGCAACTGATCGGCCAGGTGCTGACCGACGGCGGCGGCGCTGTCGCGGTACTGGCGGGCTTCAGCGGCGGCGCGGTCGGCGACGGTTTCGGCGGGAAGGCCGCGTTCGCCGCAGGCAGAGAAGATTTCGGTCACTTTTTCATATTCCAGCGTCAGCAGCAGGGTGTTGCCGGGGCCTTCGCTGGCGGGGAGGACACGCAGTTCTTCAGCGAGCGCGCCCAACTGGCTGGCGGCCCGCGCTGTTTCGCGTCTGGCGACATCGGCGGCAATCCCGGCGACGATGCCGGTGGCGCTGATCCGGCAGAGCGCGCCGCGATCTTCCAGATCAAGAGGCCGCCAGGCCGTGACCGGCGCGGTGGTCGCCCGCACTTCGCCGCCGCCAGCCGGGTAGAAGCCGTGACGCCGCAGTTCGATGTCGAGCGTCACGCCCATGCGCTGCATGAGCGGCTGCCAGCTACGGATGAGAAAATCGGCGGGCGGCGCAGCCGGGTTGTGGGTGCCGCCGCTGACCGCGAGCGTGCTTGGGCCATCGGCGAACCACAGGGCGGGCAGCACGGTTTGCAGCACCAGGGTGCAACTGCCCGCCGAACCGATAGCGAAGCGATAGTCACCGGCGCGGATCGGCCCCGGCTGAAAGCTGAGCCGCTCTGAGCCGGGCGTCGCGCCTTCCGTTCTCGCCCCGCAGATGGCGCTTGCCGCCTGCACGGCGGTCAGATGCTGGCGCAGCAGCCCCGGTTTTTTGCGCCCGGCGCGGATACGCTCGATGACAAACGGCCTGCCGGTAATCATCGACAGACTCAAGGCCGTACGCAGAATCTGCCCACCGCCCTCGCCGCGCGAGCCGTCGAGTTCGATCTGTTTCATCGGTTACTGCCCTGCTTATTTTAGAAGCGCCACGATCACTCCGTGGCAAAGATCCTCCCCGTCGCCGTGCGATGGGGAGGGGGACCGCCCGCGCAGCGGGTGGTGGAGGGGTTGATGAAGCATCATGGTCGAGCTTGTTTCAAAAATTCCAAACAAAACGCCACAATGGCCTCGGCCACGGCGACCGGGTCCGCCAGCACGTCTTGCGCGGGAATGCGGACGAGACGGATTTTCTGCCTGGCAAGCCATGCGCTGCGCTGTTCGTCACGATCGGGCCGGTCGCCCATGTCGTGAGCGCCGCCATCAATCTCGAAACCTGTTTTGGCCCGCGCGCAATAAAAATCGATAACGTAAGGGCCAACAGGATGTTGCCGACGCAACTTGATGCCCTGCGGCGACCGCCGCAATTCGCGCCACAGCAGGGCTTCGGGCAGCGACAATTGCCGCCGCAGGCGGCGAGCAGTGGCGTAATCAGGCTGATGTTTGTGTCGTGTCATGTTTTCTCTGCAATACGACGTATGGCCTGTACCCCTCCACCACCCGCTACGCGGGCGGTCCCCCTCCCCATTCGCCGAATGGGGAGGATCGGGGCGGCGGCGCTGCTGACGATCCTCCCCGTCGCCGCGCGATGGGGAGGGGGACCATGCCCAGCATGGTGGAAGGGTAAGCCGCATTTCATGCCGCCTGGTCTTGTTGTGAGGAAACCGCCAATACCGTCCGCATCAGAAAAGCATCGAGTTCGGCGGCGTCGCCGTCGGTTCGCTTGTAATCGGGATCAATGGCGTTGCGCGCGAGTTCCTGTTCGATGAAGGCGTGTATGCGCGGCTGGCGCGGGCCGTATTCGGCTTCGCCGGAACGCATTTTGCTGGCCAGCAGCGCGTTGATTTCGTCGATCAGGGCAGCGTCGTTCAGCAACCGTTCAGCCAGATCGGCGAAACGCACCGGCGGCTGGCCGTAGCCGCGTTCGATCCACTGGGCGGCGAGCAGCGGGCGCAGGACGTAGAGATATTTTTTGAGCCGCACGCTGTCGCCTTGCAGGTAGCCGCGAAAATTGTTGTTCGCCATCGCCAGATAGTGATAGCGCCCGCGTTGGGGCGAAAACCAGCGCGTCGCCATGGCGCGGATTTCGCCGACCCACTGTTCGTCCTGCCGGTAAATGACGGGCGAAGCCAGCCATTCGAGCAGCACAGGATTGGCGCGCCGGAGCAGGCGCAGGATTTTGCGCAGTTCCCAACCGCCGATGTCGAGTTCGTCGCTGATCGGCAGTTCGATCACGTCGCGCTGTTCTTCGACGGCGAGATACCACGGCAGACGATGGACGTAGAGAAAACGCACATCGTAATCGCTATCGGGCGAAGCAAAGCCCCAGGCGCGGCTGCCGGATTCGCAGGCGTGCAGCACGGTCACGCCGTGTTCCCTTTCAATCCCGGCCAGCGCCGCCATGATGCGCTGGCGGATCAGCGGGTCGATCGGGTGGGCGCTGAGAATTTTCGTCATCATCTATCCTTTCACGCACACCACCTGCCGCAGGGTATGCGCGATTTCGACCAGATCGCGCTGGGCGTGCATCACGGCGTCGATGTCCTTGTAGGCCATCGGGATTTCGTCGATCACGTCGCTGTCCTTGCGGCATTCGACGTGGGCGGTAGCCCGGATCTGGTCGTCGACGGTGAAGCGCCGTTTGGCTTCGTTGCGGCTCATGGCGCGGCCCGCGCCGTGGCTGCATGAACAGAAGGCTTCAGCGTTGCCGAGGCCGCGCACGATGTAGCTGCGCGCCCCCATCGAGCCGGGGATGATGCCGAGTTCGCCCTTTTTCGCCGAAACCGCGCCTTTGCGCGTGACCAGAATATCGGCGCCGAAATGGGTTTCGCGCTGCACATAGTTGTGGTGGCAATTGACCGCTTCGACATCCGCCGCAAACGGCCTGGCGATCACCTCACGGGCGGCGGCGACGACGTGGCCCATCATCACCTGACGGTTGCGCCGGGCGTAATCCTGCGCCCAGCCGACGGCTTCGACGTAATCATCGAAGTGCTCGGAACCCTCATTGAAGTAAGCCAGTTCCTTGTCCGGCAGGTTGGCGATGTGCTGGCGCATATCGGCCTGGGCCAGTTCGATGAACAGGTTGCCGATGGCGTTGCCGACGCCGCGCGAGCCGGAATGCAGCATGAACCAGACGCGCCCGGCCTCATCGAGGCAGACTTCGATGAAATGGTTGCCCGTGCCCAGCGTTCCCAGGTGCTTGTAATTATTGGTGTTTTTGAGACGCGGGTATTTTTCGGCAAGGCGCTCAAAGCCCGGCAGCAAGGCCCGCCACATGGCGTCGACGGCTTTCGGCGGCGTTTCCCACGCGCCTTTGTCGCGCTGGCCGTGGCGCGGCGAGGTGCGGCCATGCGGCACGGCCTTTTCGATGGCCGCCCGCAGAGCGCGCAGATTATCCGGCAGATCGGCCGCCGTCAGCGTGGTGCGGGCAGCCATCATGCCGCAGCCGATATCGACGCCGACTGCCGCCGGAATGATCGCGCCTTGGGTCGGAATCACGCTGCCGATGGTCGACCCCTTGCCCAGATGGACATCCGGCATCACCGCCAGATGGCGGAAGATGAAGGGCATGGTTGCCGTGTTCATCAGTTGTCGGCGGGCGTCATCCTCGACCGGCACGCCTTCGGTCCACATCTTGATCGGCTTGCCGTTGGTCACTTCCTGAATTTGCCAGGTCATTTTTCTTCCTCGGTGTCATTGATGGCGATGGTAAGGCATCGGGCGCTCAGGCTGGCCGCCCGGCGGCTTTTTTAGCTTCCCGCGCCTTGGCCCGGCAGGCGGCGCAGCGTTTTGCCGTGGTGTATTGCGAACCGCCCGCCACTTCGTACCACCAACGCTGACGCTCGGCGGTCCAGATACATTCCGCCCCGCAATCGGCGCAGATAAAGGGCAAATCCTCGTAAAACCCAAGCCGGGCAAAGTCGGTCATGCCGTAACTGTTGTTGGGCACGAGCTTCTCGTAATCAACCGCAAGGCGACGGCCAAAAATCGACTTCCCGGCCCGCTTGCTCCGGCGGGCCGCACGCCAGGCGGCTTGCATCGCGGCCTGCTGGCGCTCCAGCTCCAGCAGCCGGAGCGCCAGCCGCTCACGCCGCGCCGCCTTGATTTCCTCGCGGCGCTGCTGGTTGCTTTTAGGCGCTTTCATGTTTGTTCCTTTCATCCAAAATCCCTCTACCCCTCAATGGCCTGAAGATGAATCAGACCACAGCAATTTACTGGCGGACACGGCGGGACTCGAACCCGCAGTAAGCCGCCGGCGGGCATTACTCCGCCGGGCGGGGATGCTTTAAACGCGCGCCATCCACAGAACCTTGCGCAGACCCTGGGACTGCATCCTCAAATACCGCTCCCCGCTGAGGCTTTCGGTTTTACCCTTCACCGGTTTCGTCACCGTTTACCGGCCGCTCGCCATTTCGCGTTCGTGCCCATCTGTATTTCATTTCGCCAGCTTCACCAACGCTCTACCCATTGCGAAAGCCGTGCCAGGGTTTGGGAAAAATCACAAGCGATTGAATAAAAACGCTTTTATTAAACCAGCCCGAAACCGATACAGAAAATTCAGGATTTTTTGTTATAGTGATTTATAAATTTGTATAGGAAAACACCCGACCATGAAAAAAACGGTTGTCATCGGCTTTCTCGGCACCCAGCTTGATTACGCGGGCAAAGGCAGTGGCCGCTGGGATAAGTGGCGGCCTAGCGTGGCGCTGTGTCAGCAGGAGGATTTGCTGGTGCACCGGCTGGAACTGATCCACGACGCACGCAACCGCGGCTTCGCCGAGCGCCTCGGCAGCGACATCGCCCGCGTTTCGCCGGATACCGTATTCCAGCGGCAGGAAATGGCATTACGCGACCCCTGGGATTTCGAGGAGGTCTACACCGCCCTGCACGATTTCGCGCGCAACTACACCTTCGACACCGAGCATGAGGATTACCTGATCCACATCACCACCGGCACGCACGTCGCGCAGATTTGCTGGTTTCTGCTGACCGAAACGCATTACCTGCCCGCCCGCCTGTTGCAGACTTCGCCGCCGCGCAAAAAAGAAACCGGCAACAGCGCCGGCAGTTACGAAATCATCGACCTCGACCTCTCGCGCTACGACCGGATTGCCCAACGCTTCGCCCGCGAGCGCGATGACGGCCTGTCCTTTCTCAAATCCGGCATCGCCACGCGCAACCCGGCTTTCAACCGGATGATCGAAGAAATCGAGCGGGTCGCGGGCCGTTCGCGCGCGCCGATGCTGCTCATCGGCCCGACCGGCGCTGGCAAATCCTTTCTCGCCCGCCGTATTTTTGAACTGAAACGCCAGCGCCAGCAGTTGGCGGGCCGCTTCATCGAAATCAACTGCGCCACCCTGCGCGGCGATTCAGCGATGTCCACGCTGTTTGGCCACAGCAAGGGCGCTTTCACCGGCGCCCAGCAGGAACGCCCCGGCCTCCTGCGCGCCGCTGACAGCGGCCTGCTTTTTCTCGACGAAATCGGCGAACTCGGCCTCGACGAACAGGCCATGCTCTTGAAAGCCATCGAGGAAAAACGCTTTTTCCCCTTCGGCAGCGATCAGGAAGCGAGCAGCGATTTTCAACTGATCGCTGGCACCCACCGCGACCTGCGCCAATGGACGCAACAAGGCAAATTCCGCGAAGACCTCTACGCCCGCATCAACCTGTGGACTTTCGACCTGCCGGGTCTGAGCGAGCGGCGCGAAGACATCGAACCCAATCTCGACTACGAATTGCAGCGTTTCGCCGCCGAATACGGCCAGCAGGTGCGTTTCAACGTCGAAGCCAGACGCCGCTACCTGGCTTTCGCTACTTCGGCAGACGCCCGCTGGCGCGGCAATTTCCGCGAACTGGGCGCCTCCCTCACCCGCCTGGCAACGCTCGCCGCCGACGGGCGTATCACCGAAAACGACGTTACCGCCGAAATCGCCCGCCTGAACGCCGCCTGGGCCAAAGCTGCGGAAACCGACGCCTGCGCCCGCATCCTCGGCCCCGCCGCCGATCAGCTTGACCGCTTCGACCGCTGCCAGTTGAACGAAGTCATCGCCATCTGCCGCAACAGCCCCAGCCTCTCAACCGCAGGCCGCCGCCTGTTCGCCGTCTCCCGCGCCGAAAAAAAACAGAACAACGACGCCGACCGCCTGCGCAAATACCTGGCCCGCTTCAATCTCGACTTCGCGGCACTGCGCCAGGAGGCGGCAGCCTGATCGAAGCGATAACATTTGCCTCGGTATTCATTTTTTGCTTATAGTGAAGACAAATCATCCCGCAAAGATCACCCATGCCCTCGACAACCACCACCATGACCGTCCGCCTCAGCGGCCCGTTGCGCGATTTCGTCGCCGCCAACGTCAGCGAGCGCGGCGCTTATGAAAACGTGAGCGAATATCTGCGCGACCTCATTCGCCGCGATATGGCAAGCGCCGAACAACAAGCCTTCGAGCGGCTCAAGGCGGAACTCGCACACGCCTGGGCAGCGCCGGAAACCTCGTACCAGCCCTTGACGGCAGCCGAGATCATTGCCCGCAACCGAGCCTGACAGCGTGCCCGGAAAACGCGTCAGGATTCAGGAAGCGGCGTCCTGGCGGCTCGATGACATTTACCGCTATACGCGGGATCGCTGGGGCAGCGAGCAGGCCGATCGCTATATCAGTGGGCTGTTCGCGGCTTTTGACGGCATCGCAAGCCGCCGGACGCTATCCTCGCCCATTCCCGCCGAGTTTGGCGTCGATGGCTACTTCTTCCGCTACGAACGACACGTCGTCTATTGGCGCGAACTTTCAAATGGCGATATGGGCATCGTCACCATCCTCCACGAACGGATGCACCAAATAGCGCGTTTCCGCGAAGATTTTGGCCTGTGAAGGAAGCGCCTGACGGGTGGCAGACTCCGCGCCTTGCCCATTTCCCCGCCGCTGTTTTTTTTCCATCACGGGAGAGATCGTCCCAGGCGCTTATTTACGAAGCAGTGTCTTGATTTCGTCATCAAGCGGCAGCGTGTAATCGTAGGCTGAAATCGCTATGCTGCTTGTCGGATCAACCAGTTTCAGCGTGACGTGCAGCAAGCGCTTACCTTCCGAGTAAACACCGACAATAACGCCGCTGGCCTGGTGTTCGGCGGCGATTTCGCGGACTTCGCGGGTCAGCATGAATTCGCCCTCGTTGCGCTTCATGTAAATGCCGTCGCGCAGCTTTAGCTCAACAACCGGTTGACCGTTTTGCGTCAGCCACGAGGAAATATGCTCGGAAACCAGCCTGCCCAGCGTCGATGACTGCTCAAGCGCATTGACATTGGCAATCGTGGCGACAATCAAAGGCGCGTCGCCATTCGCCTTGCCGGGGTGGTTGCTGACGCCAGCCGCAGCGCTGCCGCTCTGGCTCATGAGGGCGGCAGCGGCCCGATAGTTGGCGGCCCGTAGCGGGTCATCTTGCGCTTCCCGCCAGGTCGGCGTTTCGCAGGCAGTCAGCAGCAGCGATACCGCCAGCGCAAGAAACATCCGAATCAGCGAACGCATCTGGCTTCTCCCCGCGCGCAGTCGCCAACGATTTTCAAGGTCTTGCCGGTGTCGCCGCTGCCTCGTCGATGCCAGTAAAGCGCGGCGTCTTCGTCCGCCGTGTAATAAATATTGGACTGACGGCTGATAATCCGACCGCCATCGCTGACCGAAACCGTCAGCAGAATTTCCGAACGCGGCGTTGGGCCGGAGGCGTACTTGCCTTTGCCCAGCGCCTCATTCGCCACCCAGGCGAAGCCTTCAATGCCAGCCGCCCCAACCAGCGCCTTGGCGCCCAAATCGACGCCTGCCGCCGACGATACATTTGCCGCCGCAATGCCGCCGATAGCCCACAGACCGGCAGCCAGCGCCGTTGCCGGACCGTAGTAATACGTACTGGCGACGCGATTCGGGTTGAAACGATAGGCGTTGTAGAGGACATCGGCTATCAGCGCGCCGGATGGGTTGTCGGCAACCGGCAACCCTTTGTTGACCAGCGCAGTCACCAGCAACTCGCGGAAGCCTTCAACAAAATGCTGCTCACCGCCGGGTTGCGGCACATGGACGGCGCGATCCCCCAGCTTGCCGCTCAGGCTGCCCGCCAACTGATCGGCAAAATGATCGGCAATCAATTGCCAGTGGCGGGCTGCCTGCAATTTTTGCTGATCTTCATTGGCAAAACGTGTCGGCGCTGGCGCATCGGCATAGCGCGACGCACAGCCAACGAGGCTGCCGCATAGCGCAGCGACAGTCAGAAAATGCAATGCTTTGTTCACAAGAACCCCTTTGCTAAAAACGCGGATGCAAGAGGCTGGATACTAAGGATTCTTTAGTTTGCGATCAAGCAAAAACTAAGAATCTTTGAGCCTCACCCTTGATCGGCGCTGACGTATGCCCGACGTTTCTCCGGTATTCTCCGCGCGCCTGAAAACCGCTCGCTTACGCAAGGGAATCACGCAAATGCAGCTCGGCGTTCTGGCGCAGATTGACGAATATTCAGCCAGCGCCCGCATCAACCAATACGAGCGCGGCAAACATCTGCCCGATTTCAACACGGCGGAACGGCTGGCCGCCGTGCTGGAGGTGCCCGCCGCTTACTTCTACGCCCGCGATGACGCACTGGCCGCGCTGTTGCTGGCCTGGAGCGAGTTAGCGCCAGAAAGCCAAGCCCGGCTTCTGACATTGGCCAAAACGCTTGGGGAAACGCCGGACGACCAAACGGCAGCCTAACGGGTGGTAGACTCCGCGCCTTGCCTTCGCGCCTTGCCCATTCCCGCCGCCGTTTTTTCCATGCGCCAGTTGCTTCTCGATTTATTGCCGGACAGCCCGCCGTCGCTCGACAATTTTGTCCCCGGCGCCAACGGCGAGACGCTGGCGGCCCTGACTGGCTGGCTGGCGGGGACGGCGGCGGAGACTTCTTTTTGTTTATACGGCCCCGCCGGTTGCGGGCGCTCGCATTTGTTACGGGCGAGCGGTTTTCGCTATGTCGACGCGGCGGACGATCCGGCCCTGGCCGGGATCGAAGGCGGCGCGGCGCTGGCGGTGGATAATGTCGACCAGCTCGACGCCCAAGGGCAGATTGCCTTGTTCAACCGCTTCAACCAGCAAAAAGCGGCGGGCGAACGCTTGCTCACCGCCGCTGCCCAGCCGCCCCGGCATCTTGCCTTGCGTGAGGATCTGCGCACGCGCCTGGGTTCCGGCCTGATTTACCGACTGCAAACCTTGTCCGACGACCAGAAGACAGCGGCGCTCTCGGCCCAGGCCAAAGAACGGGCGCTCAAACTGCCGCCCCAGGCCATCGCTTACCTGCTGCGCCACGCCTCGCGCGACATGCGCGCGCTCGCGGCGCTGCTCGTGGCGCTCGACCGTTACACGCTGGAATACCAGCGCCCCGTCACCCTGCCGCTGCTGCGCCAGTTGCTGACGCGGGAAGCGGCTACTTAGAGCGGTTTTGACTCAGGTGCATACACACTCCTATACCGTTCGGGCTGAGCCTGTCCCTTCGACAAGCTCAGGACAGGCGAAGCCTGATTCTAGCCTCCGTATCCTCTCTCCGCACCGTCCTTCGACAAGCTCAGGACGAACGGGAGTGTAAGGACTTAAACAGAAAATGCTCTAAAGGACTTGCCATGAATCTCGCCCTCTTTGATCTCGACAACACGCTCCTTTCCGGCGACTCCGATTTTGAGTGGGGGCAGTTTCTCATTTCGCGCGGCGGCGTTGATCCCACCGTTCAAGCGGCGATGAATCAGCGGTTTTATGCGGCGTATGTGGCCGGGACGCTCGATATTGATGCTTTTCTCGCCTTTCAGTTGCAGCCGCTGGCCCGCCAGCCGCGCCCGGTGCTTGATGCCTGGCATGACGAGTTCATGGCCAGACACATCCGTCCGCTCATCAGCGCCGCCGCCCGCGAGCGGGTTGCCAGCCACTTGCGGCAGGGCGATCTGATCGCCGTCGTCACCGCCACCAACAGTTTCGTCACCGGGCCGATTGTCCGTGAATTGGGCATTGCCCACCTGATCGCCACCATTCCGGCGGTCGACGCGGCGACCGGCGGGTTTACCGGCGCGCCTGCCGGGACGCCCGCTTTTCGGGAAGGCAAGATCGCGCGCGTCGAACAATGGCTGGAAAGCCTCGGCCTGTGGTGGGGGAGTTTTGCTGAAAGCTGGTTTTACAGTGATTCGCACAACGATCTGCCGCTACTCGGCAAGGTCAGCCAGCCGGTGGCCGTGGACCCGGACGATACCCTGCGCGCTCACGCCGAGAAAATGGGCTGGCAGATCGTCTCGTTACGATAGCTCTGAATCAAGGAGAACGCGGTGCCTATCAAGTCATATATAACAAAATACGTATTCCTGCTTGGGCTGGTGTTGGTTATTCCCCAGGTTGGCATGGCATGTTCAAAACATTATTCAACTCTCGACAGGGGCAGAAATCCGGCTCAATACCGATATGAGTACGTTGCCGAGGTTTCTGGAGAGCGTGAAATTCTCGCGCAGATTAGTGAATATACAAAGCAGGATCGTGTGCAAGCGTTAGTTGTGACCGTATTAAAAATAATTAAAAATTCACCTCCAGAAATTAAAATTGGCGACGAATATACTATTTTTCATATAGGGACGAATCCTGACTGCTCAGAAGTACCAGAATCCTACTATCTATCTACATATCCAATAGGAACCAAGGTTTATGTTTGGACTGATGGATTTGGGTACGGACCAGTATCAAAATATGAATAAATTTGTTATTTCTAACTTTTCAGTAAGATTTGTCATTGCGAGCGTAGCGAAGCAATCCCAAAAGCCTGACCTAGATTGTTTCGTCTTTGGCTCGCAATGACAATGGTTTCCAAAAAATTAGCAATCTGCAAGAATGGCATCGGGCGCACAACCTGTGTAAAATCACGCACAAGGAGTTACACATGGCCACCAACTTGGCAATTGATTTGCGCATTCATGAACGAGCCGTCCAGGTCAGCGGCGAGCGCACCAAAAAAGCCGCCGTCACCAAGGCGCTACAGGAGTTCATTGCCCGCCGCGAGCAGGCGGTTGATCTGTTCGGCCAATTTGAATGGGATGCGTCGTTTGACTACAAGGCGGAACGGTTGCACGGCAAATGACCTTGGCGTCGCACTCCAACCGTTTGCCTGATACCCGACCGTGATCCGTAAATTCATTGCCCGCGTTTTTCGCGGTAAAAAAACCCGGCCCGGCCAAGTGGAGCCAGCCGTTATCTCTGTCGCCACGCATGGCGTCGGCCGTGACCGTCTCAGTTCGGGCAGCCGCCGCGTCTGCGAAACCCTGCAGGAGCAGGGCCACAAAGCCTATGTCGTCGGCGGCGCGGTGCGCGATTTGCTGCTCGGCGTCGAGCCGAAGGATTTTGACGTTGCCACCGACGCGACGCCGGAACAGGTGCGCCGCGCTTTTCGCCGCTCGCGCCTCATCGGGCGGCGTTTTCAGATCGTCCATGTGATGATGGGGCAGGAGCAGATCGAGGTCACCACCTTTCGCGGCGAACTGGGCGCCGACGCCAAGAAGGACGCGCATGGCCGCGTCCTGCGCGACAATGTTTTCGGCAGCCATGCCGAGGATGCGGCGCGGCGCGATTTCACCGCCAACGCGCTCTATTACGACCCGACGACGGAGACGGTGATCGACTATCACCACGGCGTCGGCGACTTGAAGGCGCGGACGCTGCGCATCATCGGCGAGCCAAAGAGCCGCTACCGCGAAGACCCGGTGCGGATGCTGCGCGCCGTGCGCCTGGCAGCCAAGCTCGGCCTCTCGATTGACCCGGAAGCGCGGCGGCCGATCCGCGAAATGGCCGAATTGCTGGAAAACGTCCCGGCGGCGCGGCTTTTTGACGAGATGCTGAAGCTCCTGACTTCCGGCCACGCCGTCAAGTGCATCAGACAATTGCGCGATGAAGGGCTGCATCACGGCCTGCTGCCGCTGCTCGACGTGATTCTTGAGCAGCCGCTCGGCGAAAAATTCGTCATGCTGGCGCTCGCCAATACCGACGAGCGCGTCCGCCACGGCAAAGGAACCTCCCCCGGTTTTCTCTTTGCCGCCCTGCTCTGGCATGAGGTGCTGGCGCACTGGGAAAAGTTGAAGGCGGCGGGCGAGCCGAAAATTCCGGCGCTGTTTCAGGCGATGGACGCGGTGCTCGACGCGCAGGCGGAAAAACTCGCCATCACCCGCCGCATCGCCGCCAACATCAAGGACATCTGGCTAATTCAGCCGCGTTTTGACCAACGGGCGGGCAAGCGGCCTTACAGCCTGATCGAACAGCCGCGCTTTCGCGCCGGTTACGATTTTCTGCTGCTGCGAGCGGCGGCGGGCGAGGTGGAGATGGCGGTAGCCGACTGGTGGACGCGCTTTCAGAATGCCGATGGCCCTGAACGGGCGCAGATGCTGCTGCCGGAAGCGGCGGGCGACAAAAAGCGGCGGCGGCGCAAGAAATCACCCAACAGCGCACCCAACAGCGCACCCAACAGCGCGGCCAGCCCTGCCGCCAGCGGCGACACGCCTGACAGCCCGTCCAGCGCATGAAGCCCCGCCTATAGAACCGGCCATTAAGCGTTGAACCGATGAATCGTGAGCGATGTCCTGATTTTCCCCCTCGCCCCCTTGGGGGAGAGGGCCGGGGAGAGGGGGACAACAGGCATATCGGCGTGGAAAAAGCGCCGCGGGGGGGGGACCCCCCCCCCCCCCCCCCCCCCCCCCCGCGCGGGGGGAGAAAAAGACCACCCCCCCAAAAAAACCGCAGGGGGAGGGG
>JAITMS010000060.1 GCA_031277255.1 Azonexus sp.
ACCCAACCGCCTACGTGCACCCCAGCGCCGTGCTGATCGGCGACGTCATCGTCGGCCCCGGCTGTTACGTCGGCCCCTGCGCCAGCCTGCGCGGCGATTTTGGCCGACTGATTCTGGAACGCGGCGCCAACCTGCAAGACACCTGCGTCATGCACGGCTTTCCCGGCGCCGACACAGTGGTCGAAGAAGACGGCCACATCGGCCACGGCGCCGTGCTGCACGGCTGTCGCGTCAAGAAAAACGCGCTGGTCGGCATGAACGCCGTCATCCTCGACAATACCGTCATCGGCGAAGCCGCCATCGTCGCCGCCAGCGCCTTCATCAAGGCTGGCATTGAAATCCCGGCCAGAACCCTGGTCGCCGGAGCGCCCGCCAAGATCATCCGCCCGTTGTCGGACGAAGAAATCGGCTGGAAGAGCGACGGCACCCGCCTCTATCAGGAACTGACCCGCCGCTGCCTGGCCACTCTGGTCGAATGCGACCCGCTCACCGCCATCGAAGCCAACCGCCCGCGCCTCCACATCCCCGACGTGCTGCCGCTGGTCGAACTCAAGCAACGGCGCTTTCAGGAGACAGAAGACTGAGGACAGAAGACAGTAATATTTGCGCGAGCGAAGCTCGCGGAAGCTGACTGTCTTCCGTCCTCTGTCCTTTGTCCTCCGTCTAGCCGATGTCTACTGTCTGGTTCCTCAAAAACCTGCTCGCCACCCTGCTGCTGCCGCCCGCCAATGGCCTCTGCCTGCTCGCGCTTGCCGGTCTGTTGCGCAAGCGCCGCTGGGCTGGCGCGCTGGCCGTCGGCGGCACGCTGCTGTTGCTGGCGCAAAGTCTGCCGCCCGTCGCCAACGGGCTGATCTGGACGCTCGAAAAGCGGGCCGGGCCGGTGCTCGACGACCCGCAGGGCGCTGAAGCCATCGTCATCCTTGGCGGTGGCTTGACCGACGCCGCTGAATACGGCGGCGAAACCCTGAACCAGCGCAGTCTGGCGCGCGCCCGCTACGGCGCTGTCGTCGCCCGGCGCTACCCGCTACCGGTGCTGGTCAGTGGCGGCAAGCCCGTCGACAAGCAGCGCCCGGAAGCCGACCTCATCAGCGAGGCGTTGGAGCGCGAATTCGGCGTCGCCGTGCGCTGGCGCGAAAGCGCCTCCCTTGATACCGCCGACAACGCCGTCCTCTCTGCCGAACTGCTGCACGCCGCCGGTATCCGCCGCATCATCCTGGTCACTCAAGCCTTCCACATGCCGCGCGCCCGCCGCCTGTTTACCGCCGCCGGGCTGGAGGTGACGCCCGCCGCGACCGAACTCGGCCAAGGCGAGATCTGGCCGGAACATGTCATCGACTGGCTGCCGCAAGCCAGCGCCCTGCACAACTCCTACTACGCGCTGCACGAGTGGCTGGGCATTGCCTGGCTGGATTTGCAGGCGCTGCTGCGCCAAGATGGCGCTCAAACACCATAAGCGGCAAATGAAAAGCCCGGCGGTTTGAGCCGCCGGGCTTTGGATACAGGTTATTTACCTTTATTGTAGCAACGGCTCTCACCCCGGATTGCAACAACGGAATAAATTATACAGGGAGGAAAACATGAGCAACAAACCACGGAAAAATTTCGGGCCACTCACTTTCGGGTTTGACATCGGCATTGCTTCGGTCGGCTGGTGCGTCATCGTCGAGATCAACGGAAAACTTTATATTCTCGACCTCGGCGTGCGCTGTTTTGACAAGGCGGAAACCGCCAAGGAAGGCGATCCGCTCAATCTGGCCCGGCGCGCCGCTCGCCTGATGCGCCGCCGTTTGCGTCGCCGCGCATGGCGGCTGACCAAGCTGGCGCGGCTTTTGAAGCGTCAAGGCTTGATTGCCGACACCCAGGATGTGCAAAACCCGCTGGGGAAATCGCCCTGGCAACTGCGCGCCGAAGGCTTGGATCGGCTATTGACGCCGGTCGAATGGGCGCATGTGCTCTACCATTTGTGCAAACATCGCGGCTTTCACTGGATCAGCCGCGCCGAGGAAAAGAAAGCGGAGTCCGACGGCGGCGAAGGCGGCCGTGTCAAGAAGGGGCTGGCGAACACCAAGCGGCTCATGCTGGAGAAAAACTACCGCAGCGCCGCCGAAATGGTGCTCGCCGAATTCCCGGAGGCGCAGCGTAATAAACAGGGCGAATACAACAAGGCGCTGTCGCGCCTGCTGATCGGCGAGGAAATCGAATTACTGTTCAAACGCCAGCGCGAATTTGGCAACCCGCACGCCTCATCCGAATTTGAAGCGCGCATTGTCGGCAATGGCGACCACAAAACCGGCCTGTTCTGGGAACAAAAACCACCGCTATCCGGCGAAAATTTGCTCAAGATGCTGGGCCATTGCACTTTCGAGAAAGCCGAATATCGCGCGCCCAAGGCCAGCTATCACGCCGAGCGCCATGTCTGGCTGACCCGGCTCAACAATCTGCGCCTCGTCATCGACGGCAACGCCCGTCCGCTCAATGAAGCCGAGCGGCAAGCCGCCTTGCCGCTGCCCTACAACCAGGCCGGCGACTTCACCTACAAGCAACTCAAAGCCGCGCTGGTCAAGGTTGGTCTGATTCCAGAGAGCGCCAAATTCGCTGGACTGAATTACGCCACGCAGCAAGCCGAAAAAGCCAAAGACCCGGAATCGGAACGTCTGGTCAAGCTCCCGGCATGGCAGGAAATTCGCAAAACATTGAAGGAAGCCGGACTGGAAACGGAATGGCAAGGCATTGCCAGCCAGCCGGAACTGCTCGACCAGATTGCCTGGGTGCTCAGTGTGTTCAAGGACGGCAGCGAAGTGGACCGGGAGTTGCGCAAGCTGCCGTTACCTGGCGGTGAAAAAACGCTTGAAGCGTTGAGCGAAATCAGTTTCGACAAATTCAGCAATCTGTCGCTCAAGGCGCTGCGCCAAATCGTCCCGCATATGGAAAGCGGACTGCGCTATGACGAGGCTTGTGAAAAAGCGGGCTATCACCACAGCCAGTTGTTCAAAGCGGGCGAAGGTCGGGAGAAATACCTGCCGCCGCTCTATTCTGGCCGCGACAAGGATGGCCGCATGGTGTTCAACGAAGACGAGGATATTCCCCGTAATCCGGTCGTCCTGCGCTCGCTCAATCAGGCGCGCAAGGTTTTGAATGCGCTGGTGCGCCAATATGGTTCGCCTTCCGCCGTGCATATTGAGATGGCGCGGGATTTGTCGCGCCCCATGGATGAACGTAACAAGATTAAGAAAGCGCAAGACGAATACCGCGAGCACAACGAAAAGGCCAAGGCGGATTTTGCGACGGAATTCGGCATCGAAGCCAGGAGCCGCGAGTTCGAGAAATATCTGCTCTACCGCGAGCAACAGGGCAAATGCGCCTACTCACTGGCGCCGCTCGATCTTGACCGCGTCCTGCACGATCAAGGCTATGTCGAGGTCGATCATGTGCTGCCCTACTCGCGCAGCTATGATGACAGTAAAAACAACAAAGTGCTGGCGCTCACGAGTGAAAACCGCAACAAAGGCAATCGCACGCCCTATGAATATCTCGATGGCGCCAGCGACAGCGAACGCTGGCGCAATTTCGCCGCCTATGTCACAGGCAACAAATCCTACCGGCTGGCCAAACGCAACCGCTTGCTGCGCAAAAATTTCGGCGCGGAAGAATCGAAAGACTTCATGGAGCGCAATCTCAACGACACGCGCTACGTCTGTAAATTCTTCAAAGGCTATATCGAACGCCATTTGCAACTGGCCGAGGGCAGCGAGAGCAAACGCTGCGTCGTCCTCAGCGGCCAGCTCACAGCTTTTCTGCGCGCCCGCTGGGGCTTGACCAAGGTGCGCGGCGACAGCGACCGCCACCACGCGCTCGACGCCACCGTCATCGCCGCGTGCAGCTACAGCCTCGTCAAACGCCTGTCGGACTATTCACGCCGCAAGGAACTGGAACAGGCCGGTAACGTCATCGACATGGAAACCGGAGAAATCCGCGACCCGGCGCTGTTGGCGAAGCTGGAGCAACATTTCCCGAAACCGTGGGAACACTTCCGCGAAGAATTGTTGCTACGCCTCAATACCGATGACCCGGCCATACTCAAAGCCGAGGCGGAACGCGGCGGCTATCCGCCTGAACTACTGGAAAACGTGCGTCCCCTGTTTGTCTCCAGAGCGCCGCAACGGCGCAACAGCGGCGCGGCGCACAAGGAAACAATCTACGCGCAACCGGAAAGCCTCAAGGCTCAAGGCGGCGTTACGCAGAAAGCGCCGCTCTCCAGCCTGACGCTCAAGGACTTGGACAAGCTGATCGACCCGCACCGCAACGAAAAACTGTACGCCGCCATCCGCACCCGCCTGGAAGCGCACGGCGGCAAAGGCGACAAAGCCTTTCCGCCAGACAACCCGCTACGCAAGCCCGACCGGGACGGCAACCCAACCGGCCCCATCGTCCGCGCCATCACGATGGTCATCGACAAACTATCAGGCATCCCGATCCGCGGCGGCATCGCCAAAAACGACACCATGCTGCGCGTCGATGTCTTCCGGCATAAAAAAGACGGGAAATACCATTTGGTGCCGGTGTATGTGCATCACGCGGTGGCGAAGGAGTTGCCGAATCGGGCAATTATTCAAGGTAAAGATGAGGATGAGTGGACGCAAATTGATGATGCCAATTTTGATTTTTTGTTTTCCCTTTACCCAAACGATCTTGTTCATATCAAGCAAAAAGGCAAGGAACCAGTTGTTGGCTACTATTCGGGATGCGACCGTACTACTGGAAATTTGGCGGTCTGGGTACATGACCGAAACTCGCAGCTTGGTAAGGACGGTTTGATTCGCGGCATTGGAGTCAAAACAGCATTAAGCGTAGAGAAATTCAACGTCGACACCCTGGGCCACATCTACCTCGCCCCACCGGAGCAACGCCGTGGCCTGGCGTAGTGTCATGATCTCCCGCCCGGCCAAGCTGCGGCGGGAGCATTACTCACTGGCGATCGAGCAGGAAGAAACCGCCTTCGTGCCGTTCGAGGACATTGCCGTCATTGTCCTCAATCACCGCGAAATCACGCTCACCCATCCCGTGCTGTCGGCCTGCGCCGAATACGGCATCGGCTTGTACGCCACCGGCAGCAACCATCAACCAGCGGGCGTTTTTCTGCCCTTTCTGTCGCACTCACGTACCACGCGCATGATGCGCAAGCAACTCGCCATCGCCCGTCCTGCCGCCAAGCAGGCATGGGCGGCGATGGTCAAACGCAAGATCGAGAATCAGGCGGCCTGCCTGCGGCTCTGCGGTAAAAAAGGCGTGGATCGCATCGAGTCCTATGCGCGCCGTGTGCGCTCCGGCGACCCTGACAATCTCGAAGGTCAGGCCGCTGCCTTCTATTTTGCGCAACTGTTCGGCTCCGATTTTTATCGCGCGGATGAAAAACGCTGGACGAACGCCGCACTCAACTATGGCTATGCCGTGCTGCGCGGCGCCATCGCGCGCGGCCTGGTCGCGCATGGCTTGCATCCAACCATCGGCCTGTTCCACGACAGCGAGCAAAATGCCTTCAATCTGGCGGATGACCTGATTGAGCCTTTCCGCCCGCTGGTCGATTTGCATGTCGCCAAACGCGCCCCTGTAATCGAAGGCGACTTGACGGCAGAGGACAAGCAGACGCTGATTGCTTTGTTGAATATCGACGTAGGAATGCCACAGGGGAAAATGTCCGTCATGTCAGCCATTGAATACGCCGTTGAAAGTTTGCTCCGGATATACGAGGAAGACTCGTCTGCGCTTGATTTGCCCAGCCTTATCGGCCTGCAACCGCATCGGCTGGAGTATTGAATGTCCATTGAGACGAGGCGCTATATGCGATTGATCGTCTTCTTCGACCTGCCGATGGTGACAAAGGCTGAGAAAAAAGCCTACGCCCAGTTCCGCCGTTTCCTGCTCAACGATGGCTACGACATGATCCAGTGGTCGGTCTATGGCCGTATCCTCAACGGTAAAGACGCCGAAACCAAACATCTGGCCCGCTTGGCAGACAACCTACCGCCGCAAGGCTCGGTGCGCGGCATGACCATCACGGAGAAACAATACGCCGGCATCAAACTCCTGGTCGGCATGCCACTTTTTCAGGAAAAAAGAGTTCCAGCCAACCAGATGCTACTGTTCTGAATCAGGAAAATTTTATGAAAAACCCTCGCCCAGCCAAGCTGGGCGAGGGTTTGATGGCAGTCATTGTAGCAATCCGGGGTGAGAGAGGGAGCTACAACGAACTTCCGGGATCATTTCCCAGAGCGTCAATTGTAGCAATCCGGGGTGAGAGAGGGAGCTACAACATGGCCGAGACGAGGCCGTTGAAGAACAGCATTGTAGCAATCCGGGGTGAGAGAGGGAGCTACAACGTAATCCGTGCCATTAGATGAAACGTTTTGATTGTAGCAATCCGGGGTGAGAGAGGGAGCTACAACACGCCTTCACAGACGGCGCAATCTCTGAGTATTGTAGCAATCCGGGGTGAGAGAGGGAGCTACAACCAGCACGTGGAAGGGCCTCGGCTGGCTGTTATTGTAGCAATCCGGGGTGAGAGAGGGAGCTACAACGGCCGCCATGCCGCGCTCGACCGGGCCGCGATTGTAGCAATCCGGGGTGAGAGAGGGAGCTACAACTTTTATGTGCCACTATTTCCCGTGTGTCTTATTGTAGCAATCCGGGGTGAGAGAGGGAGCTACAACTGCGCTCGCTGTCGAGGACGAGGCGAATGGATTGTAGCAATCCGGGGTGAGAGAGGGAGCTACAACCGCCCGTCAAACGGAGACACCCCCGCCAGAATTGTAGCAATCCGGGGTGAGAGAGGGAGCTACAACAGTGAATCAGTGACATCCAGCGCCTGCTCGATTGTAGCAATCCGGGGTGAGAGAGGGAGCTACAACCTGCTCGATCATCTTGAGCGACCACTTGACATTGTAGCAATCCGGGGTGAGAGAGGGAGCTACAACCGCCTCACTCTCGCTGACGTGCTGCAAGCGATTGTAGCAATCCGGGGTGAGAGAGGGAGCTACAACTCAGCCAGCCAAGAAAGCCCATGCCGCCTTATTGTAGCAATCCGGGGTGAGAGAGGGAGCTACAACGTAAGCGCGGCAACACTCGCGGATGTCGTTATTGTAGCAATCCGGGGTGAGAGAGGGAGCTACAACATGCGTCGCGCTTTTTGGATTCGGTATGCTATTGTAGCAATCCGGGGTGAGAGAGGGAGCTACAACCGCGCTATCCTTCCCCGTCCTGAAGGGCGAAATTGTAGCAATCCGGGGTGAGAGCGGGCGCAACAACCGAAGCCCTGAAACGGCCTTTCAAAAATCCCTGTCGGCGAATACCACGCGGCCATTGACCAGGGTTGCCTGGGTTTTGCCGGTTAGCATATGGCCGAGCCAGGGGGAGTTTTTGCCGCGGCTTTTCAGGTTGTCGGGATTGACTTGCCATTCGGCGGTGGGGTCGAAAATGCAGAGGTCGGCGACTGCGCCGGGGACGAGGCCGGCCAGTGGGCGGCCGATGATGGCGGCGGGGGCGCTGGTGATGCGGGCCAGCGCCTGCGGCAGGGCAAGGCCCGCTGCTGCTGCCCATTTCAGGGTCAGCGGCAGCAGCAGTTCGAGGCCGGTGGCGCCGGGTTTGGCTTCGCCGAAGGGGAGTAATTTGTCGTCGGCGCCGAGCGGCGTGTGATCGGAGCAGATGGCCGCCAGCCCGTTGGCGGCGGCGTCCGACAGGGCTTGCCGGTCGCGCTGGCTGCGCAGCGGCGGCGCGAAGCGGGCGTGCGGGTTGAAGAAGCCGATGTCATTTTCGGTCAGCAGCAGATGATGGATGCCGATATCGCAGCTTACCGGCAAGCCTTCGGCCTGTGCTGCGGCGACCTGCGCCGCGCCCGCGGCTGTCGACAGCCGGGTCAGATGGACGCGGCAGCCGGTGTCGCGGGCCAACTGGAGCATGGTGGCGATGGCGATGGTTTCGGCGGCGACGGGAATGCCGGAGAGGCCGAGGCGATTGGCGACTTCGCCCTCGTGGGCGATGCCGTTTCTCGCCAGCCAGTAATCCTGCGGCTGCAACCACACGGCAAAGTCGAAGGAGGCGGCGTATTCCATTGCCCGCAACAGGGCTTCGGTATCGACCACCGGCTGCGTCGCCTGCGAAAAAGCGACGCAACCGGCTTTTTTGAGGCCGGCCAGTTCGGCCAGACGCTCGCCTTTGAGGCCCAGGGTCAAGGCGCCCAGCGGCAATACCCGCGCCTTGCCGATCTCGGCTCCGCGATGGACCAGACGGTCGGCGAGTTCCGGCTCGTCGAGCGGCGGGTCGGCGTCCGGCGGCACGACCACGGCGGTGACGCCGCCGGCGACCGCCGCCGCCAGTTCGGCTTCGATGCTGTTGAGCCGCGCGCCAAGGTCGATCAGGCCGGGGCAGACAACGTAGCCGCTGGCGTCGATGACGCGGTCGGTGGCAAAACCGGCTGGCGCTTGATCGAGCGCGGCGATGCGGTCGCCGCTGATGAACAGGGAGGCGCGGCTGTCGGTGCCGTGCTGCGGGTCGATGAGTCGGCCATTTCTGATTTCGAGGTTCATGTCAATTTCCCGCGACGATGCTCATCACCGCCATGCGCACGGCGATACCGAAGGTGACCTGAGGCAGGATGACGGCTTGCGGGCCGTCAGCCACCGCCGAGTGGATTTCGACGCCGCGATTCATCGGCCCCGGATGCATGACGATGGCGTCGGGCTTGGCCAGGGCCAGTTTTTGCGGCGTCAGGCCGAAATGGCGGAAGTATTCGCCCGCCGATGGCAGCAGCGCGCCGTTCATGCGCTCGTTTTGCAGGCGCAGCATGATGATGACGTCACAGTCCTTCAAGCCTTCGTTCATGTCGTGGAAAACATGCGCGCCAAGTTTGTCGAGGTGTTTGGGCAGCAAGGTTTCCGGGCCGATGGCGCGGATTTCCGGGACGCCGAGCGAGGTCAGCGCGTGAATGTCGGAACGGGCGACGCGGGAATGCAGGATGTCGCCGACGACGGCGACGCAGAGTTGCGTGAAATCCTTTTTGTAGTGGCGGATGGTGTACATGTCGAGCAGGCCCTGCGTCGGGTGGGCGTGACGCCCGTCGCCGGCATTGACCACGTGCACATCGTCGCGGCCAATGCGGCGCAGATGTTCGGCGATCAGGTAGGGCGCGCCGCTGGCGGCATGGCGCACGACAAAGAGATTGGCGTGCATGGCGCAGAGGTTGTCGATGGTGTCGAGGAGCGTCTCGCCCTTGGCGGTCGAGGAGCGGTTGATGTCGAGATTGATGACGTCAGCCGACAGGCGCTTGGCGGCAATCTCGAAGGTGGTGCGGGTGCGGGTCGAGTTTTCAAAAAACAGGTTGAAAACGCTTTTGCCGCGCAGCAGCGGCACCTTTTTCACATCGCGGGTCGAGACTTCCATGAAGGAGGCGGCGGTATCGAGAATCTGCGTCAGGATGCGCGGCGGCAGGCCCTCGATGGTCAGCAGGTGGCTCAGTTGGCCGTCGCTGTTCAACTGTGGGTTATGCATGTTCCAGCCTCCACGTGAGGCGTTCGGCTTGGTCCTGGGCGAGAACGAGGTTCTGCCCGGCGCTCAGCGTCACGTTCCAGACGCAGTAGGCTGCCGCCACCGGCAATTCGCGCCCGCCCCGGTCGGCGAGCACAGCCAGTTCGACCGAGGCGGGCCGCCCGTAATCGAACAATTCATTGATTGCCGCCCGCGTCGTCCGCCCGGTATAGAGCACGTCGTCGACCAGAATGATGTGACGGCCTTCGACAGCAAAGGGAATGGCGGTTGGTTTGACCTGCGGGTGCAGACCTTTCTCGGAAAAATCGTCGCGGTAGAAGGACACGTCGATCAGGCCGATGTCGTCTTCAAGGCCGAGCAACTGGCGCAAACGCCCGGCGATCCAGGCGCCGCCGCTGTAGATGCCGACCAGTACGGGGCGGCGGTCAAGTTGCCGGCGCAAAAGCCCGGCCAGTTGGCGGCACTGGGCCTCGGCGTCAGGCAAGGGCGGCGGCGGAGCGAGGGGCGGGGATGACATGGGCGGGACTTTCAAACCAGGTTTCAAGAATCAACTGCGCCGCCACGGCATCGAGCAGCGGCTTGGCGGCGCGGCTGTCGCGGCCGGTTTCGCGCAGCCGCGCTGCGGCATCGCGCGAAGTCAGGCGCTCGTCGGCGTAGGACAAGGGGAGTTGAAAGCGTTGTTGCAGACCTTCGCCAAATTTTGCCGCCAGTCGGGTCGTTTCATGCGCCGTGCCGTCGACATGGACGGGCAGGCCGACGACCAGAAGGCAGGGCTGCCATTCGGCGATCAGGCGGCTGATGGCGGCCAGCCGTTCGTCGTTCGATTCGGCCTCGATGACGGTGAGCGGATGGGCGCTGCCGAGCAGGCTTTCTCCCGTGGCGACGCCGATGCGCTTGAGGCCGAAATCAAAGGCGAGAACGGTGCCCTCAGGCATGTCCGGCGACATCGGAAAGCTGGCTGAAACTGATGCCGAGATTCTGCATCGCCGCGGGCAGGCGCTCCTCCGGCGGCAGATCGAAAAGGATGGCGGCAGAGGCCGGGACGGTCAGCCAGGAGTTTTGCGCCAATTCGTTTTCCAGTTGCCCGGCGCCCCAGCCGGAATAGCCGAGGGTGACGAGAATTTCCGCCGGTTGCCCGGTGGCGGCAACGGCGGCGAGCACGTCGCGCGAACTGGTCAGGCCGATGTCCTCATTGACCGTCAGCGTCGATTGCCAGCCGCCGCGCGGTCGGTGCAGCACCAGACCGCGATCAAGCTGAACCGGGCCGCCGAAATAGACCGGCATCCGGCCAAGATCGCCCTGTTCCAGCTTGAGGTCGATTTTTGCCAGCAAGTCGGTCAGGTTGAGGTCGATGGGCCGGTTGACGATGATCCCCAGCGCCCCGTTCTCGTTGTGCTCGCAGATATAGACCAGCGCATGAGCGAAATAGGGGTCTTGCAGCGCCGGCATGGCGATGAGGAAGTGGTCGGTGAGATTGACGGTGAAGTTGACGTTGTCCATGACGGGATTTTAATCGCCGCCGGGAGACAAACCAACCGCTGTATTCGGTGTTTTCAGTGTTCAGTGTTCAGCCGGGTCGGCTGAACACTGAACATCAGGCTTTCAATGCGCCTTCTTGCAGTAACCGGCGACCAGGGCGAGCAGCTCGTTTTCGTCGTAGGGCTTGCCGAGATAATGGTTGGCGCCGATTTCAAAAGCGTAGTTGCGGTGCTTGTCCGCCGTGCGCGAGGTAATCATGATGATCGGCAAGTCGCGCAGGCGTTCGTCGGCGCGGACATTGCGGACAAAATCGAAACCGTCCATGCGCGGCATTTCGATATCCGACAGAATCACGTCGGGCAGATCGTCAACCAACTGTTCGAGCGCATCGACGCCATCCTTGGCGAGCATGACCTGATAGCCTTCGCGGGTCAGCAGGCGGCTGGTGATCTTGCGCACGGTCAGCGAATCGTCGACCACCATGACGGTCGGCAGTCTGTGCCTGACCTCGACTGTCTCGGCAACGGCAGGCTGGGCGGGCACAAACTGCGCCACCGTGCCGCGACCGGCCAGCGCCACCGGGTTGAGGATCAGCACCACGCGGCCATCGCCAAGCACCGTGGCGCCCGCGATGCCGACCACACGGGCGAGTTGGGCGCCAATGTTTTTGACGACGACTTCCTGATTGCCCTGAAGTTCGTCGATCTGCACGGCCACCCGTTGCGAGCCAGAGCGCAGCAACAAGACCCAGTAGCGGCGATGCACTTCCGGCTGGGCATCAACGACGCCGAGAAGGTGTGAGAGGAAATGCAGCGGGTAATGGTGGCCTTGCCACTCGGCCTCGCCTTTTTCCTGGATCGCGGCAAGCTGCTTGTCCTTTAACTCCAGCACCTGCTCGATCATGGTCGACGGAATGGCGTAGATTTGCGGGCCGGTACGAACCAGCACCGTCTGCGTCACCGCCAGGGTCAGCGGCAGATACAGGCGGAAAGTCGTTCCCTTGCCGCTTTCGGTGGTGATTTCGATACGCCCGCCGAGCGCCGTGACTTCGGTCTTGACCACATCCATGCCGACGCCGCGCCCGGCCACCTGGCTCAACTCGGTCGCCGTCGAAAAACCGGGCCGGAAGACGAGATCGAACAGCGCGGCTGGCTCGATGGCCTGTCCCGGCGTCAGCAATCCCGTTTCTTCGGCGCGCTGGCGGATGCGTGGCATATCCAGGCCGCGACCGTCATCGGTCAGCGAAAGGATGATTTCATTGCCTTCCTGAGCGAGCTTCAGGGTGATTTCGCCGGTTTCATTCTTGCCCGCCGCGAGGCGCTCCTCGCGGCTTTCCAGACCGTGGGTGACGGCGTTGCGCAGCATGTGCTCGATCGGGCCGAGCATCTTGTCGAGCACCGAACGGTCGATTTCGACCTGACCGCCGATCACGTCGAGGTGGGCGCGCTTGCCGACGGCCTTGGCGGTTTGCCGGACGATGCGGTAGAACCGCTCGACCTGACTGGCGAAGGGCAACATGCGCAGGCCCATCAACTCCTGTTGCAGACTGCGGTTGAGACGGGCCTGGGCGAGGATGGCGGCATTGGTGTCGTCGAGATTCTTCAACAGGCCCTGCTGCACCGTGGCAACGTCATTGACCGATTCGGCCATGAAGCGGGTCAGTTCCTGGAAGCGGGTGAAGCGGTCGAGTTCAAGCGGATCGAAATCGGCCTGACCGTCGGGGGCCTGGGCGACGCGCGCCTGAATCTGGCCTTCGGCCTGAATTTCGATTTCACGCAGTTGGCGGCGCAGGCGAATGACGTTTTCCGTAAGATCGAGCAGCGAGCTTTTGAGGCTGCGCATTTCGCCTTCGATCCGGGCGCGGGCGATGGACAACTCGCCCGCTTCGTTGACCAGGTGATCGATCAAATCGGCAGGCACGCGCAACATGGCCCGCCGGTCGCCGCTTTCGCCCTCGCCCTCGATTTCAGCCACGACGGGCTGGGGCGACGGCGCATCAGCAGCGGGTTCGGATTCGGCGGCGGGTTCAGCGACCGGCGTGACCGGCGCGGCGGCTTCCTCGACCGGCGGCCCGGCGCGTAGATGTTCGACGGCCAGCGCCAGGGTATCGCAGCCGCTCTCGATTTCGTCGATCATGGCGGCGCTGGCCTCGCCCGCGCGCATCGCTTCGTCCACCCGCGTTTCCAGTTGGTGGGTGACTTCGCCGAGATTGAGCGCCCCGGCCATGCGGGCGTTGCCCTTGAAGGTATGCAGGAGACGCGCGATGGCGTGCGGCGGCGCGTCATCGGCGGGCGCACCGCGCCAGGCGCGCAGTTGTTCGGTCAGTTCGCGCAACTGGTCGACGGCTTCTTCAAGGAAGATCGGCAACAGTTGCTCGTCCAGTTCGTCATTCAGACTGGGCAGCGCCGCCGTGGTGTGCTGAATCGGCGCTTCGACAGCCGTCTCGGCAGCCGCAGCAGGCGGCGGGGCGGCCTCGATGACTTCAATTGGCGAGGCATGGAAAATATCATCGAGGAGGGCGATCAGGCGCGGCTCCTCGTCCGGCGCTTGCTGCAAGGCCAGACCGGCGAACATGGATTCGAGCGTCGAAATGGCCTGCTGCACGGTTTCAATCGCTGCGGCGTTATTCGGCTGAGTCGCGTGCTCGCGGCGCAACAGGGCGTGTTCCAGAGCGCGCGCCAGATGGTGCAAGGGCATGAGGTTCACGGTGCCAGCGATGCTGGCCAGCGTATGGGCCGCCCGGGTTGTTTCGAAGGTCGTCGCTGCCGCCGGGTTGGCCTTGAGGGCCGCTTGGCTGTCGATCAGCGTCTGGAGATAACCGCGCGCTTCATTAACAAAAATGCCGTAGAGGGGCGACGGCGCGGCTGGCGATTCCGCTGTTGGCTCAGGTTCGGGTTCAGATTCCGGCTCTGATTCCGGCTCCGGCGCTGATTCGGGTTTCGGCTCCGACTCGACGGCGGCGGGCGCAGCCTCATTCAAATCGGGCAGATCGAGCGTCGGCGGCTCAAGTATTGGCGATTCGCTCTCCGGCGCGGGCGCTTCTGGTTCAGGCGCTGGCGTTGCTGGCGTCGGGGCGACCGCCGCCGGGGCGCTGGAGGCGCCGCGCAGGCGGCGGGCCAGGGCAATCAGCGCCGTGGCGTCGGGAACGACGTTGTCGCCAGTGCCAAGATGACTCACCCAATCGCCGAACAGCGTATGGGCGTCGCCGATCATTTGCAGCAGTTCCGGCGTTGACCGCTGTTCCTGGCGCAGCCAGAGGTTGAGGGTCTGTTCCAGTTCCCAAGCTGTTTCGCCGAAATCGGTGAGGCCAACCATGCGGCCACTGCCCTTCAAAGTATGCGTGGCGCGGCGGATGGTCGTCAGCGCCTCATGGTCGTCCGGCTGGCGGCGCAGCAGATCGAGTTGCCCGGCCAGGGTCGCCAGAACCTCGACCGCTTCTTCGAGGAAGATGGCGAGTAGCTCGGCGTCGATTTCTTCGTGGCTCGAATCGGCCAGTTGCAGCGTCGCCGCCGAGGGTTTCGGCGCTTCGCCGCCAGTCGGGGCGAGACTGGAGAGGGCGGCATCGGCGGTGACCCCGGCCTCCAGCGCCTTGAGCGCCGTTTTGGCCGACTCGCCCAGGCGATGATCGGCGACCAGATCGGCGTCTTTCTGGATGGCTTCCAGATTGCTGCGGATTTCTTGATGCAGGCGTTGATCCTGCGGCGCTTCACGCAGCGCGTCGGCCAGCACCCGCGTGTCCCGCGCCTGCTGCGCGAGCTGGGCTTCGACGGTTGGCGTCGGGACAATCTCTTCGTCTTGGTCGGCGCGCGCGCCGACGGCTTCATCTTCGCCGTTGAGGCGGCGGATGAAGGCGGCAAAATCGGTTTCGCCATTTTGCAGGGCATCGACGAAGAAACCGAGTTGCGACAGTTGATTGGCGACCCATTCGAAATCTTCGATCAGCGGCTGGTAATCGGCCTCTGCAAACTGGCGGATACGTTCGCCGCACACATTGAGGTTGGTCACCGCGCCGAAGTGGCCAAGCATGGCGAGCGCCCCGCCAATCTGCTTGAGTGGCGCGTCGAGCGCCCCCAGATCGTGGGGTTTGGCCGGGTCGCGGAAGAAGGCGTCAAGCGCCTGCTCAATCTGCGCCAGGTTGTTCTGGATTTCGCGCCCGACCTGGCTGATCAGCAATTTTTCCTGGGCCTTACGCGTCATTTCGTCAAGCAGGGGAATCCCGGCGTCAGCCGCCGTCGGTTTACCCGCGATGCAGGCATAGAGGCGGGCGACCATGAGGTCGACCTGCTGGGCGAAATCGGTGCCGAGACGTTTGAAGCCCTCCTGAGCGTTCTGCAGGAGCAGGATGGCGGTGGCGACTTCCATCGCCACCGTGTCGTTATAGCGCCCAGGTTCTTCGGTCAGCCAACTGGCGACCGCGGCGATTCCCTGGCCCAGACGTTTGAGGTCGGTGTGGCCGACCTCGTCACTGAGGACGGCGCACAGGCGGGCATGGTCGGCAAAGCTCGCGAGGCTGCTGGCGCTACCGCTACAGAATTTGTTCCAGGATTCCTCAAGCACCGCCAGGCCGTCGCGCAGCTTGCGCAGGGCCATTTCCTGCGGCGCTGGAACAGCGGCTGCCGGGGCTGGCGGAATGAGGGCCGACAAATCGAAAGTTTCCTGCACGGCGGCGACCTGAGGCGACTGCTCGGCGGGCGTGCGGGCAATGTAATACAAGGCTTCGCGCATGACGCGTTCAGCGACATTGGTCGAACCGTCGAGCAGACGGCGGATCTGGGCGTCGATGCGGGAACACAGGTAACGGGCGGCAACATCGCTCCGCAAGTCGGGGTTTTCAAGCGTATCGAGAAAAGCCAGGATGACCCACCAGAAAGTCCGGGTTGCCGGACTGGCCTGCTGCGCTTCGATACTGACCAGCGCCGTGCGCATCATCGGCAGCCCGGCATGGCTGCCGGCCGGGCTACGCAGCCATTTGAGCAAGCCCTTCTGGTAGGCGTTGCGGGCGATTTTCAGCGCCGCTTTTGCCTCGTCGGCGCCAAGCGCCGCTGGCGCTGGCCGTTTTGGCGGACGCAGGGAGAGGTCGGGATAAAACAGATCGGCGGCATGGGTAACTGTGATTCCCCTGGCCTGGGCCAGAGCCTCGTAAGAAGCCAGAAGGCGCAAGGGCTGGTTGGGGTCGCCGACCATCAAGTCGTTGAGATATTGGCGAATGTCGGCCAGCGCCTGAGCAACCGCCGCCAGCCCGGCTTTGGCGACCGGCTGTTGTTCTTCTTCATAGGCCCGGAGCAGGGTTTCGACTGACTCGACGACCTGCGTGACGCCATCGAGGCCGACGATGGAGAGCGCGCCATACACCTGATGGACATGGGTATGGCAGAACTTCAGCGGCGTCACGTCACCGCCCGCCGTATATTGGGCAAGCGCCTCGATTGCCCGCTGCAAGGCCAGATCAATCTCGCCCTTGACCCAGGTCAGTGGGCCTAAATCAAATGCCGTCGCCGCGTTCATAGTCTCTCGCGTTGCTTGTGTCAGTCGACCTTGAAGCCAGCGACCGAACCCTTGAGTTCGGAGGCCAGGGCGTTCAGTTCGTCAACCGCCTGGGCCGTGCGCTGGGTACCTGCTGTCGTCTGCTCGGTCACATGCAGAATGTCCTGCATCAGACGGGCAATGTCGGTCGCCGAGTCGGCCTGGCTCTGGGTTGAGGAAGAAATGCCCTCGATCAGGTTGGCAAGATTGCGCGACACGTCACCGATCTCAAACAGGGCTTGACCAGCGGCGTCGGAGAGCTTGGCGCCCTCGACCACGTCCTGGGTCGATTGCTCCATAGCCGAGACGGCGTCCTGGGTATCAGTCTGAATGGTCTTGACGATAGCCGCGATCTGTTTGGTCGCCTCAGCCGAACGTTCGGCGAGGCGCTGCACTTCTTCGGCGACGACCGTGAAGCCACGCCCGGCGTCACCGGCGGAGGCGGCCTGGATGGCGGCGTTCAGGGCCAGTACGTTGGTTTGTTCGGTAATGTCGGAGATCAGTTCGACGATTTCGCCGATTTCCTGCGAGCTTTCGCCCAGGCGCTTGATCCGCTTCGAGGTTTCCTGAATCCGGTTGCGGATTTCGTTCATGCCTTTGATCGAGTCCTGCACCGCCTGCGTGCCTTTCTCGGCGGCTTGCAGCGACTGCCGGGCGACCTGCGCCGACTGCATGGCGTTGTCGGAGACCTGGCTCATCGACTGCGCCATGTCGAGAACCGATTGACCGGCTTCCTGAATTTCGCTGGATTGCCGCTCGGCGGCGTCAAGCAGTTCGGTCGAGGTCTGGCGGGCGATTTCGGTTGCCATCGTCACCCGGGTGGCGGCGTCGTTGATGCGACCGACCAGTACGCGCAGTTCTTCGATGGTGTAGTTGATTGAGTCGGCAATGGCGCCGGTGATGTTTTCGCTGACGGTGGCCGTCACCGTCAGGTCGCCGTCGGCGAGATCGCCCAGTTCGTTCATCAGACGCAGAATGGCGTCCTGGTTTTCCCGGTTGATCAATTCCGAGCTATGGCGCTGACGGTCGGTTTCGATCGTCTGGCGGCGCGTGTCCTCAAGGTAAACCCGGACCAGTTGGCCGAGCGTGCCCAGCGCGGCCAGAACGAGAACGACCAGCAGAATGATGAAGAGCTTTTGCGAAGACAGGTGTTTCTCGTAACCAAGCGCCAGATCGTCGGTTGCCATGAGGAGGTTGTCACTGTCGCGGAAAACCTGCGCCCCGGCCTGCTTGGCCACAACCAGCGGCTGCATGCTGCTGAGAATTCCAGCCACGGCTTCCTGATAGCTCTTGAACGACCTGTCCAGCTGCCCCAGCTTGTCGCGGCTGTCGCTATCGCTGTGCAGCAGTCCTTGCAGGACATCGCGGAAGGTATTGGTGTCCTTGCCAAGCAGGAAGGCGACTTCCGGATTGATCTCGTCGCCGACGCGCAAGGCCGAAGCGTTCTTGGCGATGCGCTGGGTCAGCATCGTCAACTGACCGATCACGGCGATTTCGCGCGCCGAGGCATTGCCCTGTAGTTTGAGGGCTGTCAGTTGCTCGGTCAGATCAAGCATTTCGGCATTGCGCTCATCAATCGTCGCCACGTTCTTGCCCAAGGCAACCAGATTGGCTTCTTCGCCGATCACGACCCGAACATCTTTTTCCGTCGCCGTCCACCGCTCGCTCAGAGTCTCCAACTGCGTGCGCACGGCGCTCGGCGAAGCGGGCACATTGACGCCGCTCACCTCGCCGCCGAGATTGACCCGATCCAGTAGTTGCGAGAAGGTTTCATGCGATTCCTTCAATTGCGTGAAGGCGCCAGCATTGCCTTGCAGGGCCAGGATCGACGCCTTGGCGATGCGCTGCGACAACATGCGCATCTCACCAGCGGCGGCAATGTAAGCGGCGCTGTTGGATCCCTGATTGTTGCCCCAGATGACCAGAACGGCGCTCATCGCCATCAGGATGGCGAAAAGCACGCCCAAGGCCTTCATCCGCTGGACAACCGACTGCCCCGCCGCAAAACCGGGCGTTGCCTGTTTGGCGGCGGCCTCGACAGGCATCTCGGTGGAAACTGTGACCGGCCCCGTGGTCGCCTTGCGACCGCCAAGTCCGGGAAGTTTGAAACTGAAAGCCATGCTGATCCTCCAAAGTAGGCGCCGGACAAAACAATCCCGGTCAGACCCCGATATTCATGAATTCCTGATCGGCCAGTAGCTCCCGCACCGACAACTTGCGCCATGCCTTGTTCTGGACATCCAGATAACGTTGTTCACACCACGCCGGATCTTCCTCCTGCGGCGGCTCGGCGACGAAATCGCCCGGATTTTTCAGGCCAAGCATGCGCGAAACCAGAAGGGCGGCGTTCGAACCGTGCCGGGCGCCAATGAGCAGCAAGCGTGTGCTGCTGTTGCGGGGCGTCGGCGCAGCGCCGCGAAACGATGAGAAATCGGTCACCGCGTACAGATTGCCGCGAATGTTGGCAATCCCGGCAAACCACGGACGGGTCAGCGGTACCGGCGCCAACTGCGGCGCCTGGACGATCTCGCCGCCGTCCGACAAATCGACCAGCCAGTCCTCGCCGCCGGCCTCGATGCCGAGCCAGGAAGTCGCGCCCCGCCCACTTGCGGCATCGCTCAGACGCGCCGCGAGGTATTCCTGAAAATCACGAAGGCTGGTTTTTTTTCTGGCCATGTTTCTCGACTCAGGGCAGCGCGGCAATGCGCTCAAGCAAGATTTCCGGCGTCAGCGGTTTGACCAGATAATCCACCGCCCCCTGACGCAATCCCCAGACTCTATCCGTTTCCTCCCCCTTTGACGTGCAGACGATGACCGGGATATTTTTGGTTTCCGGGCTGCGGGTCAGCGTGCGTGTCGCCTGGTAGCCGTTGAGACCGGGCATCACGACATCCATGAGAATCAGGTCGGGCTTGTCGGCCTTGGCCTTGGCGATGCCTTCTTCGCCGCTTTCGGCGGTGCTGACGTGATAACCGGCCTTGGTCAGCAAATCGGTGGCAAAAAATCGCTCGGTCGCGGAATCGTCAACTACCAGGATGTTCTTGACAGGCATGCGGTGCTCCAAAAACTACGAACTTGAAGTTTCGACCGGGCGGGCAAAGGCCGCAACGGTTTGCAGCAGACTTTCCTTGGTGAAGGGCTTGGTCAAATACTGGTCAGAGCCAACCATGCGACCACGAGCGCGGTCGAACAGACCGTCCTTGGAAGACAACATGATGACTGGCGTCGATTTGAAGCGGGGATTCTTTTTAATCAGCGCGCAGGTTTGGTAACCATCCAGACGTGGCATCATAATGTCACAGAAAATCACACTTGGCTGCAAATCGGCGATCTTGGCCAGCGCATCAAAGCCATCCTCGGCAAGAACGACTTCGCAGCCAGCCTGGACGAGAAATATCTCGGCGCTGCGCCGGATCGTGTTGCTGTCATCAATCACCATGACCCGGATGCCGCGCAAAGGTTTTGACAGATCAACCAATTTTTGTATTCCTTGGCCTTTCAGGCCCTTTAACCCATTACTGGGTCATACTACTACTAAAATTGTCAAAGTCGAGCAATTTCGCCGCCCGATTTCGCCGCCAAGCATCGGCTGTTGCCGGATTCGGCTAGAATCCCCGCTATTTTACTCAATCCCCCCTGCTTTCGCCAAGGGCGCTCCTGTCCATGAATGACCCCCTGCCACTGCCCGGATGGCCCCAGGTGCTCAGCTTTGCCGCTAGTGACCCTTCTTCCGGCGCGGGAATACAGGCCGATCTGCTGACCCTCGCCAGTCTCGGCTGCCATCCGCTGACCGTGATCACGGCGCTGACGGCGCAGGATACGGTCGGCGTCACCAGTGTGCGCCCGGTCGCCGCCGAACTGCTTGAGCAGCAGGCCCGCGTTCTGCTCAACGACATGCCGGTGGCGGCTTTCAAGGTCGGCCTTCTGGGCAGCGCCGACAATGCGCGGGCGGTGGCGAACATCCTTGCCGATTACCCGGAGATCCCGCTGGTGCTCGATCCGGTGCTGGCTTCCGGGCGCGGCGACATACTGGCCGACGAGGCCCTTATCGAGGCCATTGGCGCGGCGCTGTTGCCACGGACGACGCTGCTCACGCCCAATACGGCGGAAGCGCGGCGGCTGGCGAAACAGGACGGTGATACGGGCGAACTGCCGCTCGCCATCTGCGCCCAACGCCTGATCGGAATGGGCGCAAGCCATGTGCTGCTGACCGGCGCCGACGACGACACGCCGGAAGTCGTCAATACCCTGTACGGCCCGGCTGGCGTCATCCGCGCCGACCGCTGGCAGCGTCTGCCGGGCAGCTACCACGGCTCCGGCTGCACGCTGGCCGCCGCCATTGCCGCCGGTCTGGCGAGCGGCGCGGCGATCGAAAAAGCCGTCGGCGATGCCCAGCAGTACACTTGGCAGACGCTTGCCCACGGTTTTCGCGGCGGCAAGGGGCAATGGATTCCCAATCGCTTTTTTGCCCTGGCGAGGCCGGCGTGAGCACTGAGCGTCGCCCATTGCGCGGCCTTTACGCCATCACGCCGGAAACCGCTGACACGGCGGCGCTGCTGGCCGATGTCGAAGCGGCGCTGGCGGGCGGCTGCCGTTTGTTGCAATTCCGCGACAAAAGCAGCCCGGAGGCCGAACGTCTCGCCCGCGCCCACGCGCTGCGCGCCTTGACCCGGCGCTACGAGACAAAACTCATCATCAACGATGATCTGGCGCTCGCCCTGCGGGTCGAGGCCGACGGTGTTCACCTCGGCGCGACCGATGGCGATCTCGCCGCCGCCCGCGCCCGGCTCGGCCCGGCGCGGCTGCTCGGCGCTTCCTGCTATGCCGATTTTGCCGCCGCCCAAACGGCGGTCGCCGCAGGAGCCGACTATGTGGCTTTCGGCGCGGTTTTCCCGTCGCCGACCAAGCCGCAGGCGGCGCTCGCCCCGCTCGCCTTGTTTGAGCGCGCCCGCCGCCAATTGCCAGCGCCCTGCTGCGCCATCGGCGGCATCACCAGCGACCGCGCGCCCGCCGTACTGGCCGCTGGCGCCAAGTTACTGGCCGTTGTCAGCGACCTGTTCGCCGCGCCCGACATCGCCGCCCGCGCGGCGCAATATCAACGCCTTTTTGTCTAACCCCGCTTTTCGAGGACGATGCCCATGACTTCCCGTAACCAGCAACTGTTCGAACGCGCCCAGCGGCACATTCCCGGCGGCGTCAATTCGCCGGTACGCGCTTTTCGCTCCGTCGGCGGCACCCCGCTGTTTTTCGCAAAAGGCCAAGGCAGCCGGGCGCAGGATGCCGATGGCAAGTGGTACACCGATTACGTCGGCTCCTGGGGGCCGCTGATTCTCGGCCACGCCCACCCGGATGTCATCACCGCCGTTCATGCCGCCGTCACCGATGGTCTTTCTTTTGGCGCGCCGACCGAAAAAGAAGTCGAGATGGCCGATCTGCTCTGCCGACTGGTGCCGTCGATGGACATGGTGCGCCTCGTCTCCTCCGGCACCGAAGCGACCATGAGCGCCATCCGGCTGGCGCGCGGCCACACCAGGCGCGACCTCCTCATCAAGTTTGAAGGCTGCTATCACGGTCATTCCGACAGCCTGCTGGTCAAGGCTGGCTCCGGTCTGCTGACTTTCGGCAACCCTTCTTCCAGCGGCGTTCCCGCCGATCTTGCCAAACATACGCTGGTGCTGGCCTATAACGACCCGCAGCAACTGGCCGAGGCTTTTGCCCAACACGGCGACCAGATCGCCGCCGTCATCGTCGAGCCGGTCGTCGGCAATATGAACCTGATCGCGCCGACGGCGGAATTTTTGAAGGCCATGCGCCAACTCACCGCACAGCACGGCGCGGTGCTCATTTTTGACGAAGTGATGACCGGCTTTCGCGTGGCTTTAAGCAGCGCCCAGGGGCTGTACGGCATCACCCCGGATCTGTCGACCTTCGGCAAGGTCATCGGCGGCGGTATGCCGCTCGGCGCTTTTGGCGGCAGGCGCGAGATCATGGAAAAGATCGCCCCGCTCGGCCCGGTCTATCAGGCCGGTACGCTTTCCGGCAACCCGGTCGCCACGGCGGCGGGGCTGGCGACGCTCAAACTGATTCAAGCGCCCGGTTTTTATGCGTCACTCACCGCCAGGACCCAGGCGCTGTGCGACGGCCTCGCCGCCGCCGCCCAACGGCATGGCGTCGGCTTCGCGGCCCAGAACGTCGGCGGCATGTTCGGCCTCTATTTTGCCGAACGCTGCCCCGGCACTTACGACGAGGTGCTGGCCTGCGACAAAGATGCCTTTAACCGCTTTTTCCACGCCATGCTCGACGCCGGTCACTACTTCGCGCCCTCGGCCTTCGAGGCCGGTTTTGTCTCCGCCGCCCACAGCGAGGCCGATATTGCCGCGACGGTTGCCGCCGCCGACCACTATTTTGCGGGCCTGAAATGACGACCGGCCAAGCCTGGCTCATTTTGTTCGCCGCCGGTTTATGCGAAGTCGGCTGGGTGATCGGCCTCAAATATTCCGCTGGCTTCTCGCGCCTGGGGCCAAGCCTCTGGACGCTCGGCCTGATGGTCGCCAGCGTCGCGCTCCTCGGCTGGTCGCTGAAAGCCTTGCCGCTGGGGACGGCCTATGCGGTGTGGACCGGCATCGGCGCCGTCGGCGCCGCCGTACTCGGCATCGCGCTATTCGGCGAATCGAAGGAGACGGCGCGGCTCATCAGCATCGGCCTGATCGTCGTCGGCATCGTCGGCCTCAAGCTGCTGACGCCGAAGGTTTAGTTTTTCCAGACATCTATTGACCCGGCAATTGGCTATTGAAAACCCGATCCGTCATTGCGAGCTGCAAGCGAAGCAATCCAAGCGGCTGCCTGGATTGCTTCGCTTGCAGCTCGCAATGACGAGGCGGATATATTTGATTCTTCGTTGCCAATTCAATAACGCTGTTAACCGTGATAATGAGCAAGATATTTTAAATAACGACAGAACTAGAGGCTATGCTGGTTATCTTGAAGGTCAAGTTGCATCTGTGGCAAAATTGAACATGACATGCCAGCATACCTAGTTGGCCTGAGGAGCAATCCAGGATCAGCTTCGTCTCCGCCCATTTTGCGCGTGTCCCAAGCCCCACTTTCATATAGCACCCGCAAGGCATGTCGTTCGGTCAATTTAGACAAAAGACTTTCAAAATCAGACCTTTCAGGCAAATGATTTAGGCGCCCCTTCAATCTCTGTGTGACTGAAGTAAGCCGCTCAAGCAATTTTTCCATGTAGTTAATATTTATATCGCTTGGTGTCGTATAGCTACGAGCAATGATGTCTTTGATGGCTTCAGTATTCCCCGCAGAATCAACGGCAGTCATAGCTCGCCAAGCCCGCGTCTTGTGCCGATACTGTAGCATAGCCATCATGGCCTCATGCCGCATAAAGCTGGCATCACGCAGGATGCCACGATCCCACTCGTTGTATAAGCAATAAGCAAGTGAAAATGCGGATGCAAATCCGCTGTTTAAGCCTCGCCCTGGCCAGAAATGAATTGCATTTGCTGCGTCGCCGAGTAGGCATCCATAAACACCCGGAGAACTGTCGTTAGGGGGCATAATTTCAGCGCAGAAGCGGGGGCGTTGAATCATAGAAATTCGAAATATCGTAATACCTCGTAGATCCTGCTCGGCGATGCCAAAAAGCCTTAATCCATCTAAAATACGCAGCCAAAGTGGTGACGTATTGGGTTCAAGTGCAGGCTTAAAATACGTGTGGTGCGTCGGACAATAATATATACCCTTACCATATTTTTCTCTTTGCATCATACAAGACCCTGATTGGATGCATGCCTCAAGCGGTCCTTTTGTTAAACTTACACCAACCACTTCAGTGACTTCATCCGGGTACAGGCGCATATTGAGGACGCCATCGCCGTTTAATGAATTGAGTAGAAATCGGTTCTGGCCAATCGTGAGCGCAACAGCAACCGAGTCCGGCAAATTCGATTTTACGAGCAGCCCAAGAACCATATCCTGTAGTGGGTCTTTATTATCGCCATGATTCTCAAGAGAATATATTTTTTTGTCTGGTTGGCCGAACTTATTACTGAAATACTCACGTGTTGAGGAGGAGGCTCCTTCGCAAATTGCCAGAACGTGTTGGCTACTTATATCGTTATCTTTTGGTGAAAAGTTTTGAGCGATCAACTGTATACGATGGTCTTCATTGGCCAACTGAAGCAATTGATCCTCAATGTGCATAATACGCATATTGCGGGGACGCCCCAGTTCAGTTGGGGAGTCCCAACCTGTTGGCCACATCTCGGTAAAATGCCCTGTTTGGAACAAAGCGTTCTGAACAGCTTTTGGGAGTTGCGAGTATTGGCGACTCTGGATCGTTACGACATTCTGTCTCCGTGTATTACCTTCATTTTCCCCCTTCCAGACGACGCCTAGGTTTGTCTCCATCCAACGGCCGTCGAAAATTCTTATGCTTACGGCATCTCCCAGCAGTTCCCTAAGTTTGAGAGCAAAGGCAAGTCCAACTGGCCCGCCACCAGTTACCGTAACATTCAGCACTCTTACCATTTTCATAGCTCCGAAAGATAACGCCGCAGTACGCGTTGGAATTAGGTTTCTATCCTTAATTTTAATTCTATAGCATATGATCGCCGAAGGCATCGAGAGCAAAGCCTCCTGGGGCTTGCTCGCCAACTGGGAATGCGACGAGGGTCAGGGCTTTTACCTGGGGCGGCCAATGCCCGCCGATTCTCTGGCGATCGTTCTGGCCGCTCTCGATGACGAAAGAATCACAGCGACATCGCCGTGGTCTTGGCCGCCGCTTTCTCCTATATCAGGAACAGGGTCGCCAAGCCAAGAAAAATGAAAAATCCGCCGGAGTCGGTCAGGGCGGTAATCAGCACCGAACTGCCGAGCGCCGGATCGGCGCCGAATTTCTGGCGCAGCAGGGGGATGCCGACGCCTGCCGAGGCGGCGAGCAGCAAGTTGAGGGTCATGGCCGCCGTCATCACCGCGCCGAGGGCAACGCTTTTGTAGAGCCACCACGCCGCCACGCCGAGGAGGCCGCCCCAGAGAAGGCCGTTGATGGTGGCGACGCCGAGTTCCTTCTTCAACAGCCGCCGCATGGCGTCGGGCTGAACCTGGCCCATGGCGATGGCGCGGACGATCATGGTGATGGTCTGGTTGCCGGAATTGCCGCCGATACCGGCAACGATGGGCATGAGCGCGGCCAGCGCCACCAGTTTTTCGATGGAGCCTTCAAAAGCGCCGATGACCCGCGAGGCGATGAAGGCGGTGACGAGGTTGATCGCCAGCCAGGCCCAGCGGTTTTTCACCGAATCCCAGACCGAGGCGAAAATGTCTTCTTCTTCCTTCAGGCCGGCCTGGGCCAGTTGTTCCTGATCGGCTTCTTCGCGGATGTAATCGACCACTTCATTGACGGTGACGCGGCCGACCAGTTTGCCATCCTCATCGACCACCGGGGCCGAAACCAGATCGTAACGCTCGAACGCCTTGGCCGCTTCTTCGGCCAGATCGTCCGGCTCCAGTTTGACAAAATCGGTGCGCATCAACGCACCGACTTCGACCTCGACATCATTGACCAGCAAGAGGTTGAGCGGCAGCACGCCCTTCAGGTATTCGTTGCGGTCGACGACAAAAAGCTGGTCGGTGTGGTCGGGCAGTTCATCAAACAGGCGCAGGTAGCGGAGCACCACTTCGAGGGTGACATCCTCGCGCACGGTGACGAGGTCGAAGTCCATGATCGAACCGGCGGAATCTTCCGGGTAAGACATGGCCGCCCGCAACTGCTCGCGTTCTTCGACCGAGAGGCTGCGGAAAACGTCGTCGATGACGCCGCTCGGCAGGTCGGGGGCAAGGTCGGCCAGTTCGTCGGCGTCCAGCGTTTCGGCGGCGGCCACCAGCTCGTTCCGGGCCATCGACTCGATCAGGCTTTCGCGGACGGCATCCGAGACTTCGAGCAGGATTTCGCCCTCGTGCTCGGCTTTGACCAGCGTCCAGGCAATCAGGCGCTCATCGAGCGGCAGGGCTTCGAGGATGTAGGCGATGTCCGCCGGGTGCATCGGTTCGAGTTTTTTGCGCAACTCCTCCAGATGCTGCTGATCGACGTCGACGACCGGGATGTTGTCCGGTTCTTCCTGATCGTGCGGCAAGGCCAGTTCCTCGACCAGTTTATGCCGGACGAGCAGGGTCTGCACCTCGGCGAGGCGCTCCTGCAAATCTTCCGTGTCGGCCAACTGGGTTTCTTCGCTCATGGTGCAGCGCCGCAAAATTTTAGGGATTTTAGCACCGGCAGCTTACCGGATTGTGACAGGAAGAACGCGCCAACGGCCTTTTCCGCTGACCATCGGAAGCCTGTTTCAGGGAATTTCGGCGCTCGGCATCCGCCCCAGAATGATCGCCGTTTTACGCATGAGGCCCGGCGCGTTGCGGTTTTTGTCGTAAAAACGCGGATTGGGCACCATGCCGGCCAGCCGCGCCGCCTGCTCCGGCCCAAGGCGGGCGGCGCTGATGCCATAGTAATGACGGGCCGCCGCCTCGGCCCCAAAAATGCCGTTGCCCCATTCGATGACGTTGAGATAAACCTCAAAAATGCGCTCCTTGCTCCACAACTGTTCGAGCAGGAGCGTGATGACGACCTCGTTGCCTTTGCGCCAGAAATTCTTGCTTGGCGAAAGAAAGAGGTTTTTCGCCAGTTGCTGGCTGATGGTCGAGCCGCCCGCGACGAAACGGCCTTTCTTTTCGTTCTTTTCGATGGCCTTCTGGATGCCGTCCCAGTCAAAGCCCTCGTGATCGACGAACTTGGCGTCCTCGGCGGCAATCACCGCCCGCTTGAGGTGGATTGAAATCCGCGCGTAAGGCACCCATTGCTGCTGCAATGCCGCCTTGGGGTTTTTCTCGCGCAACTCGGCGAGGCGCAGTTCCATGAAATGCGTCGAACCGGGATTGACCCAGCCCCAGAACAGCACCCAGCCGAGCAGCCAGAGAAACCACAGGCAGCCGAGTCCCAAACACAGCCACAACAGGCGCCTGAACCAGCGTAAACCCATGTTTATGCCGTCGGCTGGCGGCTGACGCCAAGCTCGGCCCGCAGTTGGCGCAGCACCGGGGCGGTTGCCGGGCGGCGGCCGCGCCAGAGCAAAAAGGCTTCCGCCGCCTGCTCGACCAACATGCCGAGGCCATCGGCCTGGCGCGCCGCGCCTGCCGTTTTCGCCCATTGGAGAAAAGGCGTCGCCCCCTGGCCGTACATCATGTCGTAGGCTAAAGCCTTCGCCGCGAACAAGCCAGCGGGCAGAGGCAGGGTATCGCCGACCAGGCTCGCTGAAGTAGCGTTGATGACCAGATCGAAACTTTTACCGGCCAGTTCGCCGAAACTGCCGCCTTGAACACAACCCAGGTCGGCACAGGCCGCCGCCAACTGTCGCGCCTTGTCGGCGCTGCGATTGGCAATGTCCAGACTGGCCGGGCCTTCAGCCAGCAGCGGCACCACCACGCCGCGCGCCGCGCCGCCCGCGCCGAGCAGCAAGATACGCCGCCCGGCCAGCGGAAAAGCGAGGTTGTCCACAAGGTCGCGCACCAAGCCCGCGCCATCGGTATTGTCACCGGCGATTTCGCCCTTGCTGAACGTCAGCGTATTGACCGCCCCCGCCCGCGCCGCGCGCTCAGAAAGGCGCTGGCTCAAACGAAACGCTTCCTCCTTGAACGGCACCGTGACATTGGCCCCGCAACCGCCAGCGGCGATAAATTCAGCAATCGCCGCGGCAAAGCCATCAACCGCCGCCAAACGCGCCTCGTAACACAGATCTTCGCCGGTGGCGGCGGCAAAGGCCGCGTGAATCGCGGGCGAACGGGAATGGGCGATGGGGTTGCCGAAAACGGCGTAACGGTCAGGCATGGCGGCTCAGGGCGCGCTGCCGGTCTTGAAGGCGTCGCCTTGGGTGAAGTGCCAGGTGCGGGCGAAACCAAGGATGGTATTGGGGCCCATCGGTTCGCGGGGGATCGGCCCATAGGGCGCGGCCATGCGCAGAATGCGCATGGCCGCGTTGTCGAGCACCTTGTAGCCGGAGGAGCGGGAAATTTCGGCGCTATAAATGCTGCCGTCATTAACGTTGAGTTCAACGTAGATGACGACCGCGCCGTACAGCTTGCCGCGCGCCTCTGCCGGGTAATTGAGGGTGCCGATGCGCTCAATCTTCTGCCGCCAGGCTTCAAGATAGGCGGCCAGAGGGTATTCCTCGGCACGAGCACCAATATGTTTCTTGCGTGGCCGTTTGTTGTATTCCTCTTGTTGCCGGGCGATTTCGGCTTCCAGGCGGGTCATCGCCCGCGCCGCCTCAAGCAGATCGGCGCCGGAAACCGGCTGCTCCGGCACGGGTTCATCCTTGGTCGTCTTGCTGCTGTCGACCGGGGTGCTTTTGGCTTGAGTGAGCAAGGTGCGCTGGGCGCTTTCCAGTTCTTCGACGCGCCGCTTCATTTCTTGCAGATCGTTGCCCTCGACTTTCCGGTGCGTCGGCGGCAAGGGCGTTTTGGCGATGCGGTCGTCATCGGTCGTGCCGCCGCCATCGAGGTTGGCCTGGGCGAGAACCTGGGCGTCGGTCGGCTTGTACGCCGATTTGGCATTGACCAGCGTGATGTCCAGCGGTTTTTCCTGCAGGGGCCGCCCGCCATCGGGCGAGGTGAATGTGGTTGCCAGCGGTACGGCATGGATGATGAGCGAGATGGCAACCGCCGACCACAACAGGCCATGACCCAGAGGGGATGTTAGCCCCTTGAAAGCGACGGCTGTACTCACGCTTCTTCTTCCGCCAGAACGGCGGCCTGGGTTTCGGCCAGACCCTGAGCGCCGAGCAGGCTCAGAAAGCGGCAACTCACTTCCGGCCCCAGCAAGTCAATGTCCTCGACCCGCAAACGGACGCGCTGCCCCGGCGGCAGGTCGGCGGGCAGCGACGGCACGCGCGCGAGCAGCGGCAGCTGGTCGAGTTTGACCACCTGTTCGCGGCGCACGGTGGCGTCGATTTCGCCGATTCCGCGCTGTTGCAGCCAGTGCAGGCACCAGTAGCGTTCCATGAGGCGTTGAAAATCGTTGTAGGCGGAGTAAGTTTGCTCGAAATCGCGCAGCGCGGCGAATAATTCCGCCGATTTGCGGGCAAAGGGCGGCGGCTCACCGCTCAGGCAGGCGATGAGCTGCCACTGGTTGAGCAGATCGCAATAGCGGCGCAGCGGCGAGGTCATCCAGGCGTATTGCGCCACCCCCAGCCCTTCGTGCGGCTGCGGTGAGGTGGTCATGCGGACTTTGCCCAGCGCCTGCGCCCGGTACAGGCAGGCGATGTTTTTTTCCGCCAGCAGGCCGCCCCAGGTCGTGTTGGCGACGATCATCAATTCAGAAACCAGCTTGTCGAGCGGGCTGCCGCGTTGGCGTTCGGTAATCTCCACCGTGCAGCTTTCGGGGTCGGCCAGGTCGCCGTCGATGGCGAAATCGTAATCATGCACGCCCTGCGTCGCCGCGGGCTTGCCGCGCCGCGCCTCACAGGCATTGGCAAAACGCCAGAGGTAGAGGAGTTCGTCCCGGAACGGCCGGTCGGGGAGTGTTTGCTCAGGGCATGGCCCGCCGACCGTGTTTTCGTTAAACCACGGCTCGACGTCGTGATGGCGCAGGTTGGCGGCGATATGCGCCATTTCCAGCCTTGATTCGTGACTGACGATTTCCAGCGCCGCGTTCACCGTCAGATAGAGCGACACCGCCGGACAATCGACGCCGCCCGCCAGGGTGTAGTCGCGCACCACGGCCTCCGGCAGCATGGTGATTTTCTGGCCCGGCAGATAGACCGTCGACAGCCGCGTCCGGGCGATGCCGTCGAGCGGCGAGCCATGCCGGATCGCCAGCCCCGGCGCGGCGATGTGGATGCCGATGCGGGCCTTGCCGTCGGGCAGGCGGACGACCGAAAAGGCATCATCGATTTCCGTAGTGTGCGCGTCGTCAATCGAAAAGGCGCGTACCCCGGCATCGGGTAAATCGCCCGGCGCAGCGGGCGGCTCCATCGCGGGAAAGCCCGTGCCCTTGGGAAACTGCTCGCGCAGAAAACGGCGGACATGCAGATGGTAGGCCGACTTGATCGCGCCGCAGCGGAACAGCAATTGTGCCGCCGAGAGGCCGGTGGCCGCCGCCGCCGCTTCAAACGCCCTGGTTTCCGGCTTGTTGCGATCCGGCGCATAGAGCAGCGCCTCGGCCAGCGCGGCGATTTCCGGCGGCAGGCGGAAAGCCGTCAATTCGGCAATCCAGCCCTCGATCAGAGCAGCCTGCTGGCGCTTTTTCTCCTGACTGGCCAGCGCCGCCGCCAGAATATCGGCTGGCGCTTTCTTGAAACGCCCCTTGCCCTTCCGGTGAAAGTAAACCGGCGCAGCATGGAGGGCGAGCAACACCGCCGCCGCCTCGCCCGGCGCGGGGTCGCGGCCATAGTAATCGCGGGCGAAATCGAAAAAGGAAAATTCGCCGTCGCTGGCGCATTCCCAGAGAAAATCGGCTTCGATGGCCTCAGCCAGCGGCAGCGCCTGATCGAGCAAAGCCGCCGGCGCAGGCTTGTCGAAGCGCAGCAGGACAGCCGCCGCCTTGATCTTGCTGCGCTTGCCGGAGGGCATTTCGACCTGCAAGGAAGTCTCGTTGTCGGCCATCACCACGCCGGTCCTGAAGCCCCCGTCTTCTTCAAACAATACATTCATCGGCGGATTATATCCCGGCAAATTCAAAGAGTTGTGGCAACAACCGGGGAAACCGGGTGAAGCTGTGATCGCCGCCTTCAAAGACATTCTGGCGGCAGCCGAAATAAAAATCCTGCGCCTGATGGTAATCAAGCGTCTCGTCGCCCGTCTCCAGCAGCAGCCAGTAGCGTTCCGGCGTCGGCGGCGCGACCTGCGCCGTCAGTTGGCGGACATGCTCGGCGGTAAAGCAAAAAGTCGGGCCGCCAGCGAAAGGCGCGTGCTCGCCGATGAATTGACGGGCATCGAGGCGGGCAATCACCGCCGGGTTAATCAACACCGCGCGCAGATCATGTTTTTCCGCCAGATGGTTGGCGTAATGGCCGCCCAGCGAAGAACCCACCAGCGTCGGCGGCTCCAGGCAGCTTTCGATCAGCCGCGAGACAGCGGCCACCGCCTCGTCCGGCACCGGCGACAGCCGCGGACAGAGAAAGCGCGCGGCAAGGCCGCGCCGCGCCATCTCCTCGCCCAGGAGACGCGGCTTCCACGCCCCCGGCGACGAACGAAAGCCATGCAGATAAAGGATCACGGCGTCCACTCGACCCAGCCGAAATGCGCGGTGAGCAGCACAACGACGCCGAAGACGATGCGATACCAGGCAAAAATGGTGAAATCGTGGCTGGAGATATAACGCAACAGCCAGCGCACGCACAAAAAGGCCGAAACAAAAGCGGCGACGAACCCAACCAGCCAGATGCCGAGATCATCGACCGAAAGCAGGGCGCGTTCCTTGTACAGACTGTAGGCTGTCGCCGCGAACAGCGTCGGAATCGCCAGAAAGAAGGAAAACTCGGTCGCCGCCTGGCGCGACAAGCCAAACAGCAAACCGCCGATAATCGTCGCGCCGGAGCGCGAAGTGCCGGGAATCAAGGCCGCCGCCTGCGCCAGACCAAGCTTCAAGGCGTCGAGCGGCGTCATGTCATCGACGCTGGCGACGCGGATGTTGTGCTCGCGCTTTTCGGCCCAGAGAATGACCAACGCGCCGACGATAAAGGCCAGCGCCACCGGCACCGGCTTGAACAGGTGGGCCTCAATCGCCTTTTTGAACAAGAGGCCCAGCACCGCCAGCGGCAGAAAAGCAATGACCAGATTGAGGGCAAAGCGATTGGCCTGCCGCTCCCGACCCAGGCCAGCCAGCACCCGGACGATACGCGCCCGGTACTCCCAGACGACGGCGAGAATGGCCCCGGACTGGATGACAATTTCAAACAACTTGCCGCGATCGTCGTTGAAATTGAGTAGATCACCGGCCAAAATCAGATGGCCGGTCGACGAAATGGGCAAAAATTCGGTCAGCCCCTCGACGATGCCGAGAATGAGGGCTTTCAAGAGAAGAATCAGATCCATGCCGACGCTTTCAGGAGCGAAGCGCACATTTTACCCGCCCGGACAAGTCCCCGGAGAAGTCGCCATTTCCAGCGCCCACAACCAGGCCAGCGCCTGCTCCGGCGAATCGCCGCACATCTCGGCGGCTGGCCTCAACCCCGAACAACAGGCCGGACGCTCCGGCAGGCCAAACAGACGGCAGCGCAAAGCGGCATCGAGATGCCGACACGGTACGCCTGCCGCTTTGTTCAGCGAGGAGATCGAGGGCGCAATACAACACGCGCCGCAAGCGGGACGGCAGGCGGGCTGAGGAACGAGTTGAGACATACCGCCATTGTCGCAGAAGCGGCGGTAGTCTCCAGCCGACAAAAAAGCCACCGCCCGGACAAGGGCGGTGGCTGGCGGGGATCGGGCCGACGGAAGATCAGGCGCCGGGTTTGGGCTGGGCTGCCTGGCCAGCCTTGCGGCGCGGGCCGTCGCCGCGTCTGGCTTTACGTTCCTGACGCTCGTCCTTCATCTGGGCCAACTGCTGCCGTTGCTCCGGCGTCAGCACCTCCTGAATCTGGCGCTCGGCCTTGACGCGATCGAGCGCCATTTTGCCCGCGGCGGCGGCGACCGCGTCGGCCAGTTCCTTGGCCTTGGCTTCGCTGTAATCGGGCGAAGCGGCGAGCGCCCGCAAGTCGCTGCGCGCTTTCATCATGGCTTTCATGTTGTCGCGCTGAAGCGGAGCCTGGGCGTGCCGGATGTCGAAAATGCGGTCGCGTTGCGCTTCGGTCAAATCCAGACGCGCCAGACCGGGATGCGACCAGCCGCCGCCCATGCCCATGCCGGAACGGGCAACACCGGGGCCAGCCATGCCGCAATCGCCGCGACCGTCAAAAGCAGCGGCGCCCAAGGGCAGCGCCAGGGCAATGGCGGTAACGGCGGCAAGTCGTTTGAAAGAAAAACGGGAAGTTGTCTTCATGGGGGTCTCCTGTTTGAGCCAGCCCGCCCGGAATGGGCAAGCAGTGGCCGCATCATGGCCCAGCAGGCTGTAAATGGGGGTTGCCAGGCTGTAAATGAACGTAAATTCTGCTGGTTCATGTAAAGAACAGCCCTGTTCAGTTGCCCACTGGCGGTTGCTCGCGCCCTTTGCTACGGTCAAGAACACCAAAAAAGCCAACGCCGATGGCGTAAAAGAAACCCGCCAACATCAGGCATAAGTAGAAAATGTCGATCGGAAAGGCGATTGAAATCATGGCAAGCAGAATGCTGGCATGTCCGAAAGCAAGCAGCGCATCGGAGAAAATCCATTTTTCATCCTGCCGTGTAGCGACTCGACGAATCAACAGAGGACAGCGGGCTACAGCCATCAGGATACCAGAGAACCAACCCAGTATCCAAAGCCATCCTGACAAGACCCATATAGGTTCGATCCACGGGTAACTTTTGACGAAACTTTCGCCAAAATACCCTAAGCCGATAAGCGCCCCGATGCCGCCGCCTAGAACGATGATCAGCAGCGAAAGACCAATGAGACCGGCGGCCAGGTTGAGTTTACGGAACATCGCGCCAATAATTGTCAGGCATGGATAATTTCTGAATCGAACGACTCATCTATTCCGCATAAAAAATCTTGCCAGCTATTTCTGTCCGTTTTACAAAAAACCTGGATTATTGATGAATCAATCAGCATAAATACAACATTATCATCAATAATAACTATTTTCTTTACAATATTGATACCACCATTGGCTTGGTCATCAAATTCAAAATATGCGCCGCTATTTTCTGGGTGCTGCGAATCAATCTGACGGCCAAACACAATATAGTGATAATCGTCTGCGCCCGCAGAGTTAGAGGCTCCACCAAGACCATCGGAAAATCCGGTTTCAGTTGCGTCAAATTTGAAAGACATAGCAAAACCTGAACGTCAACCCCTCAAACCTTGTGATAAATCTCTGCCCCGGTCTGGACAAATTCGGCGGCTTTGGCCGCCATGCCTTTATCCAGCGCCTCGTTTTCGCCGATGCCTTCCGCGGCGGCGAAGTCGCGCACGTCCTGGGTGATTTTCATGGAACAGAAATGCGGGCCGCACATGGAGCAGAAATGGGCGACTTTCGATGATTCCTTGGGCAGGGTTTCGTCGTGGAATTGGCGCGCCTTGTCGGGGTCGAGGCCGAGGTTGAATTGATCTTCCCAGCGGAATTCGTAACGCGCCTTGGATAGCGCGTTGTCGCGGATCTGCGCACCGGGGTGGCCTTTGGCCAGATCGGCGGCGTGGGCGGCCAGTTTGTAGGTGATGATGCCTTCCTTGACATCGTTTTTGTCGGGTAGCCCCAGGTGTTCCTTGGGCGTGACGTAGCAGAGCATGGCCGTGCCGTACCAGCCGATGAGCGCCGCGCCGATGCCGCTGGTGATGTGGTCGTAGCCCGGCGCGATGTCGGTGGTCAAGGGGCCGAGGGTGTAGAACGGCGCTTCCTGGCAGTAGTCGAGTTGCAGATCCATGTTTTCCTTGATGCGCTGCATGGGGACGTGGCCGGGGCCTTCGATGATGGTCTGCACGTCGTTTTGCCAGGCGATGTGGGTCAGTTCGCCGAGGGTTTTGAGTTCGCCCAGTTGGGCTTCGTCGTTGGCATCATAAATGGAGCCGGGGCGCAGGCCGTCGCCGAGGCTGAAAGCGACATCGTAGGCTTTCATAATCTCGCAGATGTCGGCGAAATGGGTGTAGAGGAAACTTTCCCGATGGTGGGCGAGGCACCATTTGGCCATGATCGATCCGCCGCGGCTGACGATGCCGGTCAGGCGCGCCGCTGTCAGCGGGATGTAGCGGAGCAGCACGCCAGCGTGAATGGTGAAGTAATCGACGCCTTGTTCGGCTTGTTCGATCAGCGTGTCGCGGAAAATCTCCCAGGTCAGTTCTTCGGCTTTGCCGCCGACTTTTTCCAGCGCCTGATAAATCGGCACCGTGCCGATCGGCACCGGGGAATTGCGGATAATCCATTCGCGCGTTTCGTGGATGTTCTTGCCGGTCGATAAATCCATCACCGTATCGCCGCCCCAGCGGATGGCCCAGGTCATTTTCTCGACTTCTTCGGCGATGCTGGAACCGAGCGCCGAATTGCCGATATTGGCGTTGATTTTGGTGAGGAAATTGCGACCGATAATCATCGGCTCGCTTTCCGGGTGATTGATGTTGTTGGGAATGATGGCGCGGCCACGGGCGATTTCGCTGCGGACAAATTCCGGCGTGATTTCGTCGGGAATGCTGGCGCCAAAACATTGACCCGGATGCTGGCGGCTGAGCATGGCCGCCATTTTTTCCCCCTGCGGCCCGGCGCGGCGAAGCGACTCGACATAGGCGGCGCGATTGAGATTTTCGCGGATGGCGACAAATTCCATTTCCGGCGTGATGACACCCTGGCGCGCGTAGTGCATCTGCGAGACGTTCCGCCCCGCCTTGGCGCGGCGCGGTTTACGGTCAAGGCCGGGAAAGCGCAATGCGGTCAGCGCCGGATCGGTGGCGCGACGACGGCCAAACTCGGAGGAGAGATCGGGCAAAGCCTCGCTGTCGCCGCGCTCGGCAATCCACGCGGCGCGGAGCGCGGGCAGGCCGGAACGGATGTCGATGCGGGCCGCCGGGTCGGAATAGGGGCCGGAACAGTCATAGACGAATACCGGCGGATTGGACTCGCCGCCCATCTGGGTCGGCGTGTCGGCCTGGCGGATTTCCCGCAGCGGCACGCGCACGTCGGGCCGCGAGCCGGTCACGTAAATCTTGCGCGAATTGGGCAGCGGCAAAATGGCCGCCTCGTCGACGCGGGCGTTGGCGGCAAAAAAGGGTTCGGTGACGTTCATGGGCGCATCCTTGCGTAGTGGCAGGGTTGGGGCAAGATCGGGCAAGATGCGCAAGGAGCGGCTGCGGCGGCAGATTTCGTTTCCCTACGACGGCATGACCCGATCAGGTTTGAAGGGTATCTCTCAGCCGGTCAAGACCGCCGGCACCCCTAACGAGTGAGCTGCAAGTTACTGGAAAGACAGGGGAAAGGCAAGGCTGGAACAGCGAATTCTGATGCGCGGCGAAACGGTGACAGCCGGTTCCGCGAGCTTCTGCTTGATCTCGATGTCTGAATGCCCCCCTTGTCGATGTAGCCGATTTAATCTACATTGAGTCCGTTTCCATCTACATGGAGGCCCGCTGTGGCGCTGAATATCAACAATCCCGAGGCCGATGCGCTCACCCGCCGTTTTGCCCAGATGGCAGGCGTCGGCATTACCGATGCCGTCACCATCGCCATGAAAGAAGCGATCGCCCGGCGGCGGGAGGCGGAATCATCGCTGGAAACAGCAGAGCGGATCAGACGGAAATACGGCATCGTCCTCACCGATACGGCGCGTCAGCCTTTGCCGCGGCAGGTATTTGACGAGATGTGGGGCGATGACGCGGGACGGGGCGGCTGATGTTCGTCGATGCTTCCGCCATCATCGCCCTCTTGTCGGGCGAACAAGAGGCCGGGCGGGTCGCCGCTGCGCTCGATGGGGCTGACGCGCGTATCACCTCGCCCGTCGCCGTGCTTGAAGTGGCGCTGGCGCTGGCGCGGCCCGACAAGTTCAACCGGCCCATTGCCGACATCGAGCCGATGGTGCGCGATTTTCTCGACAGCCGCGACATCGCAATCCACGACCTGCCGCCCGCCGCCGACGCCACCCGGCTCACGCTTGCCGCCGCCCATCGCTATCGCGGCGGACGCCACGGGCTGAACCTGGCGGATTGCCTGCATTATGCCTGCGCGAAATACCAGCAGACGCCGATACTGGCGACTGATAACGAGTTTCGCCAAACCGACCTTGAAACGATTCCGTGAAGTTCATCCTTGGGCGCCGCCAACTCCCGAAACGACCCGGTTGATCGCCTGGAAAGCCGCAAAAAACGGAACTTTTGCTCAAAACCTTGCCCATTTGGCGAAAATCAGGCGGTTATGCCGCAAATTCAAATAGAATCAAAAAGATGTTGCCAAGGTATTTTCCGGCGCTGGCCGCCCTGTTCATCGCCCTGCCCCTGACGGCCGCCGCTGCGCCGGTCTGGCAGAATCTTTCGGCCGAGCCGGGCAAGCGCATTGAACTGGATCGCACCAGCATCAAGCGCAGCGGCCCGATGGTCGAGGCGGTGAGCCGCATGGCGCTTGACCGGGATTTGATCGACCCGCAGTCCGGCAGCGCCTACCAGATCATTGAAGTGCTCACCCGTTACGACTGCGTGGCGCGCAACGCCAGCACCCTCAAGCGCACCTTCTGGAAAGACGAGGCCATCGTCCGCCAGGAAACGCTCAAGGGCGTCGAGTTACCCGTGCGCAGCGGCACGCTCGACGACAAGGTGCTGCGCGAAGTTTGCCGACCGCCGAAAGACAGTCAGGCCGATCTGGTCGCCAAGGCCAACGAAGCCGCCAGCGCCTTGCGCGAAGCCAACGAGGCACTGCTGAAAAAGGAGCGGGCGGCGACGGCGACGCCGCCCAAGCCTGCCGCCGCCGCATCCGGCGGCAAGGCGGCGGCCAAACCGCCGCCCGCCAAACCACCCGCCCGCGCCGCCGCCCCGGCCAAAAAGGCAAGCGGCGGCTACATGCTCGAAGTCGTCCGCCACGACAAGCAGAAACCGCCCGTCGAGTGGTCTTACGAAGGCGCGGGCGGGCCGGAAAACTGGGCCAGGCTCGACCCGCAGAATGCCCTCTGCGGCTCCGGCCAGCGCCAGTCGCCAATCGACATCCGTGACGGCATCAAGGTCGATGTCGAGCCGATCCGCTTCAACTATCAGCCTTCCGGCTTCCGCATCATCGACAGCGGTCATGCGCTTGAGGTCTTTCTCGGCGCCAACAGCTTTACCCTGACGGGCAAGACCTACGCCCTGGAGCAGATCCGCTTTCACCATCCCGCCGAGGAAGTCATCGCCGGCCGCCGCTACGAGATGTCAGCGCATCTCTGGCATCGCGCCGATGACGGGCAACGGGTGGTCATCGCCGTGCTCCTTGAGCGCGGCGCGGAAAACACGTTTATCCAGACCCTGTGGAACTACCTGCCGCTGGAAAAACATCTCGGCGTCGAACCGCCCGGCATCACCGTCCAGCCCGACGCGCTACTGCCCGTCTCGCGCAGTTACTACGCCTACATGGGGTCGCTGACCACGCCGCCATGCAGCGAAGGCGTGCTGTGGCTGGTGATGAAGCAGCCGGTGGCGATTTCGGCGGAGCAGATCGACATCTTCGCCCGCCTCTATCAAAACAACGCCCGCCCGCTACAGGCGACTGCCGGGCGTCTGATCAAGGAAGGCCGCTGAAGGCCGCAAGCTCTCGGCTATAATCCTTTTTTCCCGAAATTCAGCTACCGCGACCCATTCTTCGGAGATTGCCATGAACATCGAGCAAGCGCGCTTCAACATGATCGAACAGCAGATTCGCCCCTGGGAGGTGCTCGATCCGCAGGTGCTCGACCTGCTGTTCGTCGTCAAACGCGAGCATTTCACGCCGCCGGTTTATCGCAACCTGGCGTTTGCCGACATGGAAATTCCGCTCGGCGAAGGCCAGACGATGCTGGCGCCGAAAATCGAGGCCAAGCTGTTGCAGGAACTGGGGCTGAAAAAAACCGACAAGGTGCTGGAAATCGGCGCTGGCAGCGGCTACATGGCCGCCCTGCTGGCCGCCCGCGCCGGTCACGTGGTCAGCGTCGAAAACCGTCCGGCTCTGGCCGAACAGGCCCGCCGCAATCTGGCGGCGGTCGGCGTCGCCAACGTCACGGTCGAAACCGGCGACGGCCTGGCCGGTTGGGCCGCCCGCGGCCCTTACGACGCCATTGTCGTCTCCGGCTCCGTGCCGGAAATCCCCCCGGCGCTGCTCAAACAGTTGCGCCTGGGCGGGCGGCTGGCCGCCATTGTCGGCGTCGAGCCGGTGATGGAAGCCGTGCTCGTCACCTGCACCGGCGAAGGCGTCTATCACACGGTCAATCTGTTCGAGACGGTTGCGCCGCCGCTTGACGGCATCGCCGCCAAACCCGCTTTCACGCTCTAAAAATCCTGAAAAATAGTTCACCACGAAGCGCGCAAACCACCCCGTTCGCCCTGAGCCTGTCGAAGGGGCCTGTCCTGAGCCTGTCGAAGGGCGGAGCGGAGAAAAGGTATGAAGAAAGCGGGCTTCGACAAGCTCAGCCCGAACGGGTATAGGCGCAACATTGAGAACGGCAGCCTGTCTGTTTGCCCTTGCACTCGCCAGCCCGGCCTTCGGCGCCGACCTGCTGCAAATCTACCGGGCCGCCGAGGACAACGACCCGGTCTATGCCGCCGCCCGTTCGGCGCTCGACGCCGGGCGCGAGAAACTGCCGCAGGGTCTGGCCGGTCTGCTGCCCAGTCTGGCGTTTTCGGCCAATACCAACTGGAATGACAACGAGCAATCGCTGGGCGACATCCCCGGCAACCTCTTTGGCAGCCTCCCCGGCGGCGACCGGCAGCGTTTCAATGCCCACGGCTACCAGTTGAGCCTGTCGCAACCGCTGTTCCACTGGCAGAACTGGCTGGCCTACGACCAGGCGAAATTTCAGGTGGCCGAAGCCGAGGCCCATTTTGCCCAGGCTCGGCAGGATTTGATTCTGCGCGTCGCCCAGGCTTATTTCGACCTCCTGTTTGCCGAGGAAAACCTCAGCGCGGTGCGCGCCAACAAGGAAGCGATCGATCAGCAACTGGCCGCCGCCAAAACCAATTTCGATGTCGGCGCGGCCACCATCACCGATACACACGAGGCGCAAGCCCGCTACGACCTCGCCCTGGCGCAGGAAATCGCCGCCGAAAGCGATCTCGAAGCCAAACAGAACGCCCTCCAGGCCATCATCGGCCAGCCGCCGGGCCAGCTCGCGCCGCTGAAAAAAGACGCCGAACCCGGCCCGCCGCAACCCGCCGACCTCAAAGAATGGGTCAGCGCCGCCGAACAAGGCGCTATCGCCGTGCAGATTCAGCAGGCGGTAGCGGCCATTGCCGAGCGCGAAGTCGACCGCCAGCGCGCCGGGCATTATCCGACCGTCGATCTGGTCGCCAACTACGCCTACAGCAAATCCTTCTACCAAGGCTTCGGCATGCTCGAAACCGACGCCCGCAACATCGGCCTCCAGCTCAACGTACCGCTTTACCAGGGCGGCCAGATCAACTCCCGCCAGCGCGAAGCCAGCGCCAACCGCGCGGCGGCCCTGGCTTCGCTCGAAGCCGCCCGGCGCAGCGCGGCGCTCGCCGCCCGCCAGCATTACCTCGGCGTCTCAAGCGGCCTCGCCCAGATCCGCGCCCTCAAGGTCGCCCTGATGTCTTCGCAGGCAGCCCTGAAATCAAACAAAACCGGCTACGAGGTTGGCGTGCGCATCAATATCGACGTGCTCAATGCCGAAAATCAGGTCTACATCACCCGCCGCGACCTCGCCCGCGCCACCTTCGACACTCTGCTCGCCCAACTGCGGCTGAAAAGCGCCATCGGCGCGCTCGGCGACGACGACGTGCGGGCCTTGAATACCCTACTTGATTCGTCGGCGGAGCGGTAGGCAGGCAAACCCATGACGTAAACAGGGATAAAACATTGGAAATACAAGGTTTGCTTCTTCCTCGCGGCTTCGTTAGTTGCATTGAGCGCGGCGTCTTGCGGCGCAAACAGGGTTCGTGGCAACTTCGCAAACCTTTTGATGCTTACGGCAATCCCTTGGAAACCGAGCTGTCGACAGTCTATGAAAGCATCGAACAAATTGAGCGGGAATCTGATCGCCTGTCGCTGGATTTTCCAGCGGATATTGATGATTCCCCTGATCCATTTTGCGCTATCCCAGGTTTTATCCCTTACATTACTGATTTTAGACAAATTCTTGCCTTTGCCGCTTCAGCCGATGGCGCTCCTTTTTGCTTCGACTACCGGGATGGCATGGAACCAACGATCATCTGGTGGGCCGATGCTTATTGGCATCGCATAGCGCCATCATTCTCTGAGTTTTTAGGTCTTTTCACCATTGATAAAACGCCTGACATCGACTTGATTCAGGCAGGCTAAAGCGCACCCCGGTTGATTCGAGCAACAAGCGCCAGCGTTCGCTCCGTCGCGCCGCGGTGGGCGCGGGCGAAAGCGCCTGCCGCTTGGCGCATGGCGGCTAGCTGGGCGGGGTCGGCGAGGAGTTGCTGTCCGGTTTCGACCAGTGTTACCGCATCCGCCACTCGCCGCGCCGCGCCAGCGGCGATGGCGTCTGCCGTCGCCTGGGCAAAATTGAAGGTATGCGGCCCGATGAGCACCGGGCAATCGCAGGCCGCCGCCTCGATCAGATTTTGTCCGCCAAGCGGCAGCAGGCTGCCGCCGATAAAGGCGAGGTCGGCGAGACGGTAGTAAGCCGCCATTTCGCCCATGCTGTCGCCCAGCCAGACCGCGCAGGCGGCATCCGGCAGGCCCAGGCTGCGCCGTTGCCAGCGCCAGCCCTGACGGTCGAGCAGGGCGGCGACATCGGCAAAACGCTGCGGATGGCGCGGCACGAGAACGAGCAGGGCGGCGGACGCGCGTTGGCGTCCTTGGTCGCGCCAGGCGGCGAGCAGCAATTCCTCCTCGCCGTCGCGGGTGCTGGCGGCGAGAAAAACCGGGCGCGAAGGAATAGCCGCCCGCCACTGTTCGCCCAGCGCCAGTTTTTCCGGGGCGGGCGTCACGTCGAACTTGAGATTGCCGCAGACTTCAACCCTTGCCGCGCCCAGCACCGCGATGCGCCGGGCGTCATCCGCCGTCTGCGCGCCAACCCCGGCCAGCGCCGCAAAGGCCGGTCGCACGAGCCGTGGCAACCGCCCGTAACCCTTGGCCGAACGTTCCGACAGCCGGGCATTGGCGAGCATCACCGGAACCTGCCGGGCAGCAGCAGCCGCCAGCAGATTCGGCCAGATTTCCGTCTCCATCAAGACACCAAAAGCAGGCTGAAAATGCGCCAGAAACCGCCGCGTCGCGCCCGGATAATCGTAAGGCAGGTAGGCTTGCGTGACCCGCCCGCCCGCCCGCTCGCCATAAACCGCGTGGCCCGCCGCGCGGCCCGTCGGCGTCATGCTGGTGAGGAGAATATGATGCCCCGGCCAGTTGGCCAGCAAGCCCTCGATCAGCGGCTCTGCCGCCCGCGTCTCGCCGACCGACACGGCATGAACCCAGATCAGCGGCGATGGCGGCTTTGGCCCGCCATAAAAACCGTAACGCTCGCCCAGATGCCGAAGGTAAGCCGCTTGCCGCCGCGCCCGCCACAACAGACGCAGCCCGATCAGGGGCGTCGCCAGATACCAGAGGAGGGAATAGAGCCAGCGGGGCATCATTCAGGGAAGCGGCGCGGGTTGTGATGAGTGTGCGGCGTAGGGCGGGTCTTGACCCGCCGATCCGAAGTCAATTTGAGGTTGGATTGGCGGGTCAAGACCCGCCCTACGCTTGCCAATCGCCCCCAACGCCTCAAGCACCGCCGCCACCGGCGGCACTTGTCCCTTGCCGCCGAGGTTGCGGTGGAAGCCGCTGCCGAAAACGCCGGTCAGGCCGGGGGCGGTGGCGGTGTAGAGGGCGATGGTCGGGATTTTGAGGGCGGCGGCGAGGTGGGTGAGGCCGGTATCGACGCCGATCACTGCCTGCGCCCCGGCCAGCACGCCAGCCAGGGCGGGAATGTCGAGCGGCGGCGCGGCGACGGCGGCGGGGATGGCGGCGGCGAGATGCGCCGCCCGCTGGCGTTCCGGGGCGCTGCCGCCGGGCAGGACGGCGTGGCAGCCTTGTTCGTGCAGGCGCTGGCCGAGTTCCCGCCAATGCGCTTCCGGCCACAGTTTGTCGTCGCGGCTGGTGGCGGTGAGCAGCACCGCGTAAGGCGCGGGCGGCAGCCAGGGGAAGGCGGCGGGCGATGCGGTAATGCCGTAATCTGGCGCCTCATCGACCGTATAGCCGAAAACCGCCGCCGCCAGCCGCCGGTTGCGGACGACCGCGTGTTCCGTCTTCGATACCGCGACGTGGCGCTGATAAAACCGCGCCGCCAGCGGCTCGCGGATCGAGGCGGCGTCATAGCCGCAGCGCGGGCCGATGGCTTGCATGGCGATCAAGGCGCTTTTCAGCAGCCCTTGCGTATCCAGCACAAAGTCGTAAGTGTGCGCTCGCATTAGGGCGCGAAAGGCGGCCACTTCCCGCCATGTCTGCCGAGCAAACAATTGCTTTTTCCAGCGCCGCAGGGCGACCGGCAACACTGCCGCCACGCCCGGATGCAGGCGCGGGATGGCGGCGAAATTTTCTTCGACGCACCAGTCGATGACGGCGTCGGGGAAATGGCGGCGGATGTCGCTGACCACCGGCAGGTTGTGAATCACGTCGCCGAGCGAGGAAGTTTTCACGGTCAGGATACGCATCGGCGGCTAAGATGACGGTTTGTCGAAGCCGTGATTATAAATGCCCGCCCGCCGCTGGCCCTGCCGGTCACGTCGGCAGACGGTGCGATAGAATCCGGCGATCATTATTGCGGGGTTTATCGTGAAAATTCTCATCACCGGCGCTGCCGGTTTTATCGGCATGACCGCCGGGTTGCGCCTTCTGGCCCGTGGCGATACCGTCGTCGGTCTGGATAATCTCAACGACTATTACGATGTCAAGCTAAAGGAAAGCCGCCTCGCCCGCCTCTCCGGCCAGGCCAATTTCCGCTTCGTCAAGCTCGATGTCGCCGACCGGGCCGGGATGGAGAGCCTGTTCGCCCGCGAGAAATTTGACCAGGTGATCCACCTCGCCGCCCAGGCCGGCGTCCGTTACTCGCTGCAAAATCCGCACGCCTACATCGACAGCAATGTGGTTGGCTTTGTCAATATTCTCGAAGGCTGCCGCCACAACCGGGTGGCGCATCTGGTCTATGCCTCCAGTTCCAGCGTCTACGGCGGCAATACGCGGATGCCTTTTTCCGAGCATGACAGCGTCGATCATCCGGTCAGTCTCTATGCCGCGACCAAGAAGGCCAACGAGTTGATGGCCCACACCTACAGCCATCTCTATGGCCTGCCGACCACGGGGCTGCGCTTCTTCACGGTTTATGGCCCCTGGGGCCGCCCGGACATGGCCTTGTTCCTGTTTACCAAGGCGATTCTCGAAGGGCGGCCGATCGACGTTTTCAACTACGGCGACATGCGCCGCGACTTCACCTACATCGACGACATCGCCGAAGGCATGATCCGCGTTCTCGACCGCACCGCCACGGCCCGCGCGGATTACGACCCGCTGCTCGCCGATCCGGCGACGAGCAACGTGCCTTACCGCCTGTTCAACATCGGCAACAACAACCCGGTATCGCTGCTCGACTACATCGGCGCCATTGAACAGGCCCTTGGCCGCCCCGCGGAAAAACGCCTGCTGCCGTTGCAAGATGGCGACGTGCCAGCCACCTACGCCGATACCGCGCTGCTCGACGACTGGGTCGGCTTCGTCCCGGCGACTTCCGTTAGCGAAGGCGTCCGCCGTTTCGTCGCCTGGTACCGCGAGTATTACGGCGTCTGACGGCAAGCCGCCAGCCGATCCCCTTCAATCCGCCAAGAGCCAAAACCATGTGTGGAATCGTCGCCGCTGCCGCCGCCAGCAATATCGTCCCCGTTCTCATCGAAGGGCTGAAGAAGCTCGAATATCGCGGCTACGACTCGGCGGGGCTGGCCGTCATCGCCGGCGAGAACATCCGCCGCCTCCGCTCGGTCGGTCGCGTTTCTGAGTTGGGCAGCGCCGCCGCCGCTGTCAGCGCCATCACCGGCATTGCCCACACGCGCTGGGCGACGCACGGCGTACCGAGCGAAAAGAACGCCCACCCGCATGTTTCCGGCGCCATTGCCGTGGTGCACAACGGCATTATCGAAAATTACGCAACCCTGCGCGCCGAACTGACGGCCCAGGGCTACGTCTTTACCTCCGATACCGATACCGAAAGCATCGCCCATCTGATCGCCGCCCAGCTTAAAGAGGAGCCAGACCTGTTCGCCGCCGTGCGCCTGGCCTGCCGCCGTCTCGTTGGCGCTTACGCCATTGCCGTCATCGACAGCCGCCAGCCCGGCAAAGTCGTCGTCGCCCGCGAAGGCTCGCCGCTGCTCCTCGGCGTGACCTCGGACGGCAACTATGCGGCGTCGGATGCTTCCGCCCTGTTGCAGGTGACGCGCGATGTCATTTATCTGGAAAACGGCGATGTCGCCGAACTGACGCCAGCGGGCGCGCGCATCAGCCTGTTCGACGGCACGCCGGTCGAGCGCCCGGTGCACCTGTCGGAACTGTCGCCTGCCGCCATTGAACTCGGCGCTTATCGCCACTACATGCAGAAGGAAATTTTCGAGCAGCCCGAGGCGCTAGCCAACACGCTGGAAATCGTCGGTGGCAGCAAAACGATACAACCCGGCATGTTCGGCGCCGAAGCTAGCGTGTTGCTTGCCGATGTCGACCACATCCTGATTCTTGCCTGCGGCACCAGCAACCACTCCGGCCTCGTTGCCCGCTACTGGCTCGAAGCCATTGCCGGGGTGCCATGCACGGTCGAAGTCGCCAGCGAATACCGTTATCGCACCTCGGTTGCCAATCCGCGCCAGTTGATCGTCGCCATTTCGCAATCGGGCGAAACGGCGGATACGCTGGCGGCGCTGCGCCACGCCAAGGCGCTCGGCCAGCACAAAACGCTGGCCATCTGCAACGTGCCGGAATCGGCCATCGTCCGCGAATGTGCCTTGCGCTTCATCACCCGCGCCGGGCCGGAAATCGGCGTCGCCTCGACCAAGGCTTTTACGACCCAACTGGCCGCCCTGTTCCTGCTCACCCTGGTCATGGCCAAACTGCGCCAGCGCCTTGAAAGCGAACAGGAAAGCGCCTTTATCGAACAACTGCGCCACCTGCCGGTAGCGGTCAACAACATTCTCGAACTCGAACCGGCCATCGAAACCTGGGCCAAACGCTTCGCCAGCAAGCAGCATGCCCTGTTCCTCGGCCGTGGGCGGCATTACCCGATCGCCCTGGAAGGCGCCTTGAAACTCAAGGAAATTTCCTACATCCACGCCGAAGCCTACCCGGCGGGCGAACTCAAACACGGCCCGCTGGCTCTGGTCGACCGGGAAATGCCGGTCATCGCCGTCGCCCCCAAGGATGTCTTGCTCGACAAACTCAAATCCAACCTTGAAGTCGTCCAGGCCCGTGGCGGCGAACTTTACGTTTTTGCCGACGCCGACTCGGAAATTCCCGAATCAGAAGGCGTCAGCATCCTCCGCCTGCCCGAACACTACGGCGCGCTGTCGCCCATTCTCCACGTCGTCCCGCTGCAACTCCTGTCCTACCACGCCGCCCTGGTCAAAGGCACGGACGTGGACAAACCGCGCAATCTCGCCAAGTCGGTGACGGTCGAATGAAGACCTACCGGCATCCTGCTTTTCTCCCCTCCCCCCGCGTGGGGGAGGGGCTGGGGGAGAGGGGGCGGGACTTGCGTTCTTGCCGCAATCGCCAGCAGAAGCCGCCTGCGGCGGCCACCCCTCTCCCCAACCCTCTCCCACAAGGGGAGAGGGCGGGTTTCTGCCTGGTGGCCTAAGGGCGCATTCATGGCCACCTACGCCATCGGCGACATTCAGGGCTGTTACGACGCCTTGCGCCGTCTCCTCGACCATTGTGCCTTCGATCCGGCCCAGGACCGGCTGTGGCTGGTCGGCGACCTCGTCAATCGCGGCCCGCAATCGCTGGAAACCTTGCGTTTCATCCGTTCGCTCGGCGACGCCGCGCTGACCGTGCTCGGCAACCACGATCTTTATCTGTTGATGATCGCTGAAAACAGCCGTCGCCCCCGTAAAGAAGACACCTTGCAGCCGCTGCTCGACGCGCCGGATGCCGACGAACTCATCAACTGGCTGCGCCAGCAATCGCTTTGCCGCAGCGAAGGCAATTACTGCCTGGTGCACGCCGGACTGCTGCCGCAATGGACGGTGACCAAAGCCTGCCAACTCGCCCGCGAAGTCGAAGCCGCGTTGCAAGACGCCCATTACCGCGACTTCATCGACAACCTGTGGGGCAGCGAACCGGCGGCCTGGTCGGAAACCCTGACCGGCTGGCCGCGTCTGCGGGTGATCGTCAACGCCATGACGCGAATGCGCTTTTGCACACCGGACGGCGTCATGGACTTCACCGGCAAAGGCCGACCAGAAACCGCGCCGCCTGGCTGCTTGCCGTGGTTTGCCCTCACCCACCGCCAAAGCGCCGAAGCGGTGCTGGTGACAGGCCACTGGTCGGCGCTCGGCCTCAACATCACCCCCAACCACCTGGCGCTCGATTCCGGCTACCTGTGGGGCGGGCAGTTATCCGCCATCCGCCTGGAAGATCGCCGGGTGTTTCAGATTGACGCTGCGGTAGCGCCAAAGTAAGCCCGAAAGGAGCAAGCGCCGATGAAACAAAACATCCGTCTTTTTGCCCAGGCGCTGGCCTTTGCCGCCGACAAGCACCGCAAACAGCGGCGCAAGGATCTTGACGGTTCGCCCTACATCAATCATCCGCTGACCGTCATCAAGGTACTGGCCGTTGAGGGCGGCGTCGCCGACATCGCCGTGCTGTGCGCGGCGGCGCTGCACGACACCGTGGAAGACACCAAAACAACGCCGGAAGAACTCGCCGCCGCTTTCGGCCCGAAGATCGCGGCTGTCGTGATGGAAGTGACGGACGACAAATCGCTCAGGAAAAAAGTCCGCAAAGCCCGGCAAATCGAACATGCGCCGCATCTTTCCGCGCCCGCCAAACTGGTCAAACTGGCCGACAAAATCAGCAATCTGCGCGACATCCTCGATGCCCCGCCCGCCCATTGGTCGGCCAGACGCAAGCGCGCCTATCTCGACTGGGCGGCAGAGGTTGTGGCTGGCGTGCGCGGCATCCATCCCGGACTGGAAGCGGTGTTCGACGCGCTGCTGGCGCGGCGGGGCGAGCTTGCGTAAAAATCTGGATGCGGCTTTGCCCGGCGTTTTTTAGCGCCGGGCTGAGGCGTCCACATAGGGGCGGGCTTGCAGCAAGACGAGACGGCCTGCGCCGTCGAAGGCCCATTCGATGTCCTGCTCGGCTTGCGGGCCGAGGACGACTTTCACCAGCAGGGCGGTTCTGGCCAGAAAGCGCACCTG
>JAITMS010000024.1 GCA_031277255.1 Azonexus sp.
GGCAGTACGCCTTCATACCATGCCAGAACCTGATTACGTTGGTGTCAATCCCGATGATCTTCCGTACGATGATGCCTGACATTCAACCCGGACGGCTTCGCCGCCGGTTAACTTAGGCGATGGACGATTTCGACCCGCCGCCGCCCATCGTCCTGCCGCCCCTGGGCCGCAAGGGCCGTGGCGCGGGCCTGAATATGACGGGCCGGTTCGAGGCGCGGCAGCGGGAGCGGGTTGACGATGGCTGGGATGTCGCCGAACCGTTGCCGCCGCTCAAAACGGAACTGATCGTCGATGCCAGCAAAAGCGTCATCACCCGGAACGATTCGCCCGATCTGCCGTTTGCCCAGAGCATCAACCCCTATCGCGGCTGCGAGCATGGCTGCATTTACTGTTACGCGCGGCCATCCCATGCTTACCTCGGCTTTTCGCCGGGCCTCGATTTTGAAACGAAAATTGTCTACAAACCGGCGGCTGCCGCCCTGTTGCGTGAAGAACTGACGCAAGCCTCGTACCGTTGCGCGCCGCTGGCGCTCGGCATGAATACTGACGCCTGGCAGCCGGTCGAGCGCCAACTCGGCATCACCCGCGGCATTCTCGAAACGCTGGCTGAATGCAAACATCCTTTCGGCACGGTCAGCAAATCGGCGCTGATTCTGCGCGACATCGACATACTTGCCGCGATGGCCGAGGAAAATCTCTGTCACGTCGCCATCACCCTGAGCACGCTCGACCCGGAACTGGCCCGCCGTTCCGAACCGCGCGCCGCCAGTCCGGCGCGGCGGCTGGCGGTGGTGCGCCAGCTTGCCGCCGCGGGCGTTCCCGTTGGCGTTTCGATCGCCCCGGTCATTCCCGCCCTGAACGACCACGAACTCGAAAGCATCATGGCCGCCGCGCTTGAGGCGGGGGCGAGGAAAGCCTTTTACACCGCGCTGCGGCTGCCGCGCGAACTCAGTCCGCTCTTTCGTGACTGGCTCGCCAGCCACGCGCCGGGCCGGGCCGGGCACGTCATGAGCGTGCTCCGGCAAATGCGCGGCGGCGCTGACAACGACAGCAATTTCGCCAGCCGGATGCGCGGCCTCGGCCAGTTCGCCAGCGTGCTGCAACAACGCTTCCGCCTCGCCAGCAAGCGGCTCGGTCTGGATGACCAGAATGCGGCCTGGCCGCAACTCGACTGCTCGCGCTTCGTCAAACCGCGCCGGGCCTCGCCCCAGGGGGAATTGTTTTAATGCAGCGGTGAATCGTCGAGGTGGCGGACATCGTCGCGCTGGCGCTGGTTGTGGATGTGGCGCAGGCGGATGAGGCACATCAGGCCGCTGACGAAAAGGCCGAACAGGGTGAGCACCCAGTGGCTCGACAGGTCGTAGCGGATCATCAGGTAATACAGCCCGGTCATCACCAGAATCGACAGGTTCTCGTTGAAATTCTGCACGGCGATGGAGTGACCGGCGCCCATGAGGATGTGGCCGCGATGCTGGAGGAGGGCGTTCATCGGCACGACGAAGAAACCGGACAGGGCGCCGATCAGGATCAGCAGCGGCACGGCCAGCCACAGGTGGTGCGCCAGATTCATCAGCATGACGACGATGCCCATGACGATGCCGAGCGGAATGACCCGGACCGATTTTCTCAGGGTGATGAAACGGGCGGCCAGCACCGCGCCGACGGCGACGCCGATGGCGACGACGCCTTGCAGCATTGACGATTGCGACAGGTCGAAATTGAGCGCCTCGGCGGCCCACTGGATGACGATGAATTGGAGCGTCGCGCCAGCGCCCCAGAACAGCGTCGTCACGGCCAGCGAAATCTGCCCGAGGCGGTCACGCCAGAGCAGCGCCAGGCAGTGATTGAATTCGTGGAGCAGGTAGAGCGGATTTTTTTTCAGCGGCTGGTGGCGGACGCCGGTGTCCGGCACATAGAGATTGAAGATGGCGGCCAGCACGTAAAGCAGGGCGATGAGGGCGACCGCCGCTTCAGCGGCGGTGTCGAGCAGCGGCAGTTCGAAGGCCAGCAGTCTGGCGGCGACGCCCGGTTCGATCAGCGTGCCGCCGATGACGACGCCGAGGATAATGGCGGCGACGGTGAGGCCCTCGATCCAGCCATTGGCGACAACGAGCAGGCGGTGCGGCAGATATTCGGTGAGGATGCCGTATTTGGCGGGCGAATAGGCGGCGGCGCCCAGACCGACGACGGCGTAGGCGATGAGCGGATGGACGCTGAAAAACATCAGCGCGCAGCCGCCGATCTTGACGGTATTACTGATGAGCATGACCCGGCCCTTGGGCATCGAGTCGGCAAAAGCGCCGACAAAAGCGGCGAGGGCGACGTAGGAGATGGTGAAAAAGGTTTTCAGCAGCGGTTCATATTCGGCGGGCGCCTGCATATCGCGCAGGGCGGCGATGGCGACGATGAGGAGCGCGTTGTCGGCCAGCGCGGAAAAAAACTGCGCGGCCATGATGATGTAGAAACCGAAGGGCACAGCGGGATTTGATCTTTTCTATAACTTTGGGCGAGGGTTATACCACGCTTTTGCCGGTCGCAAGCCGGACTCTCGGTAACGCCATGTACCGCTGACGACTGGCCGGGGTCGCGCGGTCCGGGCCTCCGCGCATCCGGCTATCCGGCGGCGGCTGGCGTTGATCCGGGGGCGTCGTCGTCGACCTCCGCGAAGAGCGCGGCGGCGGTGAGGCTGAGGTCGACGGCGGCGAAGCGCACGTCGCTGTCGGCGGCGAATGAATGCAGTACCCACAGGCCGTCGGCGCCCTTGCGGTAGACATCGGTGCGACGCGCGTCGAGGTCGATGAAGGCGATTTCGCGCAAGGTGGGGATTTGCCGGTAGTGGGCGAATTTGGCGCCAAGATCATAGGCGGCGGTCGACGGGGAGAGCACTTCGACGATCAATGTCGGCTCGCGCTTGACGAGGGGGCGCTGGCGGTCGGCCTCGCTACAGGTGACGAACACATCGGGGTAGAAAAAACTCTGTTCATCGGCGGCGGCCAGTTTCAGGTCGGCCATGTAGGCGCGACAGGGCGTGCCCGCGAGGTGCTGGCGCAAGGCGACGTAAACGTTACCGCTGGCGGTGACATGCCGGTCTGCCGCCCCGGTCATGGCGAATATTTCGCCATTCACAAATTCGTGACGTTCCGTCTGGGTGGCGTCCCAGGCCAGAAACTCCTCAGCCGTCATCGCGGCTTGACGTGCGGCGTATCCCATGATGACCTCGCGCTGGAAAGATTGGACAGACACGACTTCATCCATTCTACTATTCATGCCCGGAAAATTGCGCTGGCCGTCGGCATCAGGGACGGAATATGGTTGAATAACGCTCGCAACCACAAGGAGAAACCGCATGGCCGACCGGCGTCTACAGATTTTTCATGCCGTCGCCAGACACCAGAGCTTCACCCGCGCTGCCGAGGCGTTGTTCATGACGCAGCCGTCCATCACCTTCCAGATCAAGCAACTGGAGGCGGAATACGGCGCGCGCCTGTTCGAGCGGCGGCGCGGCGGCGTCTCGCTGACACCGGCGGGCGAGGTGATGCTGCCTTACGCCGAGCGCATCCTCGCCATCACCAGCGAACTGGAAACCCGCCTCGGCGAAATGACGGGCGAAATGCGCGGCACGCTGCTGGTCGGGGCCGGGTCATCCATTGCCGGTTTCATGCTGCCGCCCGTGCTTGGCGAATTCAACGACCTCTATCCGCAGGTCCGCGTGCAGTTGAGCGTCGCCAATTCGGCGGAGATTGAACACCGGGTCGCCGGGCACAGCCTCGATGTCGGCTTCATCAGCGTCGTCCCGACGCTGCCTGGTCTGGCCAGCCGCCGCGCCGGCAGCGATGAACTGGTCGCCATCTGCGCCCCGGATTACCCGCTGGCCAGCCTCGCGGCGGTGACGCCGAAGCTCCTTGTCGATTACGAATTCATCACCCGCGAGCCGGGGTCGGGCATCCGCACCCTGTTTGAAACCTGGTTCGCCGCCGACAAAATCGCGCCGGAACGACTCAAGACGCAAATGGAACTGGGCAGCCCGGAGGCGCTCAAGGGTCTGGTCGCTACCGGGCTGGGCTTTGCCATCGTGCCGCGCGTGACCGTGGTCAAAGAACTGCGGCTCGGCGAACTGGCCGCCGTGCCGCTGACGCCGCCGTTGCAGCGCGAGGCGCGCCTGATTTACCCGGAGGAGCGTTTCCAGTCCCGGCTGGTGGCGACCTTTGCCCAGTTTGCCGCGGGCAAGCTGAAGGAGCTTTACTCATGAGCGGTTTTTCTGCGCTTTCCCGCCCCTTGCGCGTGCGCATCGCGCCCGCCGCCATCGGCGCCAATTACCGTCTCGCCAAGCGCCTCGCGCCAACGGCCCGCGCCTGGGCCGTCATCAAGGCCGACGCTTACGGCCACGGCCAGTGGCGTGCTGTCGACGCCCTCTCCGACGAGGCCGACGGCTTTGCCCTGCTCGAATGTGAAAACGCCGTCGCCTTGCGGGAAAAGGGCGTCAGACAGCCGATCCTGCTGCTCGAAGGCATTTTTTCCCCGGCGGATGTCGACGCTGTGCGCGAATACCGGCTGACCCCGGTCGCGCACTCTCCTGAACAGCTTGAATGGCTGATTGCCGGTTGCCGGGACGAACAGCCGCTCGACCTTTATCTCAAGCTCAACACCGGCATGAACCGCTTGGGCTTCACGGCAGAAAACCTGCCCCGGATGCACGCCCTGCTGGCCCGCCTGCCATCGGCCCGCGTGACGCTGATGACGCATTTCGCCGAAGCCGATGGCGAACGGGGCGTCGATTGGCAACTGGCGCGGTTTCGGGAGATGGCGGCGATCATCTCGCCCCGCCAAAGCCCCTCTCCCCTCGTGGGAGAGGGGTTGGGGAGAGGGGGAGAGCGCCTCGACGCATCTTCACCCTCTCCCCCGGCCCCTCTCCCATCAAGGGAGAGGGGCGCATTGCCAACCAGCCTCGCCAATTCCGCCGCCATCCTCCGTTACCCGGCTACGCATGGCGACTGGGTGCGGCCCGGCATCATGCTTTACGGCGCGTCGCCTTTTGCCGATGAAAGCGCCGCCGCGCTCGGCTTGCGTCCGGCGATGACGCTGGAGAGCCGGATCATCGCCGTGCAGGAAATCGAGGCTGGCGAGCGGGTCGGCTACGGCGGCGCGTTCACCGCGCCGCGGCGGATGCGTATCGGCGTCGTCGCCTGCGGCTATGCCGACGGCTACCCGCGCCACGCGCCGAACGGTACGCCGCTCGCTGTCGCCGGGCAGCGCAGCGGCGTCGTTGGTCGTGTTTCGATGGATATGCTGGCCTGCGATCTGACCCACATTCCCGCCGCCGTTCCCGGTTCGCCGGTGACGCTCTGGGGCGTCGGCGCGGGCGGCGTCGTCGCCGCTGACGAGGTGGCGGCGGCGGCGGGGACTATCGCTTACGAGCTGTTCTGCGCCGTCGCCCCGCGCGTGCCGGTCGTCGTCGAGGAGGGCTGATGGCAAAGCCGAAGTCGATCTACAGTTGCCGCGAATGCGGCGCCGCCAGCCCCAAGTGGCAGGGGCAATGCCCCGGCTGCGGCGCGTGGAACACGCTGATTGAGGCGGTGGCCGAAAAGCCTTCGGCCCACCGCTTCGCCGCGCTGGCGCCGGGGGCCAGGCTACAGGCGCTCTCTGACATCGAAGCGCGGGAATTCGAGCGGATCATTACCGGCGTCGGCGAATTTGACCGCGCCTTGGGCGGCGGCCTCGTCGCGGGCGGCGTCGTCCTCATTGGCGGCGATCCCGGCATCGGCAAAAGCACCTTGCTGTTGCAGGCGCTGGCCAAACTCTCGGCGGCGCATAAAGTGCTCTACGTCAGCGGCGAAGAATCCGGCCAGCAGGTGGCGCTGCGCGCCCGCCGCCTCGGACTGGCGACGGCGAAGCTGCCGCTGCTCTCTGAAATCAACCTCGAACGCATCCTCGCCGTCCTCGAAGCCGAACGGCCGGAAGTCGCCGTCATCGACTCGATCCAGACCCTGTGGTCGGACGAACTCTCCAGCGCCCCCGGCTCGGTCGCCCAGGTGCGCGAGTGCGCGGCGCAACTGACCCGGCTGGCCAAGGCCAGCCAGGTCACCATCGTGCTGGTCGGCCACGTCACCAAGGAAGGCGCGCTGGCCGGGCCGCGCGTGCTCGAACACATGGTCGACACCGTGCTCTACTTTGAAGGCGACGCCCATTCGAGTTTTCGCCTCGTCCGGGCGGTGAAAAACCGTTTCGGCGCGGTCAATGAACTGGGCGTTTTCGCCATGACCGAAAGCGGCCTCAAAGGCGTCAGCAACCCGTCGGCCCTGTTTTTGTCGCAACACGGCCAGGAAGTCCCCGGCTCCTGCGTGATGGTGACGCAGGAAGGCACGCGCCCGCTGCTGGTCGAGATTCAGGCGCTGGTCGACACGGCCCACGGCAACCCGCGGCGGCTGACCGTCGGCCTCGACGCCCAGCGCCTCGCCATGCTGCTGGCCGTACTGCACCGGCACGCCGGGATCGCCTGTTTCGATCAGGATGTCTTTGTGAACGCCGTCGGCGGCGTCAAAATCGCCGAACCGGCGGCGGATCTGGCGGTTGTCGTCGCCATTGCCTCGTCGCTCAAAAACCGGGCGCTACCGGCCAAATTGGTCGTTTTTGGCGAAATCGGCCTGGCGGGCGAAATCCGCCCCGCCCCGCGCGGTCAGGAGCGCCTGCGCGAAGCCGCCAAACTCGGCTTTAGCCAGGCCCTCATTCCCGAAGCCAACAAGCCGAAACAGGCCATCCCCGGCATGACGGTGATGGCCGTGCGGCGGGTCGAAGAAGCCATCGCCCGGCTGCGCGAACTGGAATGAGCCTGCCACAAGCGAGCCGCGCCATGTTCAATCTGCCCCGCTATTTTTCGACCATCAGCTTCATCCTGATCGTGCTTGCCGCCGGCGTCTTCGGCCCGCTCTACCGGCAGGTGGCGGAGCGGCAGATCAGCGACATGGCCGAAAGACACAATATCGAGGCGGCGCGGCATCTCTCCGGGCTGCTCCAGCCGCCGCTGCGGCAATCGCTGCTTGCCGCCCCCGGCGGCGATGGCCAATCTCCGCGCCAGTCGGCCAAGTTGACCGCCTTTCGTCAGCAGACTAGGGCGCTGACGGAAAACACCACGATTATTGCCGTCCGCCTCTACAACCGCGGCGGCGTGGTCGTGTTCGACAGCGATCCAGAGGCGGCTGGCGAAACCCGCCAGGACAGCCGGGACTTTCGCATGGCGCTGGCGGGCCGCGTCAGCAGCGGCTTGAAGCGGCAGACACAGCCTGCGGCGGACGGCGAAAGCGCCGAACAGCAAGTGCTGGTCAGCCTGTTCCCGCTCTCTGACGAGGCTGGCGAAGTCGAAGGCGTGTTCGAGCTGGCGCAGGACGTGACGCCCCTGATGCGGGAATTGCAGCGCAGCCAGCGGTGGGTGGCGATCAGCGTCTTTACCGTTTTTGCCCTGCTGTTTTTTCTGCAATACCTGCTCGTCCGCCGCGCCCAGCGCATCCTCAACGAGCAGGAAGGCCGCCTGAAAGCGGCGCGCGACACGCTGGAACTGGAAGTCGAGGCGCGGACACGGGAACTCAAGGAGGCCAATGCCGAATTGCAGGATGAAGTCGCCGAACGCCGCGAGGCCGAGGACAAGCTCAATTACCTCGCCTATCACGATCCTCTGACCGGCCTCGCCAATCGCCGTTCTTTCGTCGAGCACCTCGGCGCCTGCCTGCGCGGGCTGGGCGCTGGCGGGCGGCAACTGGCCGTGCTCTTTATTGACCTCGACCAGTTCAAGCAGGTCAATGATTCCTTCGGCCACGGCGTTGGCGACGAACTGCTGATCGCCGTCGCCGCCCGGCTGATCGGGCAGTTGCCCGCGGCTGACATGCTTTCCCGCATCGGCGGCGACGAATTCATCTGCCTGATCGGCCAGGTTGGCGGCGAGGATGAAGCGACTATGGTCGCCGGGCAGATCATCGGCAGCTTCGCCCAGCCCTTCCGCTTTGGCGGCTACGATTTTTCCCTGACCGCTTCGGTCGGCATCTGCCTCGCGCCGCGTGACGGCGCCAGCGTCGTCGAACTGATGCGCAATGCCGATACGGCGATGTATCAGGCCAAAGCCAGCGGTCGCGGGCAATTCCGCTTCTACCGGCGAGAAATGACGCGCCGGGCGCAGGAGCGCAGCCATGTCGAAAAGCTGCTGCGGCAGGCGCTGGAAAACAAGGAACTGGCCATCTACCTGCAAGCCCAGGTCGATGTCGGCAGCGACCGGCTGGTCGGGGCCGAAGTTCTGGTTCGCTGGCACAGCCCGGAACTTGGGCTGGTGCTGCCAAGCCGCTTCATCCCGCTGGCGGAAGAATCGGGCATCATCATCCCGCTCGGCGTCTGGGTCTTGCGCGAAACCTGCCGTCTCATGCAGGACTGGGAGCAAAGCGGCTTCACGCTGCCGATGGTGTCGGTCAATGTTTCCGCGCGCCAGCTTGAGCACCCGGAATTCGACAACATGCTGCGCGGCATTCTGGCCGAAACCGGCATGAACCCGGCGCGGCTCAAGCTGGAACTGACCGAATCGGTCCTCATGGGCGTCGGCGAAGCCAGCGCCCACCTCGATCGCCTGAAGAAGATCGGCGTCAGCCTCGCCCTCGACGATTTCGGCACCGGCTATTCCTCGCTCAGTTATCTCAAGCAATTACCCGTCCAGCAACTCAAGATCGACCGCTCCTTCGTCACCGGCATCGGGCGCAACAAGAGCGACGAAGCCATTATCCGCACCGTCATCGAACTGGCGGCCAGCCTCGGTTTCGGCATCGTCGCCGAAGGCGTCGAAACCCCGGAACAAGCCGCCTTCCTCGCCACCCTCGGCTGCCAGCACGTACAAGGCGCCCTCCACGGCCCCGTCGCCACCCCCGCCGAATTCCGCCAACGCTGGGGCGGGCGCTCCTGAAACTGTCTCATTCCATTTCCAGATCAAACGATGACTTTGTCGACTTCGCTTGCCGTACAAGCGTACTGTCGGCGCTTCGTCTTCGCGTACTCGCTTGATCTGAAAACGGAATCAAACCATCATCCTGATGAGGGTGGTATGAAGGGGGAAAATGGACTAAAATAAACATAGATATTTATAAAAACAGTTATTTTGACATATTCTATTTTTATGCCTAAAACTGCCCGCGCCCTTCAGCAGCTTCCGCCCGCGACCGCCGCAGCGATAGAAAAGCTGGGCGCCGATTTGGCGGTGGCGCGTTTGCGCCGCAAGGAATCCTTGAAAACATGGGCCAAGCGCATGGGGGTTTCCGTTCCTACGTTACAGCGGCTCGAAGCTGGCGATCCAGGCGTCGGGATCGGTATCGTTGCGACGGCGCTCTGGCTCATTCAACGTGATGGCGAGATTGGAAATCTCGCCGCCCCTGAACATGATCGCGGCGCGATAGAGATGAGCGTTCGTCAGGCAATCGCCTTGGGACGCGCGCGGGCGCAGGCTTCTCTACAGGCGCGAATTGAACGGACACAGCAGAAAGCCTGATCTGGCAATGGACGAGCTATACCTTTGGTTTTTGGGCAACCCGGCAGCGCCACGCTATGTCGGGGCGCTGAAACTGATCTCGGTCGGCAAAGGGGTTTCTCTGCGCTATGGATCATCGTGGCTGACGGACGGATTTGCGCTGAGCGAGGATCTTCCCCTCGTCGATGCCGAATTTATGCCGCCCAATCGCTTCAACGCTGAAATCGCGCGTGCGGTTGGCGCCGTTGACGATGCGCGGCCCGATCGTTGGGGCGAAAAAGTGATCCGCTTTGTAGACAAACCGCAACGCCTTTCTTTAATGGAATTTCTCTATTACGCCGGTGATGACCGGTTCGGGGCGCTTGGCGTTTCCAGTTCTCCCGACATTTATGCCCCGCGCGCCACCAGCCCGCTTCCCCGCCTGCCAGACGTACAGCAGCTCAGTGAAGTCGTCGCCAAAATTGAAGCATCCGACCCGATTACCGCGCTGGAAGCGAAAATGATCGCTGGCGGCGGCAGCCCGCTGGGCGGGGCAAAGCCCAAGGCGCTGGTCGACATTGATGGCGAGCAGTGGGTGATTAAATTTTTCAACAACGAACCCGTCGATACGCCACTGGTTGAACACGCGACAATGACCTTGGCTGCGCGCGCCGGCATGACCGTAGCCGAGACGCGAATCATTCATCTGGCCGACGTGAACGCGCTGGCTATTCGTCGCTTTGACCGCGTGCAAGGGCAGCGCATCCATAGCATCTCGGCAGGTACAGCCATTCGTGCGGTAACCGCCTCAGGGGATGAGCCTGATATGGGGTATCCGGCGCTGGCCCGTATTCTTCGCCGGACAGGCGTGGCCTCGGATAACCTGAATCAGCAGGATGCACGCGAATTGTTTCGGCGCATGGTCTTCAACATACTTGTCGATAACACGGACGATCACGAGAAAAATCATGCGCTCCTGGTCGTCAAGCCGTTCGCCAACGGGCGCTTGCGGCTTGCCCCGGCATACGATGTCTTGCCGACCAATTCAGGACAGGGCTACCAGGAATTTATCTGTGGTACGGCTGGCCGGGAATCAACGCTTGCCAATGCCATGTCGCAGTGCGACGCCTTCGGCTTGCTGCCGGAAGAAGCCGCCAACGACATTGGCGATATCATTGCCGTGGTCAACACCTGGCGGGAGCACTTTGCTCGCCTCGGCGTATCCCCCAAAGACATAGACATCCTGGCTGATCGGATTGATGGCGCGGCCCTCCTGGGCCAGCGCACCGGGTTCGATCCGAGCCACAGCCGGACGACGCGGGGCCACAAGAAAACGCTCAGTCCGTTCAGAAAAATTTGATCCCCTGAGCGAGCGGCAAACCTCAATCCACAAAGCTGCCGCTCGCCTTGCCCGCTGCTGGCTGACAGACGTTGCCGAAGCCGAGTACGGTCAGGGTTTTGTGGCGTTTCAGGTAGGGCGTGAATTGGCGTAGCGTGCAGTCGGCTTGTGGCGCGATGGCGTCGAGGTGGTTGTTGTCGACGAGCAGCAGGAGGGCGGATTGTTGCGCCCGTTTTTGTTCTATTTCTGCCGGGTTGAGCATGGGAATCGTCCGCCGGGCGTAATACAGGGCGCGTTCGTCGAGGCTGAGGTAGCCATAGACCGGCGTTTCGCCCGCGCTGGCGATCCATTGCTCGAACTGCATTAATCCGGTGTAGCGGTAGTCGAAGACGCGGGCTTCGGCTACGGTGTAGAAGCTGGCGTAGCCGAGCGGCATGAGGAGGCCGAGGGCGGGCAGCAGACGCTGCCAGACAGGCCGGGCTGTCGTCATCAGTTCGCTCAGGCGTTTGCCCGCCAGTAGCGCGAGCAGCGGGTAGAGCGGCAGCAGGTATTTGGCGTGCTTGTCGCTGAAGGCGCTGAAAATCAGCAGCGGCACAGCGACGGCGATCAGCAGCGCGGCCAGCCGGTGGTTGTCCTTCCAGCGCCGTCCGGTGGCCAGCGGCGCGGCCAGCAGCAAGAGGCTGGCGGGGAAAAAATCGGCCAGCAGCCACAATACGTAGCTGAACAGCGGTTCCGGGGCCGCCGTGACGCCGTGTATCTTGTTGAGCATGTCGCGTTGCACGGTGGCCTGCCAGATGTCGAAGCCCAGCTCAAGGCTGACGGCGAGAAACCACGAACCGCCGACCAGGAGCAGGAGGCCCCAGCCCGCCGGGTCGCGCAGCGCCTGCCAGGCCCGTGCTTGCCGATAGATGAGGGCATGGACCAGCAGCGGCAGGGTGACGAACAGCAGCGCCAGCGGCCCTTTGGCGAGTATGGCGAGGCCGAGCAGAACATAGCTCAACAGTATCCAGCGGCGTCCTGCCTGTTGGTCTTCGATGAAACGCAGCACGGCCAGCAGCGCGCCGCAGCAGAGCGCGGTGAGCAGCATTTCGATTTCGGCGCGGCGGGCGAACATGGCGAAGCTGGTGTTGGCGATCAGCGCCTGGGCGGTGAATAAGGCCGCCCACGGGCCGTAGCGCGAGAGCGCGTAACGGCAGGCGGCGAGCGTGATGGCGGCGGCGGCCAGCGCCGACGGCAGGCGTGTCGACCATTCGCTGACCGCGCCGAAGAAATGCGAGGCGATCGTGGCCAGCCAGTAGAGCAGCGGCGGCTTGGCCAGATACAGTTGGCCATTGAGGCGCGGCAGCAGCCAGTCGCCGGTGGCGAACATGGCCTGGGCGGGAAGGGCGCGACGCGCTTCGTTCTGGGCGAGCAAGGGAATATCGCCGAGGCCCGAGAAAAAACAGACGCCGCCGATGATGAGGGTGAGCCACCACAGCAGCCAGGGCGGCGGCAGCGGTTTGGCGCTCATGGCGGCGTCGGCTTGAGGCAGGCGGCGGGGCCGTCGGCGCAGGCGCGGGCGATGCGGTAAGCGGCGAGAACGCGCGGCGCTTTGTCGAGCAGATCAATGCTCAGGCTTGCCGCGTCGGCATGGATGCTGACGAAGCCGTGGCCCTCGCGGGCAAAGCGCAGCTCGGGCGAGGTTTGGCGGATTTTGTAGAGGCTGCCGCCGCCACCGCCGCTGATGAGGTAGAGCGGATCGCCGTCGGCGGCGATGAGTTGCTGGTTGTGGTCGTGCCCCGACAGATAGAGATCGACGCCCGCGTCTTTCAGCGCGGCGGCAATGCTGGCCGCCCCCTTGATATTTTCGCCGTAATGCTTGCCGAAACTCTTGATCGGATGGTGCCCGGCGACGATTTTCCAGATCGGCCCCCTGGTTTTGTCGGCAAAGCTCTCGCGTATCAGGCTGGCCTGGGCTTGCGATGTCGTCGGCGTCAGGTTGGTATCGAGAAAAACGATGCGCAGCAAGGGGCGGTCAGCGGCCCGGCCAAAATCGACGACGTAATCATTGGCGGGCATCCGCCAGCGGTTCGACCCCATTTGCCGACGGGCGTATTCGATTTCGACATTTCTGCCGTTCCGCGTTGCCGGGTCGTGGTTGCCGAGAATGGCGTAAAAAGGGATCGCGCTCAGATATGTGCCCGTATAGACGTTGTCAAAGCGCGACTGCCAGGCCGGGCTGTCCAGCGTCAGCGATTGGCCATTGTAAAAATTGTCGCCGAGGAGCGTGACGAAATCGACCTTGCCGTATTGTTCCGCCTGCGCCTCCATGGCGTGGGCGACCGCCCATTGGTGGACGCTGCCGTTACCCTGGTCGCCGAGCGCGTAGAAGGTGATGTTGTCGGCGGTGAAAGGGTCTGGCGGAATGCGCAGAATCCGGGGATGGGTATAAAAATAGAAAAGGGCGAGCGCCGCTGTCAGGCTGACGATGGCCGCGAACAGCGCGTAAGCGGTTTTTTTCGCCATGCTCAGGGCGTTTCCGGCGCGCGGGCGGCGTGTTTGTTGCGGCGGATCAGGATCAGGTTGCGGGTATAGACCAGCGTGCCCGGCAACTGGCCGAGGATGATGACCGGATCGGCGCGGTGCACGCCATAAGCCAGCACGATCAGCCCGCCGACCAGACTCAGGTACCAGAAGCTGACCGGGATGACGCTTGCGCGGCGGCGTTCGCTATGCACCCACTGCACCACGAAACGCATCATGAACATCGACTGCCCCAGGAGGCCGACGATCAGCCAGACGCTATCCGTGGCGCTCATGCCGCTGAAATAGCTCTGCCATTTGAGCAGCAAATGGCCGAGGTAATAGCCGAAGCCGTGATCCATCTATTCCTCGCTGACGAGAGGGCGTTTGGCCCGCCGCAGCAGCCAGAAAACCCCGGCCAGATCGACGATGCCCGCCGCCAGCCGGTCCAGCGTGCCGTAATTGGAGACGCCGCGCTGGCGCGGACGGTGATTGACCGGCACGGAAACCACGCGCCAGCCGCCGCGCTGCACCAGCGCGGGCAAAAAGCGGTGCATGTGGTCGAAATAGGGCAGGTCAAGGTAAACGTCGCGGCGGAACAGTTTCAGCCCGCAGCCGGTATCCGGCGTCTCGTCGCTGAGAATGCGCGAGCGGACGCCGTTGGCGATGACGGAAGAAATGCGCTTGATCCAGACATCGCGCCGCCCATGCCGCCGGTTGCCGCCGACCAGGGCGACATCCTCGGCCAGCGCCGCGATCAGCTTCGGGATATCGGCGGGATCGTTCTGGCCGTCGCCGTCCAGCGTGGCGATCCATGCGCCGCGCGCCGCCTTGACGCCGCTGCGCACAGCGGTGCTTTGGCCGCAGCTCGCGGCATGGCGGATAACGCGGAGTTCGGCGTACTCGGCCTTGAGGGCGCGCAACGCCTGCCCCGTGCCGTCGGTGCTGCCATCGTCGACATAAATGATTTCGCAAGCCATTGACGCCGCCAGCGCGGCGCGGATTTCTTCAACCAGCGGGCGGATGTTGCCGACTTCGTTGCGTACCGGAATGACGACGGAGAGAAAGCGGAGCGGAACGGCTGGCGCGGGGAGGGGCATTATTCTTCTATCCATCAGGGCGGCTATGATCGCGCCGCGCCTGTTTTCTGCGAGGTTACGGCCAACAAGCCGCGATCAATCGAGGCAGAATAGGCATGGTCAATCAAAATTTCGCCAAAAATCCATGAAAATCCTGTTTTGCTCTGGAGTGTGAGAGAAAGATGTCCCGTTCATCCGGCTGCAACCTGCTGGCGTTGACCTGGCGCCTGTTCGGGCGGGAATTGCGCTCCGGCGAACTGCGCCTCCTGTTCGCCGCGCTGGGCGTCGCTGTGGCGGCGGTGACGGCGGTCGGGTTTTTTGCCGACCGCATCCATCGGGCGCTGGCCTATGAGGCGCAACAGTTGATCGGCGGCGATCTGGTTCTCGTCGCCGATCATCCGCTGCCGGAGTCTTACCGTGAAGAAGCGGCGCGGCGGCAGGCCATGCTGGCCGAAACTCTGGTTTTTCCCAGCATGGTCAGCTTTGGCGGGCGCGTCCAGTTGGCCGAGATCAAGGCGGTCAGCGCCGCTTACCCCTTGCGCGGGCGGCTCTCGGTGGCATCCCGTCTCGGCGGGAGCGGCGAGCCGGTCGTCGGCGGGCCGCCGTCGGGGACGGTCTGGCTCGATGAGCGGCTGGCGACGGTGCTCTCGGCCAGTCCCGGCGATGTCGTCCTGGTCGGGCGGGCGGCCTTGCGGGTGGCGGCCATTTTGACCCTGGAGCCGGATCGCGGCATCAACTTTTTCAGCCTCGCCCCGCGTCTGATGATGTCGCTCGACGACATCACCGCCAGCGGTCTGGCGCAGGAAGGCGCGCGGCTGCGCTACCGGCTCCTGCTGGCGGGCGAGGCAGATACGATTGAGGACTTGCGCGGCTGGCTGACAGCCCGCCTTGGCCGCGGCGAACGGCTGGAAGATTCAAGCAACGCCCGGCCCGAAATCCGCAACGCCCTCGATCGGGCCGAGCGTTTTCTCGGCTTTGCCACGCTGCTCACGGTGATTCTCGCCGCCGTCGCCGTGGCGCTGGCGGCGCGGCGCTATCTGCAACGCCATCTCGACGCCTGCGCCATGATGCGTTGTTTCGGCATGACGCAAAAGCGCCTGCTGGCCCTCCATCTGCTGCTGTTTTCATGGCTGGCGCTGACGGCGGGGCTGAGCGGCTGCCTCGTCGGCTACGCCGCGCATTTTCTTCTGGTCGATGGCCTCAGCGGCCTGTTCGCCATCCATTTGCCGCTGCCCGGCTGGCGCGCCCCCGCTTATGGCGCGGCGGTGGCTGTCGCGCTGCTCTCCGGCTTTGCCCTGCCGCCTCTGTTGCAACTGGCCAAAGTGCCGCCGCTGCGGGTTTTGCGCCGCGAACTGGGGCCGCCGCCGCCATCGCTGTTCGGCGCTTATGCCCTTGGCGCGCTGCTGCTCGGCGCGCTGATCGTCGTCGTCGCTGGTGACGCCCGTCTGGGCGTGATCGCGCTCGGCGGTTTTGCTGGGGCGCTTGCCGTTTTCTGGCTGCTCGCCCGCTGGCTGCTGGCTGCCGTCGCCCGTCTGCGCGGCATCGGCGGCGCGGGCTGGCGGCAGGGCCTGGCCAGCCTCGCTCGCCACGCTCCCGCCGCCAGCTTGCAGATTGTCGCTTTGGCCATCGGCATCATGGCCATGCTGCTGCTGACGGTGACGCGCAGCCAGTTGATCGACGCCTGGGCCGCTTCGCTGCCGGCGGATGCGCCCAACCGTTTCATCATCAACATCCAGCCGGAACAACGTGACGAGGTAGCAAAAATGCTCTCCGCCGCCGGGGTCGAAGCCGAACTCTCGCCCGTCGTCCGCGCCCGCCTGCTGGCCATCGGCGGGCGACCCGTGGCGGCGGCCAGCTACCCGGAGGACGAGCGGGCGCAACGTCTGGTCGAGCGTGAATTCAATCTTTCCTGGCGCGACGCCCTGCCGCCCGGCAACCGCGTCACCGCCGGGCAATGGTTTTCGCCTCAGGCCGCCGGGCAGGGCCTCGCCTCGGTCGAAGCCGGGCTGGCCCGCACACTCGGCATCGAAGTTGGCGACGAACTGCGCTTTGCCGTGACCGGCATCGAGCGCACCGTGCGCGTCGTCAACCTGCGCCAACTGGACTGGGATTCGCTGCGCGTCAATTTCTTCGTGCTGACGCCTTCCGGCGTCATCGACGACCTGCCCGCCAGTTACATCACCAGTTTTCACCTCGCCGCGAGCAGCCCGCTGGGCGCTGAACTGGTCAGCCGCTTCCCCAACCTCACCGTCATCGACATTGCCGCCATCCTCGGCCAGTTACGCGCCATCATCGAACAGATTGCCGCCGCCGTCCGCTTCATCTTCCTGTTTACCCTCCTGGCGGGCGGCATCGTCCTCTATGCGGCACTGCTCTCCATGCTCGACGAGCGGCGCTACGCGCTGGCCGTCATGCGCGCCCTCGGCGCCCGCCGCCAGCAACTGGCAGCGGCGCTCCTCACCGAACTCGCCGTCATCGGCGCCGCTGCCGGTCTACTGGCCGCCCTCGGCGCCATGCTGGCCGGCAGCATCATCGCCCGCCAGGCCTTTCAACTCGACCTCGCCCCCAGCCTCTGGCTGCCGCCGCTAGCCGCTATCGGCGGCGGCATGGCCACCGTCGCCACCGGCTGGTGGGCCGTCCGTCGCCTGCTGACAGCCCCGCCGCTACTGTTGCTGCGGAGCGGGGCGTGAAAAACCACCGTCATTGCGAGGCGCGAAGCGCCGAAGCAATCCAGACGACCGTGACTGGATTGCTTCGCTCGCAATGACGAGGTGGGATTTCAATCCTTGGTGGCCGGTTCTATAGTAGCGCCATGCCTGCCCCTTCCCTCAACGAAATCCGCCGCCGCCTGACCGCCTTCGCCCGTGAATGGAAAGATGCCGCGCGCGAGAACGCCGACGCCAAGCTGTTCTGGGCGCGTTTTTACGAGTGCTATGGCATCTGCCCCGAATCAGCCACCATCTATGAGAAAGCCGTCGAAAAACTCGGCGGCGCAAAGGGTTCAAAAGGTTCAAAGGGCTTTATCGACAGCTTCATTCCCGGTCTACTCATCGTCGAGCAAAAAAGCCGCGGCAAAAACCTTGACGCCGCTTTCGATCAAGCGACCGATTATTTCCTCGCCCTGCCGGAAGCAGAACGCCCGCGCTACATCATCACCTGCGACTTCGCCAACTTCCGTCTTTACGACCTCAAGGACAAAAAGGAGGCGCAATGCACGCTGGCCGATCTGCCCAAGCGCGCCCAGTGGTTCAGTTTTTTGATTGAACAGGAACCGCAGCGCATCACCGAAGAATCGCCCATCAACCGCCAAGCCGCCTATGCTGTCTCCCGGTTGCACGAAGCTTTGCTCCGCGCCAATTTTCGCGGCCGCGATCTGGAAATTTTCCTCACCCGCCTGCTGTTCTGCTTCTTTGCCGACGATACCGGCATCTTCGGCGCCGATGGCGGTTTCCGCCGCGTAGTCGAACAAACGCGCGCCGACGGCAACGACACCGGCGCGCGGCTGGCCGAATTGTTCGACACCCTCAATACGCCGGAAAACGAACGCCAGTCCAACCTCGACGAAACCCTGGCCGCCTTTGCCTACATCAACGGCAGCCTGTTTGCCGAGCGCACGCGCATTCCCGCCTTTGACGCCAACATGCGCGCCCAGCTTATCGCCTGTGCCGAACTCGACTGGAGCGGCATTTCCCCCGCCATTTTCGGCGCCATGTTTCAAGGCGTGCTTGAAGCGCACAACCCGGACGAAACCCGCCAAGCGACAAGGCGCGAACTCGGCGCGCACTACACCAGCGAGCGCAACATCCTGCGCCTCATCGACCCCTTGTTTATGGACGATCTGCGCGCCGAATTTGACAAGGCCAAACGCAACAAACCGCGCCTGCAAGCCCTCTACGACCGGCTCCCGGAAATCCAGTGTTTTGACCCCGCCTGCGGTTGCGGCAACTTTCTCGTCATCGCCTACCGCGAACTGCGGCGGCTGGAAAACGAAATCATTGCCCAACTCTTCGGCATGGATCAACGCGGCCTGCTTGATGTATTGACCCTTTGCCGTGTCCGCGTCAGTCAGTTTCACGGCATCGAAATCGACCAGGCCGCCGCCCACATCGCCCGCGTCGCGCTGTGGATCACCGACCACCAGATGAACCTCGAATCAGCGTAACGCTTCGGCACGACGCGCCCAACCGTGCCGCTGACCGATACGCCGCATATTCATCAAGAAAACGCGCTACGGGTTGATTGGGCAGAGATTCTGCCGCCGGAAAAATGCAGCTATGTTTTGGGGAATCCGCCGTTCATCGGCGCAAAGTTTTTGAATGACGAACAACGCGAAGATACTCGCGTGACATTTGCCGCTATCAAAAATGGCGGCCTGCTCGATTACGTCGCCGCGTGGTACGTCAAGGCGCTTGCCTACATCCGTCATTGCGAGCGAAGCGAAGCAATCCAGCCGCAGCCTTCTGGATTGCTTCGGCGCTCCGCGCCTCGCAATGACGGTCACAATATCGATGTCGCCTTCGTCTCCACCAACTCCATCACTCAAGGCGAACAAGTCGCCGCGCTCTGGCCATATCTACTGCAAAACGGCGTAAAAATCCGTTTCGCTCACCGCACCTTCAAATGGAACAATGAAGGTAAAGGCAATGCCGCCGTTCATTGCGTCATTATTGGTTTCGGACTACACGAACCGGAGCGTTGCGCCATCTTCGATTATGTGGACGACATCAAAGCCGATGAAGGGAAAAGAATCGAGGCCAAACGGATCAATCCATATCTGGTCGACGGGCCGGATATAATTGTTGAGCGCCGTTCCAACCCGTTGTGTGCCGTGCCACAGATGAAATCAGGCAATCAACCGATTGATGATGGGCTATATCTGTTCACGCCCGAAGAAAAAACCAATTTCCTTGCGTTAGAACCACAAACTGAACCATGTTTCAAACGTTGGCTTGGCGGGGAGGAATTTGTCAACGGTATTGAGCGCTGGTGTTTGTGGCTTGGCGATTGCCGCCCCGACGAACTGCGTCGTATGCCGCTGGCCGTAAAACGCGTGCAAGCCGTCAAAACCTACCGTCAAGCCAGCCGCCGAACATCGACGCTGAAACTGGCGGAAACACCCACACGATTTCAGGTGGAGTGCTTTCCCACAAAATCGTACATTGCATTGCCGGAAGTATCCTCCGAGCGCCGTGATTTTGTACCCATCGCGTTTCTTGATACGAACGTGCTGTGCGGCAACAAATTGCGCGTTGTAGAAGACGGCGGCCTGTATGCGTTCGCCGTGCTCGCCTCGACAATGCACAACGCATGGATGCGAGCCGTTGGCGGTCGTCTGAAAAGCGACTACCAATATTCAATTTCCATCATCTACAACAATTACCCGTGGCCATCAGCAGTCAGCAGTCAGCAGTCAGCAGTCAGCAGTCAGCAGTCAGCAGTCAGCAGTCATCAGTCATCATGGACCATGAAACATTCATAAATATGCATGAAGAGTTCAGAAGAAAGAA
>JAITMS010000148.1 GCA_031277255.1 Azonexus sp.
GTCTCGATCTCAACCCCATCGAGAAACTCTGGGCCAACCTCAAGCGCCGATGGCAAACAGTCGGCAAATCGTTGGAGGAATTGATCGCTGTGTCCGATTATTGAGGAGATTGACTATAAACCTTAGCGGTCGAGCCAGTAGAGGGCGCTGATGGTTTTGCCGTCGGTGATGCGGCCATCCCGGACCGCTTGTCGGGCGGCGGCGGGGGAGAGTTCAAGGACTTCGAGAAATTCGTTGGCGTCGAGCTGCGGCGGGCCGGCGCGGGAGAGGCCGCGGGCCAGGTAAATTTCGATGTGTTCGTTGGAATAGCCGATGCACGGGTGGATGACGCCGAGATGTCGCCAGTCGGCGGCGGCGTAGCCGGTTTCTTCGCGGAGTTCGCGGCGGGCGGTCGTCAGCGTGTCTTCGCCGGGGTCGATTTTACCGGCGGGCAGTTCGAGAAAAACGCGGCGGAGAGCATAGCGGAATTGCCGCTCGAAGAGCAGATTGCCGTTATCGAGCAGGGCGAGAATGACCACCGCGCCGGGGTGAACGACATACTCGCGCAGCGACTCGGCGCCGTTGGGCAGACGCACGCGATCCTCGCGGACGGTCAAGAGCTTGCCCTGAAAAACGAGGTCGCTGGTGATTTCGCGCTCAATCAGTTGGCTGTCGTCGGGCATCTTATCCACTCCCTATGAAAAACGCCCCGGCAGGCGGGGCGTCGTGTCGTGACCGGCGGCTGGCGCTCAGTTGAGCGAGTTCAGCAGCGAGAAGGCGCACAGCGCCATGATGACTTGCGGGAACAGTCCGAGCGCCGCCACGGCCACGCCGTTGACCGACAGCAGGAGGCGCATGTCGGCGCTGCCGCCGATGGGGGTTGCGTCCTCTGGCGCGTCGAAATACATCAGCTTGACGACGCGCAGGTAGTAGAAGGCGCCAATCAGCGAGAACAGCACGGCGACGATGGCAAGCCAGGTGTGACCGGCGTCGATGACGGCCATCAGCACCGAGAGCTTGGCAAAGAAGCCGATGAAGAAGGGAATGCCGGCCATCGAGAACATCAGCATCATCATCACGGCGGCAAACCACGGGCTGCGCTGGTTGAGGCCCTTGAAATCGTCGAGGGTGTCGGCCTCGAAGCCGGAACGGGCCATGAGCAGAATCATGCCGAAGGTGCCGAGGCTCATCAGGACATAGGCGATGACGTAGAACATGGCCGAGCCGTAGGCGGCAAGGGCATGGTGGGCAGCGTCGAATTGCCCGGAGGCGTCGCCAACGACGCCGGAGACGATGCCCAGCAGCATGAAACCCATGTGCGAGATGGCCGAATAAGCCAGCATCCGCTTGATGTTGCTCTGGGCGATGGCGGCCAGATTGCCGATGGCCATCGACAGCACGGCCATGATGATGAGCATGTTCTGCCACTCGACGGCCAAGGGGAGCAGACCATTGACGAGCAGGCGCATGACGACGGCAAAGGCGGCGAGTTTGGGGGCCGAGCCGATGAGCAGCGTGACCGAGGTCGGTGCGCCGTGATAGACATCGGGAATCCACATGTGGAAGGGCACGACGCCGAGCTTGAAGGCGAGACCGGCAATCAGGAAGACGAGGCCGAAAACCAGCAGCTTGCCATTGGCCCCGTCGTTCCTGAGCACTTCGTCGATGGCTGTCAGTTCCAGGCTGCCCGTACCGCCGTAGATCATCGACATGCCGTAGAGCAGGAGGCCGGAAGCCAGCGCGCCGAGAATGAAGTATTTCATCGCCGCTTCGCTGGCCGAGAGCGAAGCGCGGTTCAGCGCCACCATCGCGTAGAGCGACAGCGACAGGAGTTCGATACCGATATAGACCGTGACGAAACTGTTGGCCGAAATCATCACCATCATGCCGAGGGTGGCAAACAGCGCCAGCACGTAGTATTCGCCCTTGTTCATTTCGCCGCGGTCGATGACGTAGGCGCGCGAGTAGAACAGCACCATGATGACTGTCAGGTAGAGAAACAGCTTGAGCAGGTCGGCCATCTGGTCATCGACAAACATGTTGCTGAAGGTGTAGGTGATGTCCGGCGTCCAGGTCATGGTCTGGATGACGGCGCAGCCCAGGAGCGTCAGCACGCTCAGGGCAAAGGTCGCGGTGCGTCGGCTGTCCTTGACGAACAGATCAATCAGCAGAATGGCCGAGGCCATGACCACGAGAAAAATTTCCGGGGCGGCGGGCAGAAGGTCGGGAACAACGAATTGGTCGAACATGTCGGCTACCGTTTATTGAATCTTGCTGATGTTGACGTGATCTATCAGATTACCCACCGAGGCGTGCATGACTTCGGTAAAGGCTTGCGGATAGAGGCCCAGCCACAGGGTGCACAAGGCCAGCAGGCCGAGAATGAGAAATTCCCGTTTGTTGATGTCGGTGAGTTCGGCGACGTGCGGGTTGGCGACCGCGCCGAAGATGACCCGCTTGTACATCCACAGCGAGTAGGCGGCGCCGAGGATGAGCGAGGTGGCGGCGGCAAAGGCAATCCAGAAGTTGTACTGGACAGCGCCGAGAATGACCATGAATTCGCCGACGAAACCGGAAGTGGCGGGCAGCCCGGCATTGGCCATCGAAAACAGCATGAACAGGGCAGCGAATTTCGGCATGGTATTGACGACGCCGCCGTAATCGGCGATCTGGCGGCTGTGCAGGCGGTCGTACATGACGCCGATGCAGAAGAACATGGCCCCGGAGACAAAGCCGTGCGAAATCATCTGCACCAGCGCGCCTTCGATGCCCAGCGCGCTGAACATGAAGAAGCCCAGGGTGACGAAACCCATGTGGGCGATGGAGGAATAAGCGACCAGCTTCTTCATGTCGGCCTGCACCAAGGCGACGAAGCCGATATAGACGACGGCGATGAGCGACAGGGCGATGATGAGGCCGGCCAGTTGGTGCGAAGCGTCCGGCGCGATCGGCAGCGAGAAGCGGAGGAAGCCGTAAGCGCCGAGCTTCAAGGCAATTGCCGCGAGCACGATGGAGCCGCCGGTCGGCGCTTCGACGTGGGCGTCCGGCAGCCAGGTGTGTACCGGCCACATCGGCACCTTGACCGCGAAGGCGATCAGGAAGGCGAGGAAAATCCAGATCTGGGCGTCGAGCGGAATCGCTGTGTCGTGCCAGTCGAGGATCGAGAAGCTGCCGGAATGGACGTACAGATAGATCAGCGCCAGGAGGAACAGCAGCGAGCCGAACAGGGTGTAAAGGAAGAACTTGAAGGCCGCATAGACGCGGTTGGGGCCGCCCCAGGCGCCGATGATGAGATACATCGGAATCAGCGAAGCCTCGAAGAAGACGTAGAACAGCACGCCATCGAGCGCCGCGAAAATGCCGTTCATCAGGCCGGACATGATGAGGAAAGCGGCGTTGTACTGCGCCACCCTTTGCGTAATCACTTCCCAACCGGCGGCCACGACGATGACGGTGATAAAGGCGTTGAGGATGACGAACAGCATCGAAATGCCATCCACGCCCAGGTGGTAATGGACATTGAAGTAGGGAATCCAGTTTCTGAACTCGACGAACTGCATCCCGGCCTCGGCGGTGTCGAAACCGGCCCACAAGGGCAGGGTGACGAGAAAACCGGCGATGGCGCCAACCAGGGCGAGCATCCGCGCCAGCGGCGCGTTGCGGTCGGAGCCGGTGAGCAGGACGAGAACGCCAGCCGCGATGGGGAGCCAGATGGCGAGAGACAGCAGGTAATTCGACATGTTGTTCCTTGCTTTTCCGCTAAGCCCGGTTCATCCACAGGGTCATCAGCACGAAAACGCCAATAATCATGGTGAAAGCGTAGTGATAAACATAGCCGGTCTGGAACAGCCGGGCGATGCTGGCGATCCAGCCGACGACCCTGGCCGAGCCATTGACGATCAGGCCGTCGATGACGCCGACATCGCCGCCGCGCCACAGCCCCTTGCCGACCAGACGGGCGCCGCCAGCGAAGACGACTTCATTGAATTTGTCGAAGTAGTATTTGTTGTCGAGCAGCGTGTAGATGGCCGAGAAGCGGCGGGCAATGGCCGCCGGAATATCCGGGCGCTTGAGGTAGAAGAACCACGACAGCAGGACGCCAGCGAGCGCCAGATAGAGCGGCGGCGTCGTGAAGGCGTGCAGGCCCATTGCCGCCGCGCCGTGAAATTCCTCAAGGAAATGTGCCAGCGCCGGATGGGCGGCGGCGTCGACATGAATGGCCCCGGCGAAATAATCGCCCGCCAGCATCGGCTCGATGGCGATGTAGCCGATGATGACCGAGGGAATCGCCAGCAGCACCAGCGGCAGCGTCACCACCCACGGCGTCTCATGCGGCTTCTGGCCGGGGGCGAGGCCGTGATGGTGGTCGCCATGATCGCCGTGCCCGTGGTCAGCCTTGCCGAAACGCTCCTGGCCGTGGAAGACGAGGAAATACATGCGGAAAGAGTAGAAAGCGGTGACGAAAACACCGGCCAGCACGGCAAAATAGGCGAAGCCGGCAAAGGGAATGGCCGAGAGCTTGACCGCCTCGATGATCGAATCCTTGGAATAGAAACCGGCCATGAAGGGCGTGCCGATCAGCGCCAGCGAGCCGATCAGCGAGGTGATCCAGGTGATCGGCATGTATTTGCGCAGGCCGCCCATGTTGCGGATGTCCTGATCGTGGTGCATGCCGATGATGACCGAACCGGCGGCGAGGAACAGCAGCGCCTTGAAGAAGGCGTGCGTCATCAGGTGGAAAATCGCCACCGAATAGGCCGAAGCGCCGAGCGCCACCGTCATGTAGCCGAGTTGCGACAGCGTTGAGTAGGCGACGACGCGCTTGATGTCGTTCTGGATGATGCCGAGAAAACCCATGAACAGCGCGGTGATGGCGCCGATGAGGAGGACGAAGGAGAGCGTCGTGGTGGACAACTCGAACAGCGGCGACATCCGCGCCACCATGAAAATACCCGCCGTGACCATCGTCGCCGCGTGGATCAGGGCCGAAATCGGCGTCGGGCCTTCCATCGAATCAGGCAGCCAGACATGCAGCGGCACCTGCGCCGACTTGCCCATCGCGCCGATGAACAGGCAGATGCAGATGACGGTCATCAACGACCATTGCTGCTCGCCCCAGAGGTTGAGGGTGACCGCCGCCAGTTCCGGCGCATGGTCAAACACGGTTTTGTAATCGAGCGAGCCGAAATGGGCGAGCACCAGGCCGATGCCGAGGAGAAAGCCGAAGTCGCCGACGCGATTGACGAGAAAGGCTTTGAGATTGGCGAAAATAGCCGTTGGCCGCGTGTACCAGAAGCCGATGAGGAGATAGGAGACAAGGCCGACCGCTTCCCAGCCGAAGAACAACTGCATGAAGTTGTTGGCCATGACCAGCATCAGCATCGAGAAGGTAAACAGCGAGATGTAGCTGAAAAAGCGGTTGTAGCCGGGATCGTCCTGCATGTAGCCGATGGTGTAGATATGCACCATGAGGGAGACGAAGGTGACGACCAGCATCATCGTCGTCGTCAGCGGGTCGATCAGGAAACCGACTTCAAAGCGGTAGTCGCCGCTGGTCAGCCAGGTGTAGACCGGGCCGTTGAAGGTGTTGCCGACCTGTACGTCCTGAAAAATGATGACGGACGCGACGAAGGCGGCGGCGACCCCGGCGATGGTCACGCTGTGCGCGACCCAGCGCGGGATGACGCGGCAGAACAGACCGGCGATGATGGCCCCGATCAGGGGGGCGAGCGGCACCAGCAGATAGAGTTTTTGCATGTCCATTTAGCCCTTCAGTTCGTCCAGATCATCGACATGGATGCTCTTCAGATTGCGGAACAGCACGATCAGGATGGCCAGACCGATGGCCGATTCGGCGGCGGCGACGGTGAGGATGAAAAAGACGAAAATCTGCCCCGACAAATCATTGAGATAGTGGGAGAAGGCGACGAAATTCATATTGACCGCGAGCAGCATGAGTTCGATCGCCATCAAGAGCACCAAGAGGTTCTTCCGGTTGAGAAAGAGACCGACGACACTGATGGCGAACAGAATGGCGCCAAGGATCAGGAAGTGCGAGAGCGTGAGTGTTTGCATGATCGTCCCGGAATTCAGTCTTTTTCAACCGGCATTTGCAGCACGCGGAGGCGGTCTTTGGCCTTGACGAACACTTGCTGATTGGGGTTGATGTATTTCGATTTTTTCCGCCCGCGCCAGGTCAGCGCGATGGCCGCGATCATGCCGACCAGCAGCACGATGGAGGCCAGTTCAAACGGATAGACGAAATCGGTGAACATCAGCCGGCCGATTTCCTTGACATTGGACACGCCGGGCGGCGTGACGGCTGCCGAGGCCGGTATCTGAAGCGCCTTGTTGCCCAGCACCAGGCCCATTTCAAGCACCATCAGGAGGCCGAGCACGGCGCCGAGCGGCAGGTAATTCCAGAAGCCCTGGCGGATGCGGTCGAGATTGATGTCGAGCATCATCACGACAAAGAGGAACAAGACCATGACCGCGCCGACATAGACGAGGATGATGGCGATGGCGAGAAACTCGGCCTGCAACAAGGCCCAGATGCCGCCGCAGGTGAAGAAGGCGAGAATCAGGTGCAGCGCGGCATGAATCGGGTTGCGGGCGGTGATGACGCGCAGCGCCGCGAAAACCAGAATGGCCGACAGAAAGTAGAAAACGAAAGTCTGAAAATCCATCGCGGTCACCTGTCAGCGGTAAGGCGCGTCGAGCGCGCGATCTTCGGCAATCTGGGCTTCATAGCGGTCGCCGTTGGCCAGCAGCATGGGCTTGGTGTAATAGAGGTCGCCGCGCTTTTCGCCGTGGTATTCAAAGATTCGGGTTTCGACGATGGCGTCGACCGGACAGGCTTCTTCGCAGAAACCGCAGAAAATGCACTTGGTCAGGTCGATGTCGTAACGGGTGGTGCGGCGCGAGCCGTCGGCGCGCGGTTCGGCCTCGATGGCGATTGCCATTGCCGGGCAGATCGCTTCGCACAGTTTGCAGGCGATGCAGCGTTCCTCGCCGCCCGGATAACGGCGCAGGGCGTGCAGGCCGCGAAAGCGGAAGCTCTGCGGCGTTTTTTCCTCAGGATACTGAACGGTGATTTTGCGGGCGAAGAAATAACGGCCCGTCACCGCCATGCCCTTGAACAACTCTTTGAGAAAGAGGCTGTTGAAGACTTCCTTCATCGAACCCATGACGCGCCCCTCACTTCCAGATGCTCAACGGCGACATCATCCAGACGCCGACGACGACGAGCCAGATCAGACAGATCGGCAAAAACACTTTCCAGCCCAGACGCATCAACTGGTCGTAGCGATAACGCGGGAAAGTGGCGCGGAACCAGAGATAGAGGAACAGGATGCAGGAAATCTTGGCCAGCAGCCAGACGATACCGTCCGGCAAAAAGCCGACCGGCGACGACCAGCCGCCCAGGAACAGGAGCGAGGTCAGCGTGGCGACCAGGATCATGTTGGAATATTCGGCAAGGAAGAACAGCGCGAAAGCCATGCCGGAATATTCGACGTGGAAACCGGCGACGATTTCCGATTCGCCTTCGGCGACATCGAAAGGCGCGCGGTTCAGTTCAGCGGTGCCGGAAATCAGATAGACGATGAACATCGGCAGCAGCGGCAGCCAGTTCCATGACAGAAAATTGAGGCCATAACCGGCAAATATCCCGGTTTGCTGGCCCTGAACGATGTCGACCAGATTGAGGCTGTTGGAAACCATCAAAATGCAGAGCAGCGAAAAGCCCATGGCGATTTCGTAGGACACCATCTGCGCCGCCGAGCGCATGGCGCCGAGAAAGGCGTATTTGGAATTGGAAGCCCAGCCGGAAAGGATGATGCCGTAAACCCCCAGCGAGGTGATGGCCATGATGTAGAGGAGGCTGGCGTCGATATTGGCGAGCACCAGGGTGTCGGTAAACGGCACCACCGCCCAGGCCGCCAGCGCCGGGCCGAAAGCCAGCATCGGCGCGATGAGGAAAATGCCCTTGCTGGCGCTGCCGGGAACGACGACTTCCTTGAACAGCAGTTTCAAGCCGTCGGCAATCGGCTGGATGAGGCCGAAAGGGCCGACCCGGTTGGGGCCGATGCGCACCTGCATGAAGCCGATGACCTTGCGCTCGGCCAAGGTCAGATAGGCAACGCCAAGCAGCAGCGGCAGCACGATGGCGACGATTTTGACCAGCGTCCACACGGCAGGCCATGCCGTCCCGAACAAGCCCGCGCCGAAATTGATCAAGGCGTCCATTTATGCGCGCTCCACAAAAATCGGGTCGAACATGCCGCCCAGGCTGGCCGTGTCGGGATGTCCCGCCGCCACCCGGAGGCAACCGGCGGGTACGGCGTCGTCGACCGCCAGCGGCAACAGGGCTTCGCCCCCGCCCTGGCGGACTTTAACGGTGTCGCCCGCCGTCAGGCCGAGTTCGCCAAGCGTCCGGGCGCACATCCGCGCCGTCGGCGCTGCCGCGTCCCCCGTCTGCTGCAAGGCGGGGGCGCGCCGGGCCAAGGGATCGGCGAAATGGATCGGCACATCGGCGATGCGTTGCAGACCTTCGGCCACCGGCGGCAAGGCGATGGCGAGGCCGTTGAGGCCATTGTCCAGACCGGCAACGAAAGCCTTGCCCTGACCCAGCGCCTCGTCGCGCACGGCTTCGCTCGATTGATAGGCAAAGCCGTCGAGATTCAGGACATTGCCGAGAACGCGCAAAATCTTCCAGGCCGGGCGGGAATCGCCGCGTGCCTTGGCCACGCCGTTGAAGCTCTGAATGCGGCCTTCGCTATTGACGAAAGTCCCGGCGGTTTCGGTAAAGGGGGCCATCGGCAGCAGCACGTCGGCGTATTCCAGCGCCTGCTCGTTCTTGAAAGCGGAGATGAAAACGACCAGGCTGGCCCCGCGCAAAGCGCCAAGCGCCAACTGCGGGTCGGCGCAATCGAGTTCCGGCTCGATGCCCATCAACACATAGGCCCGGCGCGGCTGGGCGAACATCTGCCGGGCATTGGCCCCGGTCGGCAAGACACCCGCCGCATAAGCGCCGACCGTGTTGCCGCCCTCGCCAAAGAAACCGAAGGTCGCGCCGGTCAGCCGCGCCAGTTCCTGCGCCAGCGCGTGCAGTTGCGCCGCCGCCGGGGACTGGGTGGCGGCATTGCCGAGGAAGATGGCGCGTTTGCCATCGGCGAGGAGGCTCTGGGCAATCGCCTTGGCCGCTGCGTCGACCATAATCTTTTCCAGACCGGCGGCAACCGCCGCGCCTTTCAACTCAGCCGCCGCCTTGACGACAGCGCCGAGCGCCGCCGCCAGCCGTGACGGCGGGACGGTCACCTGCTGGTGGAGGTTGATCAGCGGATCGTCGCCCGTCACCGAGAGGAGGCTGATCTTGCCGCCTTTTTTGGCGGCCTGGCGCAGACGCTGGGCAATCAGCGGATGATCTTTGCGCAGAAAAGAGCCGACCACCAGCGCCGCGTCGAGATCGTTGAGGTCGGCGAGCGGCAGGCCCAGCCACGGCGCGCCAGCGCCTTTGCCGTCGGCGGAAAAGTCGCTCTGGCGGGCGCGGAAGTCGATATTGCCGCTGCCCAGACCGCGCATGATCTTGTTCAGCAGGAACAGTTCCTCGACCGTGCACTGCGGGGCGGCCAGCGCCGCGAGGGCGTCGCCGCCGTGTTCGCGGGCAAGGTCCTTGAGGCCGTGGGCGACGTAATCAAGCGCCACGTTCCAGTCGACCTCGCGCCACGCGCCGCCCTGCTTGACCATCGGCTGGCTCAGGCGCTGGTCGGAATTGAGCGCCTGATAGGCGAAACGCTCCTTGTCGGAAATCCAGCATTCGTTGACCGCTTCGTTTTCATAGGGCAGGACGCGCATCACCGTGTCGTGCTTGACCTGGACGACCAGATTGGCGCCGACGGAATCATGCGGGCTGACCGAGCGGCGGCGCTGCAATTCCCAGGTGCGGGCGGTGTAACGGAAGGGTTTGGAGGTCAGCGCGCCGACCGGGCAGAGGTCGATCATGTTGCCGGAGAGTTCGGAGTCGACGCTGCGGCCAAGGAAAGTGGTGATTTCCGAGTGCATGTTGCGGTTGGCCATGCCGAGTTCCATGACGCCAGCGATTTCCTGACCGAAGCGGACGCAACGGGTGCAGTGGATGCAGCGGCTCATTTCTTCCATCGAAATCAGCGGCCCGACGTTCTTGTGGAAAACGACGTGTTTTTCTTCGCTGTAACGGCTTTGCATCGGGCCGTAGCCGACCGTCAGATCCTGCAACTGGCACTCGCCGCCCTGGTCGCAGATCGGGCAGTCGAGCGGGTGATTGATGAGGAGAAACTCCATCACGCCCTTTTGCGCCTTGACCGCCAGTTCCGAGTGGGTAAACACCTTCATCCCGTTGGTCACCGGCGTGGCGCAGGCGGGCAGGGGCTTGGGCGCTTTTTCGACCTGCACCAGACACATCCGGCAGTTGGCGGCGATCGACAGTTTTTTGTGATAGCAGAAATGCGGAATGTAGACGCCCAGTTGCTGCGCGGCGTCCATCACCGTGCTGCCGTCGGGCACTTCTGCTTTTTTGCCGTCGATTTCAATTTCCAGCATGTCGCTCTTCTTCCATGACCGGGGCCGTCAGGCCGGAATCCTGTGGAACCCGCTGCCCGCCCATTGCACCTCCCTGGGCACCTGGCAGCGTTGGTGTTCAATGTGATATTCAAATTCGCTACGGAAATGCCGGATAAAGCTCTGCACCGGAAAAGCCGCCGCATCGCCCAAGGCGCAGATGGTGCGGCCAGCGATATTGCCGAGCACGCTGTTCAAGAGATCAAGATCCTCCGGCTTGCCCCGCCCGTTTTCGATGCGATGCACCACCTTGTACATCCAGGCCGTGCCTTCGCGGCAGGGCGTGCATTGGCCGCAGGATTCCTCGTGATAGAAAAAGGACAGCCGCTCCAGCGCCTTGACCATGCACACCGTTTCGTCCATGACGATGACCGCGCCGGAACCGAGCATCGAACCCGCCTTGCTGATCGAGTCGTAGTCGAGGGTGCAGTCCATGATGACGTCGGCGGGCAGCACCGGGGCTGACGAGCCGCCGGGAATGACGGCTTTCAGTTGGCGTCCGCCGCGCATCCCGCCGCACATCTCAAGCAGCGTCGCAAACGGCGTGCCGAGCGGCACTTCGTAATTGCCGGGCCGATTGACGTGGCCGGAAACCGAAAAGAGCTTGGTGCCGCCATTGTTCGGCTTGCCCAGACTGAGATATTCCTCGCCGCCCATGTTGAGGATGAAGGGAATGGCGGCGAAGGTTTCCGTATTGTTGATCGTCGTCGGCTTGCCATAGAGGCCGAAAGAAGCCGGGAAAGGCGGCTTGAAGCGCGGCTGGCCTTTTTTGCCTTCGATGGATTCGAGCAGCGCCGTTTCTTCGCCGCAGATGTAAGCGCCATAGCCGTGATGGGCGAACAGTTCAAAATTGAAGCCGGAGCCGAGAATATTCTGGCCGATGAAACCGGCGGCGCGCGCTTCGGCCAGGGCTTCTTCAAAACGCTGGTAGATTTCCCAGATTTCGCCGTGGATGTAGTTGTAGCCGCGGCTGGCGCCCATCGCGTAGGCGGCGATGGCCATGCCCTCGATGACCGCGTGCGGGTTGTCGCGCATGATGTCGCGGTCTTTGAAGGTGCCCGGCTCGCCTTCGTCGGTATTGCAGACGACGTATTTGTCGCCGGGGAAGGCGCGCGGCATGAAAGACCACTTGAGGCCGGTCGGAAAACCGGCGCCGCCGCGACCGCGCAGGGCCGATTTCTTGACTTCGTCGATGACGGCTTCCTGGGTCACCTTGTTTTCAAGAATACGCCGCAACTGGACGTAGCCGCCGCGCCCGACGTAATCCTTGAGCCGCCAGCCCTTGTCGCCGTCGAGTCCGGCCATCAGGACGCCATTGATTGCACCGAGCATGGCCATTATTCGCACTCCTCAAGCAGCTTGTCGATCTGCTCCGGGTGCATGTGGCTGCACATCGAGCGGTTGTTGACGATGAACACCGGCGCGTCGCCGCAAGCGCCCATGCATTCGCCTTCCTTGAGCGTGAATTTGCCGTCCGCCGTCGTTTCGCCATAGCCGATGCCGAGTTTCTGTTGCAGGTATTCGCCAGCGTGATAGCCGCCGGAGAGGGCGCAGGGCAGGTTGGTGCAGACCGTGATCTTGTACTTGCCGACCGGCTGGAGGTCGTACATGTTGTAAAAGGTCGCCACTTCCCAAGCGGCGATGGGGGCCATGCCGAGATAGGCGGCGACGGCCTCGATGGCCTCGGCGGGCAGCCAGCCTTTTTCCGCCTGGGCGTGGGCGAGGCAGGCCATGATCGCCGACTGCTTTTGATCGGCAGGATATTTGCCCACTTCGCGGGCGAATTTTTCGAGTGTCTGAGCGGAAAACATTAGCGGTCGATCTCGCCAAAAACAATATCCTGGGAGCCGATGATGGTGACGACGTCGGCCAGCATATGCCCGCGGGCCATTTCGTCCATGCCTTGCAGATGGACGTAGCCGGGGGCGCGGATTTTCATGCGGTAGGGTTTGTTGGCGCCGTCGGAAATGAAATAGATGCCGAACTCGCCCTTCGGATGTTCGATGCCGGCATAGACTTCGCCCGGCGGCACGTGGATGCCTTCAGAAAAGAGCTTGAAGTGATGGATCAGCTCCTCCATGTTCGATTTCATGCGCTCGCGCGGCGGCGGCGCGACCTTGTAATCGTCGGTGATGACCGGGCCGGGATGCTGGCGCAGCCAGGCGATGCACTGCTTGATGATGCGGTTGGACTGGAGCATCTCCTCCATGCGCACCAGATAGCGGTCATAGCTGTCGCCGTTGACGCCGACCGGCACGTCGAAATCGACCTTGTCGTAGGCGGCGTAAGGCTGCTTCTTGCGCAAATCCCAGGCGACGCCGGAACCGCGCAGCATGGCCCCGGTAAAACCCATCTGCATGGCGCGTTCGGGCGAGACGACGCCGACGCCCACCAGCCGCTGCTTCCAGATGCGGTTGTCGGTCAAGAGCGTGTGGTATTCGGCGTGATAGGTCGGGAAGCGGTTGGTGAAATCTTCAATGAAATCAAGCAGCGAGCCGCCGCGATTGGCGTTTCTCGCCGCCGCTTTCTCGGCGTTGGTCCAGGTCGATTCGCGGTATTGCGGCATCTGTTCCGGCAGATCGCGGTAGACGCCGCCGGGGCGGTAGTAGGCGGCGTGCAGCCGGGCGCCGGAAACCGCCTCGTAGACGTCCATCAAGTCCTCGCGCTCGCGGAAGGTGTACAGCGCCATGGTCATCGCCCCGACATCGAGGGCGTGGCAGCCGAGCCACAACAGGTGGTTGAGGATGCGGGTGACTTCGTCGAACATGGTGCGGATGTACTTGCCGCGCTCCGGCACTTCGATGCCGAGCAGCTTCTCCGTCGCCAGACAGTAGGCGTGCTCGTTGCACATCATCGACACGTAGTCGAGACGATCCATGTAGGGCACCGACTGAACCCAGGTGCGGGTTTCCGCCAGTTTTTCGGTGGCCCGGTGCAAGAGGCCGATGTGCGGGTCGGCGCGCTGCACGACCTCGCCATCGAGTTCCAGCACCAGACGCAGCACGCCGTGCGCCGCCGGGTGCTGCGGGCCGAAGTTGAGGGTGAAATTGTGGATCTCAGCCATGCGTCGGCCCCCCGTAGCTGTCTTCGCGCACGATGCGCGGGGTGTTTTCGCGGGGTTCGATGGTCACCGGCTGGTAGATGACGCGCGCCTGATCGGGGTCGTAACGCATCTCGACATGGCCGGAAATCGGAAAATCCTTGCGGAAGGGGTGGCCGATGAAGCCGTAATCGGTGAGGATGCGGCGCAGGTCGTCATGGCCGACGAAGGCGATGCCGTAAAGATCGAAGGCTTCGCGCTCGAACCAGTTGGCGCTCTTCCAGACGCCGGTCACCGAATCGACGGCGGGAAATTCATCATCCTCGGCAAAGACGCGGACGCGCAAGCGCCAGTTGTTGGCAATCGACAAGAGATGCGACACCGCGGCAAAGCGTTTGCCCGACCAGGCGCCGTCGCCATAGGTGGCGTAATCGACGCCGCAGAGATCGGTGATTTCCTCGAAACCGAGTTCCGGCGTATCGCGCAGCGCGGTCATCACGGCCAGATAGTCGGCGGCGGCGACTTCGATGGTGACTTCACCCAAGGCGAGCTTGAGCGAGGTCAATTTGTCGCCCAAATGCTTTTGCAGATGTTGGCAGAGCGTTTCCAGCTTGGCGGACATATCGGATCAGTCTTTGAGCAATTAACGGGCAATGGTGTTGGTGCGGCGAATCTTGTTCTGCAACTGGAGGATGCCGTAAATCAGCGCCTCTGACGTCGGCGGGCAGCCGGGAACGTAGATGTCGACGGGGACGATGCGATCACAGCCGCGCACCACGGAATAGGAATAATGATAATAGCCGCCGCCATTGGCGCAGGACCCCATGGAAATGACCCAGCGCGGCTCGGCCATCTGGTCGTACACCTTCCTCAGCGCCGGGGCCATTTTGTTGGTCAGCGTGCCCGCCACGATCATCACGTCGGACTGGCGGGGGCTGGCGCGAAAGACGATGCCGAAGCGGTCGAGATCGTAGCGGGCGACGCCAGCGTGGATCATTTCGACGGCGCAGCAGGCCAGGCCGAAAGTCATCGGCCACATTGAGCCGTTGCGCACGTAATTGATCAGCTTGTCAGCCGTGGTGGTGACGAAGCCTTCTTGCAGAATCCCCTCGATAGCCATCTCTTATTCCCACTCCAGCGCGCCCTTGGCCCAGGCATAGACGTAACCGACGAGCAGAATGGCAACGAACACCAGCATTTCGATGAAGCCGAACAGCTTGATCGACTCGCTCGCCACAATATCCTTGAAGATGGTCGCCCACGGGAAAAGAAAGGCGATTTCCAGATCGAACAGAATAAAGAGGATGGCGATCAGGTAGTAGCGCACATCGAACTTCATGCGCGCATCCTCAAAAGCCTCAAAGCCGCACTCGTAGGGCGAGAGCTTTTCCGGGTCGGGTTTGTTGGGGCCGAGCAGAAATCCCAGGGCCGTCGGCAGCACGCCGACCACGACGCCGATCAGGACAAACATCAGAATCGGAAAGTAATTTTCCATCTCCGCCGCCAATATCTCGTTTTCTATCAGGAGGCAGCGCCGGAAAGCCGCTACCCTGCCTGCTTGTTGGTGCCGACGGCGAGACTCGAACTCGCACAGCTTGCGCCACTACCCCCTCAAGATAGCGTGTCTACCAATTTCACCACGTCGGCACTGCTTTTTTTCACCCTGTCCGGCGAGGGATGCTTGCCGGGCAGGCCCCGTTGTCTTGCTTTTGATGCCCTACTTTGGAATATCGTCCGCCTTTGACCCTGTTTCCGCAGGGGGTTTCGGCGCTTCCGCGCCCGCCTCGGCAGGCTGTGGGCCAGGCTGCGATTGTAGCGTCTCCTGCATCACGCTGCCAGTCGTTTTTACCGTATTGGAGGCAACATAGGCCAGGGTCAGGCTGGTGGCGAAAAAGACCGCCGCCAGAACAGCCGTCGTCCGGCTGAGAAAATTGGCCGAGCCAGTGGCCCCGAACAGGCTGCCGGAAGCGCCGCTGCCAAAGGCCGCCCCCATGTCCGCGCCTTTGCCGTGCTGCATCAGCACCAGCCCGATAATCGCCAGCGCCACCAGAATATGCACTGTCAGCACCAGAGGGAAAAACCAGTTCATCGCAACCGCCTATCCATTCACTGCCTGGCAAATCGCCAGAAAATCATCCGCCACCAGCGAAGCGCCGCCAATCAGGCCGCCGTCAATATCCGGCTGGGCAAACAACTCCGCCGCATTGCCCGGCTTGACGCTGCCGCCATACAAAATCCGTATTTCGCCCGCCACCGCCGCATCCAGCCCAGCGAGCCGCGCCCGGATGGCGGCGTGCACCTCCTGCGCCTGCGCCGCCGAAGCCGTCACCCCCGTGCCAATGGCCCAGACCGGCTCATAAGCGATCAGCGCCTGAGGCATGGCGGCGACGCCAACCCGCGTCACCACCGCCTCCAGTTGCCGCCCGACGACGGCCAGCGTCTGCCCCGCCTCGCGCTCGGCCAGGGTTTCGCCCAGACACAGCACCGGCAAGATACCGGCAGCCTGCGCCGCCGCGAACTTCGCCGCCACCGTCGCGTCACTCTCGCCAAACAGGCTGCGCCGCTCGGAATGCCCGACCAGCACATAGCGGCAGCCCAAATCGCCAAGCATCGCCGCCGCCACTTCGCCCGTATAAGCGCCCTCCCGATGCTCGCTCACCGTCTGCCCGCCCCAGTCCACGGTCGACCCGGTCAGCAAGGACTGCACCTGGGCAAGATAGGGAAAAGGCGGAAAGACAACGACATCACAAGCCAGACCGCCGCTCGCCGCCTTGATCCGCTCCAGCAACAGCGCGTTCTGCTGGAGGTTGCCATGCATTTTCCAGTTTCCTGCCACAAATTTCTTGCGCATGAGGGTAGCCATCCGGTCGGCGAAAAACCCGAAGATTATATCGGCGCGCGGCAAGCGGTCAAGGCTAAAGGCGGTAATGACGCCACTTCACGGCATCGCGCGAGACCGCGCCGTGACTGGCGGCAAACAGCATCGTAGCCGTATGTTGTTGATGGAGACTGGGCTGATTGTCTGCGCTTCGTCTGCGCGTACTCGCTTGATCTGAAAACGGAATTACGGATACATGAACTGCCGCACCAGCGTGAGTTCTCCGGGAATGCGCATGGGAACGGTGAATTCCTGGCGTTTTTCGCTGGCCGTGCTTTCATTGGTCATGACGGACAAGCGGACAGTGGTGAGGCTATCGTTGTCGCCGCTGCCGTAAAAATTGACGTATACCTGATACAGCCCCTGTTCCGGCGCGGGCGAGGCGAAGATTTCGGGGCCGTAGCCGTCCGTCACATCGATGTCGAGCGCGCCGCTTTTGATGACCCGTTGCCCGTACCAGGCGTGTTCGCCGCTGGGGGTGATGACGTGCAGGTCGATGTCGGTGCCGTCGGAATCCCAGGCGAGGATGACGCGTAGCCGGGCCACGGCTTGTCCGTTGAGGGTCTGGTAGAACTGGCGGCGCGACTTTTCGCCTGTTTCACCGGCCATTGCCTCGACGCTGTTTGAGCCGGCGCCAAAACTGTAGGGCCGGGCGAAGGCGCCGGATTCGTCGAGACGTACCGGCATGGGGTTGCCATTGACGATGAGCGTGGCGGTTTTTTTGTCGGCGCTGCGGATGCGTCCGCGAATCTGCGCGCTGTCCGGCACGTTGGCGCCGAGGTTGGGGCGGGAGAGAGGATAGTTTACTGGCTGAGTGAACGGCGTATCGGGATCACCAATACGCCAGCCGGAGATGGGCATTTCCAGTTCGGCCAGGGCCGGGATCGGCAAGAGCGCCAGAATCAAGGCCGACGCCAGCCACGGCATGAAGCGCATGGCCTGTTGCCGGAAACAATCAGCAGCGGTTCCGTTCATTGGCTATCCATGTATTTCTGTTCAGAAAATGAGCGTACGGATGTGCGAAAGCTCGCCGACCTTGCGCAGCGGGACGACGAAACTCTCGCGTCGCTCGTTGGCTGTGTTCTCATTCAAGATCAGGGTGAGGCGGCAGGTGATGATCGGTTTTTGCCGGGTTTCATCGAAATGGTAGCCGGAAGCGCCGAAATTGCCCCAGTAATTGACGTAGAACAGGTAGGGGCCGCGCACGGGTGCGGCGACGGAGAATATTTCCGGCCCCGCCCCGTCGACGCTGTCGACATCCATGCCGCCGCCGCCGCTGAGTACCGGGCTGGACCAGGTGGCGTGCTGTCCGTCGGGCGTCAGCACATGGAGATCGACTTCGGCCTGATTGTCGTCCCAGGAGAGAATGGCGCGCAGTTGCGCGCGCGGGCGGGCGGGGTTGGATTCATAGAATTGCAGGCGCTGGACGGATTGCCCTTCCGCCGTCAACAGTTCGATGCTGTTGGAGCCGGGGGCGAAGGCGTAGGGGCGGGCGAAACGGCCTTCTTCATCGCTGTAGAGCGGCATCGGGTTGCCGTTGACGACGAGGGTGGGCGGCAGGCGTCGCGCGACCTTGCCGGTTTTTTCGTCGCGCAGGCGCTGGTTCAGTTGACCGCGGATCAGGGTGCGTCCGCGCTGCACACCCCGGTCGATCAGGTTGTAGGGGTAGGCAACGCCTTCCTTGTCGCTGTCGTCGGTGAGTCCGCCAAAATTCCAGCCGCCCCGGGGAGATTCAATCGGCGGACTTTCCTGGGCGCTGGCGACAGGCGACGAGAGACAGCCGACGAGCAGGAAGCCGAGGAAAATTCCTGCCAGCCTCGTGTTTCCAGCCCTGGCGAGTAATGGTGTTTTCATGGCAGGGGTTCAGTGATGAGTTTGCGCGCCCAGTATTCGACGAGCGCCTCGTCGCGGGCGGAAGGATGGTGGGAGAGGCCAAGATGGAGATACTCGTGCGCCAGCGTGACGCGGTCTTCGAGCGAGCGCAGCCCGCGGATATGAATGCGGCCCCGGTCCTGTTCGGAAAAGGGCGCGCCATAGTCAAGCAGGCAGACATCCGGCGGTTCCGGCGCGGCAAACCCCGGCAGATGCTGATACAGCACGCGCTGCCAGCGACTTGATCGTTCGGAGAGCCAGGCTTCCGCCTCGGCGAAGCGCCGGCAGGCAAGGCCCGCCGGGTCGTTCATTGCGCCCAGATCCGAGGCTGGCAGGGCTTGGCGCAAGATAATATCCCAGCTTGCGCCGTTTTTGCCCGCCACGACGGCATCCGACCAGGCCATGCGGTTTTTCGCGGCCAGCGACTGGTGAAAACCGGCGGGCGCGCCGTGCAGGACGAGTCCGCTCGTAAACGCGGCGGCGGCCCGCGCCGCCGGGCTCGGCGACAAGATGGAGACGCGCTGCTTGCGGCTGCTGTCGTCGATAACGAGGCAATTGCCCTGAGTGACCGCTTCACTGAGCAGGTAAGTGCGGATGACGACCGCCAGGGCGCGGGCGGCTTCGGTTTGCCGGGCGTCGGCCTCGCGGTCGATGACGCGGGCGACGTAATCGTCGAGATCGAATCGTCCCTCGATGCGGGCGCGTCCTTCCCGATGGGAGAGCGTCAGTTCGCCGGAGGAGGCAAAGGGAATCGCCACGCCGCTCGCAAAGCGGGCGACGAAACGGCCCTGGAGGACGCCATCCTGTACGTCCTGGCCGCCTTGTCGTTCCAGTTCAAAGGGATAACGGGCAAAAAAATTGACGCGGACACAGCCGGGCGCTGCGGATCCGGCGCCCGGCGGCGCTCCGGCAAGTTCCCCGGCGAGTGCCTCGGCCAGATATTCACCGTAACGCGCCATGACCTGCTGGCCGGTGCCGACGCCCGCAAACCAGACAGGGCGGCCATCGGCCAGCCAGCCCGCGCCGCCGCCACAGGGTAAAGAGGACGCGGCGGCCTGGCCGGGCGCTTGCCCTGAACGATGCCAGGAAAAGGTTTTGACGCGCAATTGCCCGCCCATGCCGCGTATCAGTTCCGTCGTCTCCAGCCCCGGCGGGGCGGCGGTGAAGAGCCGGGCGAGCAGGACGCTGGCGGCTTTTTCGCGGGCGCGGGCGGGCGCGGCGGCGAGCGCGCTCAGAATGGCGGCGGGAGAGACCACGGTTTCCGGCTTCATCGCGCCGAGATCGGGCAGCCAGGGCGCGGTTGCGGCGATGCCGGGCCGCCCTGACCAGAAAGCGCGCCAGTCCGGTGACGAAATGCCAAGCCGCTGGGGGTCGAAAAACAGGCCGCAGGAGCGCACCAGCCCCTCCTCCCGGTCTATGGATTGGCCGGGGTCGCAGCAATAGGCTCCTTCTTCGCGGTGTTTGCGGGCGGCGGCGCCCTGCTTGCCTGGCGTTGCGGTACAGACGTAATCCGGCGCGGGATGCCCTTCTTCGACGAGCCACAGGTAGACAAAAAGTTTCCACAAGCTGCCCAAAGGGGCGTTTTGGGCAAACGGCCCGCTGCTCTGGCGGGTTTGCCCCGCATTGGCGGCTTGTTCGCCGAGGCGCTCGCTGACGAGGGGGTGGCCCATATTGTCGAAGACGCGCCATTCCAGCGCGGCGCTGTGTTCGTTGGCGGCCTTGTCTTTGGCCTGCCAGAGTATTTCCAGCGCGGGCACAGCGGCGGATTCCGCACTCGCCGGAGCGGTCAGCGCCAGGCCGCAACAGATGAGGAAAGCGGCGCCGGCTGACCGCTGCCGCAAGCCGTTTATTTCACGACCCATGTCTGGTTCTCTTTCCCGGCATAGGCTTTTTGCTCCGGCTGGTACATCCGGTAATAGCGCGCTGGCGGCAGCGTGAAGCGGCCATTCTGGCTGACTCGCAACAGATGGCGCACGGTGAAGGGGTTTGCGCCATCGAGCCGTTCGACCGGGACGCCATAACGATCCCGCTGTTCTTCGGCATTGGCCCGGTTGATGGGAGCGGCCTCGCCATTACCCCAATCCAGCCGGATGCCCCAGGTCGAGCGCTCGACACTGGCGCCCGGCGGCAGCGGCGCTTCGACGATGCCGTAGAGATGAGGCTGGTTGGCCGTCAGGGTAATTTCGTCAAGATAGAGCGCCTGCGTCGAGAGTCCCTGGGCCGGGTCGACGGCCAAGAGGGTGAAGGTGCTTTTGCCATCCCCGGTTTTGCCCGGAACCAGACGGTAGAGGGTGCGCGCGATGGTGACGGGCAGGGCGCTCTCGTTGTCTTCTTCGCTTTCGTAGCGCAGGATCGCTGTCAGGCGGGCAGGCGCTTGATCGACTTTGATGTTTTGCGGCAGACCCTTGTCAGCAGACCATGCCCACTCCGGACGAAGGTCGGAGAGCGCCGTGTTACCGGCGACTTGCGGCGCTTTCTGCCAGAATTCGCCGACCGGCTGGATGTTCGCAGCCGTGGCTGGCGACGCGAGTTCTCCGCCCAGCGCCTGGCGTGTCCACACCAGGGTCAGCGCCCGGTCGAAAGTCGGCGCCTCTTCGGAAACACGGGCAAGGATGGCGGCGGCGCGATCCTTGCCCTCTTTATTGACGAGAAGCAACAGCGCCTGTGCCGAGGGCAGCCCGCTTTGTTGCAGGCGTTGCCGGGCGCTATCATGCGCCTTGCCGTCGCCCAGGGCGATACCGGCTTTTTGGGCGACGATGGCCGCCAGTGTTCGCGCATAAGCGAGGCCGAGTGGCGAATCCGGCGCACTCAAGAGCGGACTGGCGCTGCCAGAAGCGTTTGCGTCAGCCGCCCGGCTTTCATCCTCTTTCCCGGCCAGTGCTGCGAGCAAGCCTTCGGTCTGTGTGCCAACCGGTTGGCCAGTCTGCTGGATGAACCATAGGGCGAGCGCCCGGTGCAGCAGCGGTTCCTGGTCGGCCTTGCGGCGGTAGACCTGCAAGACCTGCTCCCAGTGTGTTTGCGGCAAGGTGATGCCGAGCGATTGGGTCGCCAGCCAGTCGGCGTAGTAAGCGTAAGCGGTCATCAGGGCGCTGTCTTCCGTGCCTTGCCCCCACCAGCCGAAAACGGCTTGCGGACCGGCCAGCGCGGCGAGGCGCAGACGCTGGCTGTAGAGCGTCTGGCGCAGGCGCGCCGCCTTGCCCTGGGCGCGATCCGGCGCTAACAGCGGCGTCACGATGGCCAGCGGTATCAGGCGGCTGGCAGTCTGTTCGACACAGCCCCACGGGTAGTCAAGCAGGGAATCGGCAATGCGCAGGAAATTTTCGCTGCCGTCGGCGGCGAACCGCAGTCTCAGTTGATGGGCGTCGGCCGGTAACTGGAAGGAGGCTTCGCCATTGCTCAGGGCCACGATTTGTTCGCGCCCGCCGCGCCAGCGCGCCGATTCGGCAAGGAGGGGCGTTTCCAGAGCGTCGACAAGTTCGCCGCCGGGTTTGCCATCGACACGCACTTCCAGCCGTGCCTTTTGCTCCCCGACAAAGGGCGGCAACTCGAAAGGCAGCCAGGTGATGCCGCGCGTCATCCGGGTTTTCCGGGTGATGTCCTGGCCGGCCAGTTTGAGCGTGACTTCAGCTTCGCGCGTCTCCCGGGTATTGTTGAAGAGGGCGATCGAGGCAACCGGGGCGTCGCCGTCGCGCATCCAGCCGGGTGAAGTCCATTTGGCGTAGAACGGCTGGTCAGACTGCATCCAGGCGGCGCGTTGGCCGTAGACCGCATCCGGCGCGGCTTTGTCACCATCGAGCTTGACGGCGCGCACGGTGATACGCCAGCGCGACAGCGCGTCGGGCATCTTGAACGAGAATCGGGCATGGCCTTTTTCATCGGTCACCAGAGCCGGCACCCAGGCCGCCGTATCGGTATCGTCGCGGCGGGCGCGTTCGAGCAGCTTGATGGCGCGTTCGTTGTACTGGTGCCGGGCCGGTGGTTTGGCCCCGGCGGCGTAATCGGCGGCGTCATCGTAGGTGATGAAATTGAGGCTGGCATTGGTGCGCACGTTGTTGCGCCGGATGTGCTGGAAAAATTCAACCAGATCGGGCGCGATTTCCGGTTGCAGCGCATAGATCATTTCGTCGACGACGGCAATTGTCAGCACGGCCCGCGCCGGTTTGCCGGCGAAATTCACGTCGATGTCGACGTCGACGGTTTCGCCTGGTTTGACGACGGCCTTGCCGGGTTTGATGTCGACTGCGAGGCGCGGCGCGGCGACGACCAGACCGATGTTCTGAAAGACGTATTCACCTGTTTTGACACGGGCGACCGAGAGCGTCATGTTGGGGGCGAGGTTTTCCGTGATCGGGACGCGCGCCCGCCACTGATTCGGCGCGAGGCGCTCGGCGCTGATCCAGTCGGCCTGTTTGTTCCCGGCGCTGGTGAGCAGGGCGGCGGCTTCCACCTTGTCGCGCTCCAGGGTCAGCAGGGCTTCGTCCGCCGGGTCGGAAAAGGTGATGAGCACGTCGGCGGTATCGCCCGGCTGGTAGCGTTCCTTGTCGGCGACCATTTCGATGGTTCCTGGCAATGCTCTGATTTCCCGCGCCTCGCCGTCCCTGCCGCCAACCCAGTGGGCGGCGGCGGCGAGCAGGCGGCCTTCGGCGTCGCGCAACATCAGGGAATAGGAGCCGGGCTTGTCGAGCGTCGGCGTCCATTGCCGTGCCGCGCTGTCGAAGGAGCCGCTGGTTTTTTCCTGATCTTCGAGGCGGACGATTTCCCATCTCACGGGCGGCGCGTTTCCGGCGCTCTCCGGGTCTTCGGCGGTCAGTTGAAAAACGGGACGTTCGCCCGGCAGCGAGAATTTCCGTGTGCTGGCGAGTTGCCAACTGCTTGCCGCCCGTTCAACCAGGATTTCGCTCGTCTTCCGCACCCGGTAGGCCGCGCCGTCGGTGGCGAGGACCGAGAAAATGAGGCGCGAAGGTTCTTTCGCGGGCGGCAGGGAAAATTTCGCTTCACCCCGACCATTGGTGGTCAGGACGGCGGTTGCCTGTTCGACCGGGAACAGGCCGCCATAGCGCAATTCGCCCTGCACCATCGTCAATATCTGGGCGCGCAGGGTGAGGTCGAGGGCGGCGTTCTGCACCGGGTCGCCGTTCGGATAGGTGAGGCGAATCGTGCCGGAGACCGGTTCCCCGGTTTTGAAATGGGTGCTGTCGGGCGTGATCGCGATTTCCATGTGCGGCTTCACGTACTCGGCGACGCGAAAGGCAGCGCCATAGGTTTTTTCACCGTATTTGACGCGAATTTCATAGCCGCCCGCCGTGGCGTCCGGCGGCAGGCGGAAGACGGCGTCGCCGCCCCGTTCCGGCGTCAGTTGCGCCTTGCCCGACCAGACCGGCGAACCGTTGGGATCGAGCGCCATGATCTCCAGCCCGCCAGCTTTGGCTGGCGTCGACCGGTTGGAGGCATGGTAGTCGCGGGCCAGGAACTTCAGTTGCACTTCGTCGCCGGGCCGGTACAGAGGCCGGTCGGTGATGGCGTACAGTTTGGTGTCGTAGATTTCGCTGTCGTAATAGAAGTTTTCCGAGACAAAGACGCCGCCCGCCGCATCCTGCCCAAGCAGATAGGTGCGTTCCGGGCTGCGGTGGGCGAGCGTCGCCAGCCCGTTGGCGTCGGTCGTGGCCGAGGCCAGTACGCCGCGCCCGTCAGTCCATTGCAGCGTGGCCCCCGGCGCCGGGCGACCATCGTCGCGCCGCGCCGTCCACACCGTGAGCGAACCGGAGGCGAGCTTGGTGACGGCGATGGTATCGGAGACGAAAACGAGGGTCGTCGCCCGCCGCGTGCCGAGCATGGCTTCGGCGATATAGAGGCCGGGTTTGAGTTTACCGAGCGGCACATAAAAATTGCTGCTGTTTTCCGGCAGGAAATTGCTGCTCGAACCCTGGAGCTTGACGCCTTGCGCCTTTTCCAGCGGGTCGATGGGTTTGGCCGCCATCAGCGGGTAACGGAAGCGATCAACCAGATCGAACCCGGCCAGCGGCTTGAAGGTATTGGCCGGGCGGTAATCGGGCTGGGCGCGGCGGGCTTCCAGTTCGGGCACGGTTGCCGTCACCGCCCGGCGGGCTTTTGCTGTAAACAGGGAGCGCCAGGCGCGGCGCGATTTATTCCAGGTGTTGCTCCACAGGTAGGACAAGGTATTGGCGACGCCTTCATCACGCGGACGCGCCGCCACATCGAGGCGATGCGGGTTTTTCTGCGCTTTCAGGAAGGCGATCGGATTGGGAACACGGTAGAGCGCAATGTCGATGCCGCCATAGCTGGCTGCGGCCTCCTGGCCGCTGCCGGGCTGAAGCTCGACCCGCAACAGGGCGTTATCGGCGCTGCCGTACTGGGTGTCGGTGAGAATGAAAAACGCCTCGCCGGTCACCGGAACGTAACGGCTGCCGTCGTTTTCTTCAGCCCGAAGGCTCATGGTCGCGAGGAAGAAGAACAGGGCGCAGGCGATCAGGGCGGCGCCAGAAGCGTTGTTTTTGCCGGATGCGGTCATCATGTCGATTAGCTCAGGAAGGCCAGTGAAAATACGCCGACGAAATTCGGGTTGCCTGGTTCAGGCCGCCAGCGCGTGTCGTTCCATTGAAAAAGGGCGGGCAGACTCACCGTCCGCAAACCGTTGTCGGCAGGTGAAGGCGGCGAGCCGTTGTGATAGACAGCCTGCTGTCCCGTCCATAACATCAGGTGCTGCTCGGCGCCTTGATCGAAGAACAGCAAATCCGCCGGTCGCGCCTGCCGCGCGTCGCGGCCAACCCAGAGACTGTTTTCCTGAATGAGACCGATGGCGCTGACGTAGGCTCCGGCGCTGCCGTCAGGCCGCCGCCAACGGTGGCGCAGGGATTGCCGCGTTTGTTCCGGTATCAGATCGGGCGGCAGCCGTCCGCCCAGCCCCATCGCCTTTTGCCAGCGCGCGTCATGGTCGGCCAGCGCCTCGGCGACAGCGAAGCGGACGAATCCCGCGCAGTCGCGGTGCGTCCAGCGCGGCGTCGGCCCGCGGCGGATCTGTTCGAGGGCGATCCGCACGATCCATGTCCGCAGGGCGCGGCTTTGCGCCGGGTCAAGGCGGATCGCCGACGCGGCGAAACGGTCGGCGCTTCTGTCTACGCCGCCACCCACCGGCAAGGCCCATGCCCGCGCGGCCAGTCCTGCCGCGCCCAGGACACCGAGCATCTGGCAGAAACAGCGGCGTGACAGCATGGTCGACATGGTTTTTCCAGTATTCAAGGCGCTGTTTTCTCTTGCCACGCCAGGGGATACCAGGCGATGCCTTCTTGCCGCACCTTTTCCGTCACTTCGATGCGCTGCGCCGGATAACGCGCCAGAGCCTCCAGGCGCGGGATGAGATAGGCGTCGGCGGCATTGCGGAAGATGGCTTCCTCGCTCACCGGCAAGGAGATGAAAATTTCATCGCGCAAGATGGCTGCCGCCGCCGCGGGATCAATGAAGGCCAGCGGCGCCTGTTCCCGATTGCCGAAACTGTCCGTCAGCGCCGGGTAGCGTTTGGCCGCAACATCGAGGGCGCTGCTTACCAGCGCCGCATTGGGCGAGAAGAAAACCAGATCATCGCCGATAGCCAGTGCCGGAGTCAGGTAGCGTGTGCCGTTTTCATCGGGCCAGCCATAGGGTGAGGCGATTTTGCCTTGCCAGAGGGCAAAATCCCGCGCCGCCGCCGGTTTTTCCGGCGTCGATTGCTCAGCGATTTCGCCCTGCCCTGCCTTGGTGGCTTGCGCCGCCAGAGCGAAAAAATCCTGCCTTTCTTTTGTGCTCGCCCTGGCGCTCAGACGCCCGGCAAAAAGCGGAGCGTACAAGCGCGAACCCTTGTACCAGCAAACCGCCGCCGGACCGGTGAAAACCGCGGGGGCTGCCGCCGACGCCTGTAAAGCCGTTGCCTGCGGGGCTGTCTGGGCCGTCGCTTCTTCCGGTTCGGCATTCAGTGTGCCGCGCACGCTATCCAATAGCGGCCAATTCATCGGCAAGACAGCGCAAAAACCTGGGCCATGCGGCAAAGCCGACCACAGGCTGCTGCCATCCCCGATGTTCCAGGCCGCGCCATCGAGCAAGACGGCACTCTGCCATTTTCCCTGATGGTCGAAGCTCAGGTTCAACGCCTTCAACCCCGGCACGAATGCCTGATAGTCGAGCGCGAATGCCCGCGCCGCCAGGGTCAATTCATGTGTCTGCGCCGCCAGCGGCTTTTCAAGAAGAAAATGCCGGGCGAAGGGAGAAAGGGCTTTGTCATCGGTCAGCAGTTCCTTGATGATGGCCACGGCTTTTTCCGATTGCGGCTCGTCTCCTGCGCCCAGCAACATGCCCGGACTGGACAGCACGACAATCCGCTCCCCTTGGGTGAGGAGGAGCAAGGTGTGTCCGCTCCCATATTGCAGCGCCAGGATGTCCACGTCCGTGCCATCGAGCTTGCCGACCAGCGACAACTGTATATCAGTGGCCTTGGCGGCGACGGGCAGCAGAGCCTGGATGACGCGGGCCAGGGTGTTGCGTGAGAGGACGACGACAAAATCCTTCAGGCGCCCGCCATCATCGCGCCACAAGGCGACCTCGGCAGGCTCGTCGAAAACGGATTCAAGCAGTTTTTCAGGAAAATCCAGTTCGTGTTCGTAAGCGATGCGCCGCAAGGCGCCAGCAAGCGCCACGCGGTTTTCGTTCTCCTCGTAATAGGCGACGAAATCTTCGGTGAGGACATCACGGGCCAGCGGTATCCGCAACAAATCGGGCGGCAGCCTGGAGAGGCTGGAACTGCGGATCAGGGCATCCGGCAGCGAGATATCCGCCCGCCCTTCCTGGAACTGGCCCGTATAAGGCGACGGACGCAGCAATATAGTGGCTCCGATGGCGACGGCTCCGATGAGGAGTGAAGCCCAGAGCAGCAGTTTTCTGGTTCGGGTCGTGACGGTCGTCATAAGTCGTGGGCGCAAAAAAGAGAAAACTGCGCAAGGTCAGCTTGGCAGGAACGCTACTGTAGCAATGTTCGCCGCTGATTGTGTGTTTGCGGTGAAGAGCTTGTGTGCTTGCGGTGAAGAATCCGTGAAATCGGCACAGATGGCGGTGACATACCGGCCCACTTGCCCTGGCCGTTGCCGCTGTTTGCGCACACAGGCGCTAACGCCGCCGCGCCAGGATCGAGTTTGATTTTGCACCGGCCGGGTCAAAAGCCCCGCGCTGCCCGCCCTACGCCTGTTGCAGCGTCTCGCGTATCGTCTGCGCCAGTTGTTCGGCTAGTGCCGTCACTTCGGTGGCGTCTTCGCCTTCGACCATGACGCGGAGCAGGGGTTCGGTGCCGGAGGCGCGGAGGAGGACGCGGCCGCGGCCATTCAGGTGTTGTTCGAGCGTCGCCAGCCCGGCGGCGATGCGGGGGTTGGTTTGCCAGGCGAAGCCTTTGTTGATCGGCACGTTGACCAGTTTTTGCGGGTAGAGGACGAGACCGCCCAAGAGTGAGCGGAGGTCGCCGCCGGTTTCGCGCAAGGCGGCCAGCACTTGCAGGGCGGCGATGGTGCCGTCGCCGGTGGTGTGGCGGTCGAGGGTGAGGATGTGGCCGGAGTTTTCGCCGCCGTAGAGCCAGCCTTTGTCGTTGAGCATTTCGACCACGTAGCGGTCGCCGACGGCGGCCCGGCCAAAGGGGATGCCGAGTTTAGAGAGCGCGTGCTCAAGGGCGAGGTTGCTCATCAGCGTACCGGCGACGCCTTTGACCGGCCCGCCGCGCAGGCGGCTGTTGATGATGGCGTAGAGCAACTGGTCGCCGTCGTAGAGATTGCCTTCGGCGTCGATCATCTGGAGGCGGTCGGCGTCGCCGTCGAGGGCGATGCCGAGATCGGCCTGGCGGGCGACGACGGCTTCGGCCAGCGCCGCCGGGGCGGTGGCGCCAACGCCGTCGTTGATGTTGAGGCCGTTCGGCTGGACGCCGATGGCGGTGACTTCGGCGCCAAGTTCGTGAAAGACGCTGGGGGCCGTGTGATAGGCCGCGCCGTGGGCGCAATCGACGACGATTTTCAGGCCGCGCAGGTCGAGATCGTTGGGGAAAGTGCTTTTGCAGAATTCGATGTAACGGCCACGGGCGTCTTCGATGCGGCGCACCCGCCCCAATTCGGCGGCGGGCGCGCAGGTAATGGTCTGCTCGATGCCAGCTTCGATGGCCTGCTCGACCTCGTCCGCCGGTTTGACGCCTTGGGCGGAAAAAAACTTGATGCCGTTGTCGTAGTAGGGATTGTGCGAGGCGGAGATGACGATGCCCGCCTGCAAGCGCAAGGCCCGCGTCAGATAGGCTACCGCCGGGGTCGGCAGCGGGCCGACCAGGCAGACATCGACCCCCGCCGCCGAGAAACCGGCTTCCAGCGCCGATTCGAGCATGTAGCCGGAGAGCCGGGTATCCTTGCCGATCAGCACCTGTGGCCGCTCGCCCGCAGGCAGGCGGTATTTGCCGCGCAACACGCGACCGGCGGCATAGCCCAGGCGCATGACGGCATCCGGCGTGATCGGCGTTTCGCCGACCCGTCCGCGCACGCCGTCGGTGCCGAAATATTTTTTGCCCATCATGCTTCTCCTTGTTCAATCGCCGTCCACACGGCCAAAGCGTCGCGGGTCGCGGCGACATCATGGACGCGCAGAATACGCGCGCCTTTTTGCGCCGCCAGCACGGCGGCGGCGACGCTGGCGGCCAGCCGTTCCGCGACGGGCTGCCCAGTGATCGCGCCGAGCATGGATTTACGCGAAACTCCCGCCAGCAGCGGCAGGCCGTCGACCGCTATCGCCGTCAGGTGGCGAAACAGCGCCAGATTGTGCGCCAGCGTTTTGCCAAAGCCGAAGCCGGGGTCGACGACCAGCCGCTCGTCGGCGATCCCCGCCTGGCGGCAGCGGTCGGCGGCGGCGGTGAGAAAGGCGCTGACTTCGCCGACGACATCGGCATAAAACGGCGCGGCCTGCATGGTGCGGGGTTCGCCCTGCATGTGCATGAGGCAGACGGCGCAATCGCTGTCCGCCACCGCCGCCAAGGCTCCCGGCGCGCCCAGGGCGGTGATGTCGTTGATCATCGCCGCGCCCGCCGCCAGCGCCGCCCGCATGACTGTTGGTTTACAGGTGTCGACCGAGATCGGGATACCCCAGGCGGTGACTTCTTCGAGCACCGGCAGAAGGCGGCGCAGCTCCTCATCCGCCGTCGTCGGCAAGGCGCCGGGGCGGGTCGATTCGGCGCCGAGGTCAAGCAGATCGGCTCCGGCCTCGCGTTGCAGCCGGGCGTGGGCGATGGCGCGGTCGACATCGCCGCCCAGCCCGTCGCCGGAAAAGGAATCCGGCGTCATATTGACGATGCCCATCAGCAGCGGGCGTTGCAGCGATAAGCGGTAGGGGCCGCAATGGAGGAAAGACATGGCTTTCGGAGGACAGAAGACGGATGACAGAGGACAGTCAGTTACCGCCGCTGCGCGGCGCAAATTAGAGCGGTTTTGATTCAAGTGCATACACACCCCGATACCGTTCGGGCTGAGCTTGTCCCTTCGACTTTGCTCAGGACAGGCGAAGCCCGGTTCAAGCCGCCGTTCCTCTCTCCGCACCGTCCTTCGACAAGCTCAGGACGAACGGGAGTGTAAGGACTTGAACAGAAAATGCTCTAGCTGTCTCCGTCCTCTGAAAAATCACGCCGTTGCCGGGGCGTTTGGTTCGGCTCCCGGTGCGTCGCCGGAAGATGATGGCGGCCTGACCGGCGGCGTCGGGCTTGGTTTTGGCGGGCGCGGCGATTTGCCGGCCATGATGTCGTCGATCTGCTCGGCGTCGATGGTTTCCCATTCGAGCAGGGCCTTGGTCATGGCCTCGACCTTGTCGCGGTTGCCTTCGAGCAGTTTGCGGGCGAGCGCGTACTGCTGGTCGATGATGCGGCGGACTTCGGCGTCCACCTTCTGCATCGTCGCTTCCGAGACATTCTTGTGCTGGGTCACGGAGCGACCAAGGAAAACCTCGCCTTCATTTTCGCCATAGACCATGACGCCCAGGTCGTCGGACATGCCGTAGCGCGTCACCATGTCGCGCGCCATTGCCGTTGCCCGCTCAAAATCGTTGGAAGCGCCGGTGGTCATCTGGTTCATAAAGAGTTCCTCGGCGATCCGCCCGCCAAACAGCACGGCGATGCGGGAAAGGAGAAACTGCTTGTCGTAGGCGTAGCGATCCTGTTCCGGCAACTGCATGGTCACGCCCAAAGCGCGGCCACGCGGGATG
>JAITMS010000045.1 GCA_031277255.1 Azonexus sp.
TAGAATAAAAGAGTGGAACAACTCTGGTGCTGGCAACACGCCAACACCGCCGGTCAACCAACGATGCGAAGGAGAAGAAACATGGGAATACTCGCCCAACTGCAATCTCTGCTCCATCCCTCGCTTTTCCGGCCCGATAGCTCCGAAAAACCACTGGCGAAGACTAGTCTGGCTGACGAGGTCTACCATCGGCAGCCGCGCGTCAAGGCCCGCACGGGTACGCGCGTGTTGATTATCGATGGTTCCAGAACCGTCCTCGTCGTGCTGCGTAAATTCCTGCGCTCGGCGGGCTACGAAACCTTCGAGGCAGCCAATGCCGAAACGGCGCTGGCGCTCCTGCCGGTGCAGCGTCCGGACTTGATCTTCCTCGACATCTCGCTGCCCGGCATGAACGGTTTTGCCGCCTTGCGCGCCATCCGCTGCGACCCGGCGACACGCGACATTCCGGTCATTATGATGAGTGGCAACGAGGAGGCGATGGAGCAGTTTTTCGGCAGCCGCATTGATGCCGACAGCTTCGTCAAAAAACCCTTTTCGTGCCAGGAGGTCTTTTTCAGCATTGAAAGACTGCTTGACAATGACCGGATCCCCCGCCGCACCACCACACGCTGCTTGTTGGCGCAGCCCGAAGCCGCCTGAGACGGCGACCATTGGCGGGCCTCGCCGCCGCGATGATGCTACTGTCAACGCGGCCTCCGCTGGCGCGTTGAGCGCCTGAGGCAAACCGCCTTTTACTTCACTCAAGGAGCAAGCAAGATGAACAAGATGCTGGCAGCCATTCTGGTTGCGTTATTTACCGTTGGCGTCGCCCAGGCGCAAACCGATGCGGACAAATGCGCGGCCAGGGCAGTCGACAAAAACGGCAAGGCGCTGGCTGGCGCGGCCAGGGACTCTTTTATGAAGAAGTGCCAGGAAGAAGGAATCAGCGCTGCCTGCGAAAGCCGGGCTATCGGCAAGAATGGCAAGGCGCTGGCGGGTGCGGCAAAAACGGCGTTTATGAAAAAATGCGAGGCTGATAGCGCCAAATAAGCCGCTGCTCAGGCAGCAAACAGCCGGTCACGCGTCGGCTGTTTGCGCTTGCCGTTTGACCATGTGGCGGCACCCCGCCCTCAGCCAGCGCGTTCAACAGCGGCGCGCAAGCGGGCGATGGTTTCCTCGACGGCGGCTTTTTTGGAAACCTCCAGCCCAAGATTGCGGGCAATGGCATTGATCCGCGCCGGATTGAGCGGTATACCACCGCTGTCAATGGCATGAAGCAGCCGCCGCGCCTGCTCGATGTCGGAAACCGGCTCTGGCGGCGGCGCAAAGCAGCGTTTGAGCCAGGCCCAGAAACCTTTCTGTCGTCGTAATCCCATACACTTCTCCTTTGCCGAACGCCAAAAGATACCGTGTCGGCTGCCAGAAAAATTTTACGCATGGGCGATCCGCGACTCACCGCCAATCCGCCATGCAAGCAAATCAAAACTGCTCTAACCGGCACCCTTTAGAGCAGTTTTGCTTCAAGTGCATACACACCCAAATACCGTTCGCCCTGAGCCTGTCGAAGGGCGGTACGGAGAGATTGGAGGCTTGAACCGGGCTTCGCCTGTCCTGAGTTTGTCGAAGGGATAGGCGAAGCCCGAACGGAAGTGTAAGGATTTGAACAGAAAATGCTCTAACCGCGCTGTCCGGCCAGACGGCGTAGAAAGCCGCGCCGCGCCGGTTCCGCCACGCTGTCCATCTTGCCCTCCGGCGCTGGCGCGACCAACTCTGTCGGCGCGGTCAGCGCCGCGCCCAGTGCGTCCTGCGCCGCCTGTCGCGCTTCGTCCATGCTGGCAATGGCCGTGACTGGGGCAATCAGCGGGCAGTATTGATAAAGGCCGATGACCGGGTCGTCGTCGGCAATGAATTGCAGCGCGCCGCAGGGTAGCGCGACGTAGCGCCGCTGACCGGCGGGAATGTCGCCCCACAGGCTGCCGCCGCCATTGATGAGAAAGAGATTGAGAAACCACGGCGTGACGACGACACCGAGCCAGTCACCGGCGTGGCGGACAAAACCGATGGCTTCAACCTGCAAGGCCGGATTGACGAAGGGCAGGCCGCGCATCTGCGTCTGCCACAGTTGGCAGTAATGTTCGGTCAGAAAAGCCGTTGGGTCTTCGGCGCAAACGGTTGCCGCACGCACTGGCGGCGGCGCGGCGGCGGGCTGGCGGATGGTCACCGCTGCGCCTCCAGATCGCGGAACCAGGCTGCGCCGTCATAATCGCCATCAAGTGAGGCGGCAAGCGCCGCCAGCGCCTCCTCGATCAGGGTCAATTGCTCTGGCTCGACCACTTCGCGGGCAAAGCCGAGCGAAGTCAGCACCCAGGCGCCGACCGGCTGCGCGCCGATCAGCATCATATTGATGCGTTCGCGCCGCTCGCCACGGACGACCCAGGCAAAGTCGCCATCGCCTTCCCAGGCCGCCACCTGCATTGGAACCGAGAGACACATCAGGCGCTTACTCCAGCAAACAGGCCGTGTTTTTCAAGCTCGCCGCGCGTCAGCGCGAGCAGTTCCGGCAGGCGGGCGGCTACGGTCGGCGTCAGTTCCATGCCAAGCGCCAGCGACTCCGGCTCGATGCCGATGATGACCGTTTGACGCGGCGCTCTGCCGGTCAGTTCAAGCGTCGCCAGCACATCGGAGAGGCTGACCTGATGCGGCGACAGTTTGGTACGGAAAAACACCGGCACAGCCTCGTCGCGCAACACCACCGGCGTACCGGGCGGACGACCGCCGCGCACGCAATCGACGACGACGAGAAGATCGAGGTCTTCCAGTTGTTCGAGCAATTCCATGCCGCAAGTGCCGCCGTCGATCAGTTGGACATCCTCCGGCCAGTCATCGCCCGCCAAGGCCTCGACCACGCGCACGCCGACGCCTTCGTCAGAAAGCAGGATATTGCCGATACCGAGGACGACATTTTGGGTCATGGTCTGTTCGCCTTGAAATGAAACCGGGGCGGAATACCCGCCCCGGAAAGTTGGATTCTGCCAGATTCCGCCCGCTCAGGCTGCCTTGACCGTGACGATCGGGCGTTTTTCTTCGTCGACCACATGTACGGCGCAGGCCAGGCAGGGGTCGAAGGAGTGTACGGTGCGCAGAACTTCCAGCGGCAGTTCGGGATCGGCGACCGGGTTGCCGACGAGGCAGGCCTCGTAGGGGCCGGGGCGGTCTTTTTCGTCGCGGGGGGCGGCGTTCCAGGTGGTCGGCACGACGCACTGGTAATTGACGATCTTGCCGCTGTCGATGACCGTCCAGTGCGACAGCATGCCGCGCGGCGCTTCGAGGAAGCCGACGCCGCGCTGCTCGCCTTTGGGGAAAGTCGGCGCGTTGAAGGTGGCGAAATCGCCCTTGCCCATGTTGGCGATGAGCAGTTCCCACTGGCGGAGCAATTCGTCGGCCTGCACATTGCAGTCGATGGCGCGGGCGGCGTGGCGGCCAATGGTCGAATGCAGGGCGTCGACGCCGACCTTGGCGCCAGCCAGCGAGGAAACCAGATCAAGCGCCTGGGTGGCGTATTTTTTGGCGTCTTCGTGACCGCCCGCCAACATGCCGAGGACGCGGGCCAGCGGGCCGACCTGCATGGGTTTGCCGTAGAAGGTCGGCGATTTGAGCCAACTGTATTTGCCGTCATCCTGGAAGTCGGTGTAATGGGGCTTGGTTTCGCCGACGAAGGGATGCAGGGTGGCATCGTTGCCGCCCTTGTATTCGTACCAGGAATGCTTGACCGCTTCGCTGACGCCTTCGGTGAAATACGGGTCGCCATAGCCCTTGACGGCATGGAAGCTTTCCAGCTTGCCGTCGGCGATGTGGCCGCCGGGCATGGCGAACTGGGTGCCTTTGCCGTCGAGCGGGATTTCCGGCACGGAGAGGTAATCGACGATGCCGCGTCCGTAACGGGTCCAGTCGGCATAGAATGCGCCGATGGCAGCGACGTCGACGAGATAGACGTTCTTGACGAAATCCTGAAGTTTCAGCATCCATTCGCGGACGGCAAGCAGGCGTTCCATGGTCAGCACCGACTGGGCGTTGACGTTGAGCGCGTTGGCGACGCCGCCGACGGCGACGTTCTGGATGTGCGGCGTTTTGGAGCCAAGAATGGAGACGATTTTGTTGGCGTAACGCTGCACTTCCAAGGCTTGCAGGTAATGCACAGCGGCCAGGAGGTTGACTTCCGGCGACAGTTTCATCGCCGGGTGGCCCCAGTAGCCGTTGGTGAAAATGCCAAGCTGGCCGGTGCCGACGAAACCTTTGAGCTTTTCCTGCACCTTGCGGAATTCGGTCTTGCTGTTGCCGCCCCAACTCGACAGGCTTTGCGCCAGCGCGGCGGCCTTGTCCGGGTCGGCCTTGAGGGCTGAAACGACATCAACCCAATCGAGCGCCGAGAGGTGGTAGAAATGCACGATGTGGTCGTGGATGGTGTGCGCCGAGAGGATCATGTTGCGGATGTACTGGGCATTGACCGGGATTTCCATTTGCAGCGCGTTTTCGACCGTGCGCACGGAAACCAGGGCATGAACCGTGGTGCATACGCCGCAGATGCGCTGGGTGATCGCCCAGGCGTCGCGCGGGTCGCGGCCGATCAGGATGTTTTCGACGCCGCGCCACATCTGGCCGGACGACCAGGCTTTCTTGATGTAGCCGCCATCAACTTCGACATCAACGCGCAAATGGCCTTCGATGCGGGTGATCGGATCGACGGTGATTCGTTTGGACATGTTGTTCTCCTCTATCCCTGAATGTCAGTGAGCAGCTTCAACGCGCGGTAGCACGGGGAAGCGGCGGGTAATGATGATGTAGCCGAGCACTTCGACAGCGAACATGCCGCAGGTGACGAGCAGTTCGCTACTGGACGGGAAGTAGTTCCAGCCCGGCCCGGTGTCGTAGCCGATGAGAAAGCCATTGAGGCGCAAAAAGACGCCGCCGAGCATGATGGCAAGGCCCGCTAGGAACAGTCGCGCCGGGTTGCGACGCGCTGCCTTTGAGGCAATCAGCAGGAACGGCGCGGCGCTGCACAGCGTCTCGACCCAGAAGACGAAAGCCTCTCGCGTTGGCGTAAAAGCCAGGCCAAGCGCGCCGCGCACGATGAGGTCACCAAAGCGGACGATGAGGAAGACCGCCAGAACGCCCAACATGATGCGCGCCAGCGGCTCCAGCAGATGCACCTCGATTTGGGTGCGATAAGCTGAAGCAGCGACGCAGCTTTCAAAGAGCACGATGCCATAGCCGATGGTGATGGCGCTCAACAGGTAGAGCAAGGGCACAACCGGCGTTTGCCACAGCGGATGCACTTGCGTGCCGATCACCACCAGCAGGCTGCCGAGCGAGGACTGGTGCATCATCGGCAGCAGGGTGCCGAGGGCGATGAGGAAAAACAAGACCTTGTTCAGCTTCTGCCTGGCATCGCGCATCCCCCATTTTTCAAAAAACACGGGCGAAAATTCCAGCCACATGACGACGATGTAGGCGCTGATGCAGACTGCGACTTCAAACATCACCGAATTGGGGTTGGCATAGCCCGGCCAGAACATGTGCCAGACATTCCACCAGCGGCCCAGGTCGAAAATGACGCCCGCCCCGGCCAGGGTGTAGCCGAACAGGCTGGCCAGCAACGCCGGGCGCACCAGCGGGTGATACTGCCCCTTGTTGAAGATATAGACCAGCAAGGCCACCGAAAAGCCGCCGCAGGCGAAGGCCGAGCCGATGACCACATCAACGACGATCCAGATGCCCCAGGGATAGCCGTCATTGAGATGGGTCACCGCGCCCAGCCCGTAGAGGAAGCGAGTAAACAAAATCGCCACCAGTACGGCAATGAGAACGCCGCAAACAAAGGTCGCGGCATTGAACAGGTTGCCGCCGACCGGCTCAGGCCGGGCGTGTTGTTGATTGCTCATGTCACTGCCCTCCTTTCTGCTCGCCATCATCCGCCGCAACGTTGCGGCGGGCGACGAAGGTCAATCCGGCAAGCACCGCCAGCGGCATCAACAGGCCGCCGTACAGCGTGTGCTGGATGGTTTCCGAGGTCGCCGCCGCCGCGTAGGGCGGCAGGTCGGGCATACCGACTTTGGGAAACGGCACCGCCGAGAGTTTGAGCACCTGGGTGCCGCCATACTCGATTTCGCCGTACACGTGGTTGATGTATTGGGCGGTCTTGGCTTCGTAGTTCTGGTTGACCGGCCCTTTCCAGCGCGCCGCCTGTTCCGGCGTCTCGTTCGGCATGGGCAGGCGGCCGCGCGGTATCGTCGCCCACTCGCCGGGTTTCAAGGCCAGCCGCCGCTTGGCTTCGGCCAGCAGATCCTCGGTGCGGCCAAAAAGCGTGGCGCCGGTCGGGCAGACTTCGGCGCAGGCCGAGTAATTGCCTTCGGCGTGACGGTGGCGGCACAACTCGCATTTGCCGATCTTGCCGGTCGGCGAGTCGTACTGGTATTTGGGAATACCGAACGGGCAGGCAGCGACGCAATAACGGCAACCAATGCAGATGTCCGGGTCATAACCGACGATGCCGGTCACCGGATCCTTGGTCATGGCCGACACCGGACAGGCCGACACACAGGACGGATCGGCGCAGTGCATGCACGAGGTCTTCATGAAGGCGAAGCCGTTTTCTTCGGCATTCTTGGTCGCCATCGTGCCGTTGCGGTACATCTTGATGATGTTGAAGGTATGGCCCGAGGTATCGACCGGCGCATCCCACAAGGGGTCGATGCCGCTCAGTTCGGGCGGATTGTCGTTGGCCCGCTTGCAGGCAGCAACACAAGCCTGGCAACCGATGCACAGCGTGCCGTCATAGAGTAGCCCAAGTCCTTCGGGGGGCCGCTTATGTGTTTCGCGGGCCTCTGCCGGGAGCGGCGCGGCAGCCGCCGCTACCGCGCCGCCAGCCAGGCAGCCGCGGAGAAAATCACGTCTCGTGGCCATTTCAGACCTCCGCTGAAGTTCTGGTCTTGCCCTGCTTTGCCCGTTCCGCTTCCTCGGCCTGATGCGACAGGCCGAGATTGCGCGTCAACATCGCCCCGGCCCCGGCGGCAACACCCGCCACGGCAGCCAGCAGGGCCGCCGCGCCGACTGTCGCGCCAATGCCTTTCTCCTCGACGATGCGCGGCAGGAAGACCGAAGGCTCAACGCTCTTGAGCGTAGCCAGCGAATGAATGGGCTTCTGGAAGCCGACCCCTTTCTCGGTACAGCCGATGCAGGGATGGCCGCAACTCACCGGCCAGGTGCCGGCGCCAGCGTCGCCAAACATGATGACCGAGCAGTTGGCGTAAGTCTCCGGCCCCTTGCAGCCCAGTTTATAGAGGCAGAAGCCCTGACGGTGGCCGGTATCGCCGAACTGCATGGCGAAACGGCCCGCGTCGAAGTGGGCGCGGCGTTCGCAGTTTTCGTGGATGAGGCGCGAGTAGGCGAACTTCGGGCGGCCCAGTTCGTCGACTTCCGGCAATTTGCCGAAAGTCAGGAAATGCACCACGGTCGACAGGAAGTTGTAGGGGTTCGGCGGGCAGCCGGGAATGGTCACCACGGGTTTGCCGAGCACCTCGGCAACGCCCGAGGCGCCGCTCGGATTGGGATCGGTCGAGGGCATTCCGCCCCACGAGGCGCAAGAGCCGATGGCAATCACCGCCGCCGCGTCGGCGGCGCATTCCTTGGTCAGTTCCACCGCCGTCTTGCCGCCGACCTTGCAGTAAATGCCGTTGTCGCGGGTCGGGATTGAGCCTTCGACGACCAGAATGTACTGCCCCTTGTTCTCCGCCATCGCTTTGAGGCGGGCCGCTTCGACCTGATGACCGGCGGCGGCGAACAGCGTTTCGTGATAATCGAGCGAAATAACGTCGAGAATCAGTTTTTCCAGCGTCGGATGCTCGGCGCGCAACATGGATTCAGTGCATCCGGTGCAATCCTGAAAATGCAGCCAAATCACGCTCGGTCGCTTTTTGGTCGCCACCGCCTCGGCCACGGCGGCGTCAGCACCCTGCGGCAGACCCAGCGTTGCCGCCAAGGCGGCGCAGAATTGCAGAAACTCCCGGCGCGACATCGACAGCCGGTCGGCTGCTGCAGAAACACGTTCGTCACGCTCAAGCGCGATCAAATCGGTATTAGCCATAATCCCCTCTCCTCCTCGTCTTTGTCGGCAAGCGACTGATTAGCGGTTGTCTCTGTCGGGAGTCTGGCGTTATGCGACACAATGCCGCAATTACTATGCCAAAAATTATATTCTTTATATTCAACAAGATATAAGCATCCGGCTATGTGTCATGTGGAATTTTTCCTTTCATGTTGCCATGTCATTGGTAAGCACCTTTCCACCTTTGGCTTGTCAATGACGGCGTTTGCCGATTGGGTCGCGGCACAGAAAGCGCCGGGGCGAACAATAGACTCTGCCTATACCCGTCATTGCTAAATCGCATAAAGTATCTTGATCTAGATCAAGACTGCCCCCGTCCTCACAAAGACAATCATCCGCACCGATTTCACGTTTTTTTTACCATCAGGAGTCAGCGCCATGAAACGCCCCATTCTCTCTGCCGCCATCGTCATGCTGTCCGCCTTCGCCCAGGTCGCCAGCGCCGACGAGCCGATTCAACCGATCAAACCGCCCGCCAGCATCAATCTCGGCATGGCCGAACTGGGCAAGAAGCTCTACTTTGATCCGCGCCTCTCCAAATCCGGCTTCATCTCCTGCAACTCCTGCCATAACCTGTCGATGGGCGGCACCGACAACATCCCGACCTCGATCGGCGACAAATGGCAGCAAGGCCCGATCAACGCGCCGACCGTGCTCAACTCCAGCCTCAACGTCGCCCAGTTCTGGGATGGCCGCGCCGCCGACTTGAAGGCGCAGGCCGGCGGCCCGATCGCCAACCCCGGCGAAATGGCCTTTTCGCACACCCTGGCGCTCCATGTGCTGGAGTCGATTCCGGCTTATGTCCGCGAATTCAATCTGGTCTTCGGCAAAAGCAAAATCACCATCGACGAAGTGACGCAGGCCATTGCCGAGTTTGAAAAGACCCTGGTCACGCCCAATTCCCGTTTCGACCAGTGGCTGCTTGGCAACAAGGACGCCCTCGCCAAAAACGAAGTCGAAGGTTACGCGCTGTTCAAGGACAGCGGCTGCGTCGCCTGTCATAACGGCGAGGCCGTCGGCGGCAATTCCTTCCAGAAAATGGGCCTGGTCGAGCCGTACAAAACCACCGCCGCCGCCCAGGGCCGCGCCGATGTCACCGGCCAGGACGCCGACCGCTTCAACTTCAAGGTGCCGACGCTGCGCAATGTCGAAATGACCTACCCCTACTTCCACGACGGCGCCGCCAATACCCTGACCGAAGCCGTCGACATCATGGGCCGCCTGCAACTGGGCAAGAAGTTTACAAAGGAAGAAAACGCCAAAATCGTCGCTTTCCTGAAAACCCTGACCGGCGATCAGCCGAGCTTCACCCTGCCGATCCTGCCGCCCTCGACCGACGCCACGCCACGGCCCACGCCGTTCGTCAAATAAGCGGCGGCGGAACACGCTGGAACAACGGGAGCCACGGCTCCCGTTTTTCTTGGCCGCGCCGGTTTGAACCGGGGCAATCTGCCGTTAAACTTGCGCCTCCTTCGATTCACCCTTGATTCTTTTACGGTTTTCTCCCGATGCTTGAAGCTGACAATCTGGAATGCGTGCGCGGTGAGCGGCGCTTGTTTGCCGGTGTCGGCTTTCGGCTGGCAGCGGGGGAATTGCTGTTTTTGCAGGGCCGGAACGGCGCGGGTAAAACCAGTCTGCTGCGTATGTTGCTCGGCCTGCTGCCGCCGGAGCAGGGGGAGATCCGCTGGCACGGCGAGCCGATTCGCGCTTTGGCCGATGACTACCGGGCGGCGCTTTGCTATCTCGGCCATCTCAACGCCATCAAGGAAGAACTGACGCCGCTGGAAAACCTGCTGGCGGCGGCCCGGCTGGCGGATGAAGAATTGGCCGAGGACGAGGCGCTCGATGCGCTGGAGCAGGTTGGACTGGCCGGGCGCGAGGATCTGGCCTGCAAGTATCTCTCTCAGGGGCAGAAGCGGCGCGTGGCGCTGGCGCGGCTGGTCAAGGAAAAGCGGCCCCTGTGGATTCTCGACGAGCCGTTTGTCGCGCTCGATGCGGCCGCCGTGGAGTGGCTGGCCAAGCTCATTTCCGGCCACTTGCAGGGCGGCGGGCTGGTGGTGATGACGACGCACCAGCCGGTCAATATTCCGGCTGGCGCGGTTCGTGAATTGCGGCTGGGTTGAGCGGGGACGCCGATGTTCAAGATCATTCTGGCGGTGATTGGCCGTGATTTGAAACTGGCGCTGCGCCGCCAGGCCGACATCGTTTCGGCGCTGTTTTTCTTTGTCATCGTGGTCAGCCTGTTTCCGCTCGGCGTCGGGCCGGAGCCGGATCTGCTGCGCCAGCTCGCGCCCGGCGTGTTGTGGGTGGCGGCGCTGCTGGCGACCATGTTGTCGCTGCCGCGCCTGTTTGCCGATGATTTCCGCGACGGCACGCTGGAGCAACTGGCGCTGGCGCCGCATCCGCTGGGGCTGGTTGTGACGGGCAAAGTGATTGCGCACTGGCTGGTTTCCGGCCTGCCGCTGGCGCTCATCGCGCCGGTGCTGGGTATCCAGTTTGATCTTTCCGCCGAGGCGCTGGCGGTTCTGACTCTCGCCATTTTGCTCGGTACCCCGGCCTTGTCCGGCATTGGCGCGATTGGCGCGGCCCTGACCCTGGGTTTGCGCGGCGGCGGCGTGCTGCTGTCATTGCTGGTGCTGCCCTTGTATATACCGGTGTTAATATTCGGCGCTGGCGCGGTTGATGCTACAGTATCGGGTTTGGGCGGCGAAGGTCATCTCTCGCTTCTCATCGCCCTGACCTTCGCCGCGCTTGGCTTTGCCCCCTGGGCGTCAGCCGCTGCCTTGAAAATCGCCCTCGAATGAAAGATCGCTTCAACCTCTACCGTTTCGCTTCGCCCGCCGTCTTTTATCCGCTGGCAGGCCGGATGATGCCGTGGTTTGCCGCCGCCGCCGTCATTTTCGGTCTCGCCGGGCTGTGGCTCGGCATGTTGGTCGCGCCCACGGATTTTCAGCAGGGCGAAGGCTACCGGATCATTTTTATCCACGTTCCGGCTTCCTGGATGTCGATGTTCATTTATCTGGTCATGGCCTTCTGGGCGGCCATCGGGCTGGCTTTCAACACCCGCCTGTCGGGCATGATGACGGCGGCGCTGGCCCCGACCGGCGCTCTGATGGCCTTTCTCTCGCTATGGACCGGCGCTTTCTGGGGCAAGCCGATGTGGGGGACGTGGTGGGTGTGGGACGCCCGGCTGACTTCGGAACTGATTCTGCTCTTTCTCTATATCGGTTTTCTCGCCCTGACCGCCGCCATTGACGACGTTCGCCGCGCCGACAAGGCGGGGGCGCTGTTGCTGCTGGTCGGCGTGGTCAATGTGCCGATCATCTATTTTTCGGTGAAGTGGTGGAACACCTTGCATCAGGGGTCGAGCGTCAATTTCGCCAAATCGTCGATGGCCGAAACGATGCTCTGGGGCATGTTGCTGATGGCGCTCTGCTTCTGGATGTACGCCATCGCCGTTGCGCTCGCCCGCGTCCGCGTCATCATGCTCGAACGCGAGCGGCACACCGACTGGGCGCGCGCCGAACTCGCCAGGGCCGGAGCCGAGGCATGATTTACTGGAACAGTGTGGGCGACTTTGTCGCCATGGGCGGCTATGGCCTTTATGTCTGGGGGTCGTTCGGCGTCACGGCGCTGGTCATGCTCCTTGAACCCATCCTCGTCGCCCGCCGCCGCAAAACCACCATCGCCCTGTTAAAACGCCAACTGCGGGCCGAAGCCCGAACGGCGGAACGGAGTCCCAAGGCATGAAATCCCGTCACAAGAAACTGGCTCTGGTTGCTGGCGCGCTGGTCATCATCGGCATCATCGCCGCGCTGGTGCTCAATGCGCTCAACAGCAACATCGCCCTCTACATCTCGCCGACCGATGTCGCCAACGGCAAAGCGCCGGTCGACAAACTGTTCCGCATCGGCGGCATGGTCAAGGAAGACAGCCTCGCCCGCCAGGCCGACGGCGTGACCCTGGCTTTTATCGTCACCGATACCGAAAAGGACATCACCGTCCATTACAAGGGCATCCTGCCCGATCTGTTCCAGGAGGGCAAAGGCGTCGTCGCCCAGGGCAGGCTGACGGCGGACGGCACTTTTGCCGCGACCGAAGTGCTGGCCAAACACGATGAGAACTATATGCCGCCGGAAGCTGCCAAAGCCGTTCACGATGCCCAGAAACGCGCCGCCGACACGGCGGCCTCGACCCCAACCCCAACGCCGACGAGCAACCCATGATCCCTGAACTTGGCCACTTTGCCCTCATCCTCGCCGCCCTGGTCGCGCTGGCGCTCGGCACCCTGCCGCTGATCGGCGCGCAGCAGCGGCGTCCCGCCTGGATTCTCCTGGCCCGCCCGGCGACGGGGGCAATGGCCTTGCTGGTGGCTTTTTCCTTCGGCTGCCTGACGCAAGCCTTTGTCGTCAATGATTTTTCGGTGGTCTACGTCGCCCAGCATTCCAACTCGCTCTTGCCGACGGTCTATCGCGTCGCTGCCGTCTGGGGCGGGCATGAAGGCTCGCTCCTCTTGTGGATGTTGATGCTCGCCTTCTGGGCTGCCGCCGTCGCCCTCTTGTCGCGCCAGTTGCCGGACGCGCTGACGGCCCGCGTGCTTGGCACGCTCGGTCTGGTCGCCTTCGGCTTTCTGCTGTTCATCCTGCTCACGTCGAACCCTTTCGAGCGCCTCTTGCCGGGCGCTGCCGAAGGGCGCGATCTCAACCCGATGCTGCAAGACCCCGGTCTGGTCATCCACCCGCCGCTTCTGTACATGGGCTACGTCGGTTTTTCGGTGGCTTTTGCCTTTGCCATTGCCGCCTTGCTTTCCGGCCAACTCGATACCGCCTGGGCGCGCTGGTCGCGGCCATGGACCAACGCCGCCTGGGTTTTTCTGACTTTGGGCATCGCCATGGGGTCGTGGTGGGCTTATTACGAACTCGGCTGGGGCGGCTGGTGGTTCTGGGACCCGGTCGAAAACGCCTCCTTCATGCCCTGGCTGGTCGGCACGGCCCTCATTCATTCGCTGGCGGTCACGGAAAAACGCGGCAGCTTCAAGAACTGGACGGTGTTGCTGGCGATTTCCGCCTTTTCGCTGTCGCTGCTCGGCACTTTTCTCGTCCGCTCCGGCGTGCTGACTTCGGTTCATGCCTTTGCCACCGATCCGACGCGCGGCATTTTCATCCTGACTTTTCTTGTCGTCGTCATCGGCGCGTCGCTCGCGCTGTTTGCCTGGCGCGCGCCGAAAGTCGGCCTCGGCGGGCGTTTCGGCCTGGTATCGAGAGAATCCATGCTGCTCACCAACAACGTGCTGCTGGTCGTCGCCTGCGCCACGGTCTTGCTTGGCACCCTCTATCCCTTGCTCATGGACGCCTTGGGCGTCGGCAAAATTTCGGTCGGGCCGCCGTATTTCAACGCGGTGTTCGTGCCGATCATGTGTCCGGTGCTGTTCCTGCTCGGCATCGGCCCCTTCGCCCGCTGGAAAGAGGCTTCGCTCCCTGACATACTGCGCCTGACGCGGCTGGCCCTCGGCCTTGGCGTCATCGTCGCCATTGCCGTGCCGCTCATCTATGGTCACTGGCATCCGCTGACGGCGCTCGGCCTTCTCCTCGCGGCCTGGGTCGCTGTCACCGTCCTCATCAACTTCGCCGTCCGCGTCCGCCAGACCCGTGGCGGCGACGGCTTCTTCCGCGCCGCGTTGCGCCAGCCTTTCAGCTTCATCGGCATGAATCTGGCGCATTTCGGCGTCGCCGTGTTTGTCGTCGGCGTGACCATGGTCGGCAGTTTTGAAGAAGAAAAGAACGTCAAGATGGAAATCGGCGAAACGGTCGAGGTCGCCGGTTACAGCTTCAAATTCACCAGCATCCAGCGCGTCGAGGGGCCGAATTACATCGCCGCCCAGGGCACCTTTGAACTGAGCCGGGAAGGCCGTCTGCTGCGCGAAATGAAGCCGGAAAAGCGCAACTACGCCTCCTCGGCCATGCCGATGACCGAAGCCGCGATTGACGCGGGTTTTCTGCGCGACGCCTACGTTTCGCTCGGCGAGCCGATTGACCGCGACCGCCCCGGCGGCGCCTGGGCCGTGCGCGTTTATTACAAACCCTTTGTCGACTGGATCTGGGGCGGCTGCATTCTGATGGCCCTGGGCGGCCTGTTCGCCCTCTCCGACCGCCGCTACCGCGTCAAGGCGCGGCGTGCCGCCCACCTGCCTGCCGGGAGCAAACTCGCATGAACCGCTATTTCTGGATACTCGGCGCTTTCGCCGCCCTGGCCGTGCTGCTGGCCGTCGGTCTGGGCCTCAATCCGCGCGACATTCCCTCGCCGCTGGTCGGCAAGCCGGCGCCCGCCTTCCGTCTCGCCATGCTGGAAGCGCCGGACAAAACCTTCGGCCCGGAAGATATGCGCGGCCAGCCGTGGCTCCTGAACGTCTGGTCGTCGTGGTGCGTTTCCTGCCGCGACGAGCATCCGGTGCTCGTCCAGATGTCGGAAAAAATCGGCGTGCCGATCATCGGCCTCAATTACAAGGAAGTGCGCGGCGACGGCGAATTCGACATGGGCAAGCTATCCGCCGAGGCGGAGCGCGAACTGGCGCAAAAACGCGCCAACGCCTGGCTCGACGACCGCGGTAAACCCTACAAACTGACGGCAATGGACATTGATGGCCGCGTCGGCATCGACTACGGCGTCTACGGCGTGCCGGAAACCTACCTCATCGACAAGGACGGCGTCATCCGCATGAAGTACACCGGGCCGATCAATCCGGAGGCGCTGCAAAAGAAAATCCTGCCGCTGCTGGCGGAGTTGAAGCAATGATCGTCCGCGCTCTGTTTTTTGCCTTTTTCTTTGCCGCCATAGGCGTGCCAATCAGCGCCCAGGCTTCGTCCGCCACCGAGGCGGCGCTCGCCGCCGCCGATGATCCGGTCGCCGAAAAGCGCCTCCAGGCGCTCTCCAAGGAACTGCGCTGCCTGGTCTGCCAGAACGAAACCATCGCCGATTCCAACGCCGAACTGGCCAGCGATTTGCGCCGCGAAATCCGCGGCATGATTCACCAGGGCCAGTCGGATCAGGAGATCATCGACTTCATGGTCGCCCGCTATGGCGATTTCGTCCTCTACCGCCCGCAGGTCAAAGGCGCGACGCTGCTGCTCTGGGGCGGCCCGCTGGTGTTGCTGCTGATTGGCGTCAGCGCCCTGTTCATCTACCTGCGCCGCCGCGCCGGGCGCGTCGGCGATACCGCCGCGCCGCTCTCGGCTGAGGAAGAAAGCCGCCTCGCCGCCCTGCTCAAGGAAACCGATCACCCATGACGCCTTTTGTTCTCTACGCGGCTCTGATCGTCGCCGTCGTCTGCGCCTGCCTGTTTTTTCCGCTGTGGTTCGCCAAACGCGCCAATGCGGCGCTGACGGTCAGCGCAGGCAATGACCGTCAGAGCGCCAACCTCGCCTTTTTCCACGACCAGTTGGCCGACCTCGAACGCGAACACCAGACCGGCACGCTGTCGGCAGCCGATTTTGCCGAGGCGCGGCAGGAATTGCAGCGCCGCCTTCTTGAAGAAGCCGACCCGGCAGCCGCCCCCGGCACGGTCAACACGAGCGGCGTCGGCAAAATCACCGCCATCCTCTTGGTCATCCTGCTACCGCTCGGCGCGGCGCTTGGTTACGCGCTGCTCGGCAAACCGGCGGCGCTCGACCCGGCGGCCACCGCCGCCGCGCCGCCGGAAGCGGGCGATGGCGCGGATCATCAGGCCGACCCGCAGATCGCGGCGATGGTCGAGCGTCTGGCCGAGCGCCTGGCGGCAGAACCCGACAACATCCAGGGCTGGCTGATGCTGGCCAAGTCCTATCAGGTGCTTGGCCGCAACGACGAGGCCGAACAGGCGCTGGCCAATGTCGACAAGCTGATCGGCAAACTGGCCGCCCAGTTGCAAAAAAAACCGGATGATCTCCAGAACGGCCTGCTCCTCGCCACCGCCTATCAAACCCTGGGCCGCAAGGAAGACGCCGACAAAACCTATGCCGCCATCGAACAACGCCTGGCCGACGGCTTGCAGAAAAAACCGGGGGAAATCAATGACTGGCTGGCCCTCATCAACGCCTACAAGGGCGTTGGCCGCTACAACGCCGCGCGCAAGGCTTACGCCAGAATCGAAGCGGCCATCGGCGACAATCCCGACCTCCTGATCGACTACGCCGAAACCGCGGCGATGGCCAACGACCGGCTGCTGACCGGCAAGCCGCTTGATCTGGTCGAGCGCGTTCTCAAAATCAACCCGAAGCACCCCGACGCCCTCATTCTGGCCGGTTACGGCGCGCTTGAAGCCAACGACACGAAAAAAGCCGTCGCCTACTGGGAAACCGCGTTGCCGTTGCTCGAACCCGGCAGCGAGCCGGAAAAAACGCTGCGCCTCCATCTCGGCCAGTTGGGCGTAACGCCCCCGGCCCAGGCCCAGGCCGCGCCGCCGCCCGATCATCCGGCGGCGGCGGAGGCCGGGCCGCCGGGACTGAGCGCCGAGGAGCAAAAACAGGTCGACGAACGGATCGCCCGTCTCGCCGCCCGCCTCAAGGACAACCCGGACGATACCGAGGGCTGGCTGAAACTGGCCAATGCCTACAAGGTGCTGCACCGTTATGACGAGGCGGTCAAAGCCTATGCCGGGATCGAAAGCAGGATTGGCGACAATCCCGACCTGCTCGTCAGCTACGCCGAAGCCATCGCGCTGGCCAATGGCCGGAGCATGGCGGGCAAACCGACACAGTTAATCGAACGCGCCCTGAAGCTCAATCCCAAGAGCCTCGACGGCCTCCTGCTGGCCGGTTCGGCGGCGATGGAAGCCGGCGACAAAAAGCAAGCCATCGCCTATTGGGAGGCCGCCTTGCCGCTGGTCGACCCGGACAGCGAACTGGCCAAGAACCTGCGCCAGAACCTTGAGCAGTTGAAACAAGGCCAGTAAAAACACCTATTGAGACAACCCATCCGCCATGACCGCCGCCATGCCCCAAAAAATAGCGATCCTCGCCCTCGCCCTGTTGCTGCCGCTGGAAGCGGCGTTCGCCTTCAAAGGCTTGAGCGCGCCGGAGGCCAGCGATCCATCAGGGGCGGCAGCCGCCCATTCAGGTATGCATCATGGCGGGCCGTCGGGCAGCAAGGACGGCGTGCCCATGGTCGACAAAATGATCGCCCGCCTGAACGAGCGTCTGGCGCATGAGCCTGACAACCTCCCGGCGCGCATCATGCTGGCCAGCATCTACAAGGAAGCAGGCCGCGCCGACGAAGCCGCCCGGACTTCCGCCGAGGTCGACCAACGCCTCGCCGCGCTGGTCGAGCGCGTGCGGCAAAATCCCGGCAGCGATGACCTCGCCGACCCGCTGCTCCTGGCCGATGCTTACAACATGCTGGGGCGTTATGGCGATGCGGTCAGCGTCTATGCCGCCATCGAAAACAAAATCGACAGCGACCCCGACCTGTTGATCGACTACGCCGAAACCCTGGCCCAGGCCGATCCGCAAAGCCTCGTCGGCAAACCGCTGGAACTGGCCGAGCGCGCCCTCAAAATCAACCCCCGGCATCTCAGCGCCTTGCTCTTTGCCGCCACCGCCGCCGAAAAGGCAGGCGACAAAGCCAAAGTCGCCGCCTACTGGGAAACCGCCCTGCCGCTGGTCGAACCCGGCAGCGCGCTGGAAAAGGACTTGCGCGACAAGCTCGATGCCTTGAAGCGGGCGGACTGAACATGGTCGACGCCGCCCGCCGCAACTTTCTGCGCGGTCGGCCCCGGCCCAAGATTGAGCCGCGCCCGCCCTGGGCTGGCGCGGAAGCCGCTTTCATCGACCGCTGCACCGCCTGCCGCGACTGTCAGGCAGCCTGCCCGCAAGGCATCATCGTCCGTGGCGATGGCGGTTATCCGACCATCGACTTTCAGCGCGGCGAATGCACTTTCTGCGCCGCCTGCGTCGCCGCCTGCCCGCCGCAGGCGCTACTCGTCCGCGCCGATCAGCCGCCGTGGCCGTACAAGGCGATAGTCGGCCCGGCCTGTCTGCCGCTACAGGGCATCGAATGCCGGGTCTGCGGCGATTATTGCGCCGCGCGGGCCATCGGCTTTTCACCCCGCATCGGCGGCAGCCCGCCGCCGGAAATCGACGCCGACCGCTGCACCGGCTGCGGCGCCTGCCTCGCCCCTTGTCCCAGCGGCGCGATACGGATCGTTTGAGCCGGTTTTATTCCGCGCCTCAATCCGGCGGCAACAGCGGCCACGGCGTCAAGCCCAGCCCGATCATTTCCATTTCGAGCTTGGCCCGTAACATCAGCAATCCGCGCAAGGATTCCCGCGCTCGCCTCGCAGCCCAGGAAAAACGACCATCATCCAGACAAACGGTGTCGATTTCGTGACGATTGGCGATATTTACGCCGCACATTGCCGCACAATGCAGGATTTCGTGATCCAGACTGTGCAATTCCTGCTCATAATGCTTGAATCCGCTCATCAGCGGAGCTTACATCCGATGGAGGTTTCCCGATGCACTGGCTGAAGCTGCCCGATCCGCGCAAGAACATCAGCGCCGCCTTCGTTGATCTCGCCAGCGCCAGAAACTGGCTGGCCCAGCAGCCGCATGCCGACCCGCAGCAGACGCTGGCGGCGCTGGCCCTGCAAGTCGAAGCCATTGACGGCAGCGCCCTTGATCCCGCCCCGGCGCTTGAATTGCTGGGTTTCATGCGCAAGGCGGCAATCCCCCTGCTGGGGCGGATTGAGCCAGGCTTCTCGCGCCAGGCCCTGCCGCTGGCAGGCGGCGAATACCGCGCCTTCGAGCTGGTTTCCCGCTTCTGGCAGCGCCTTGGCGTCGCCTATCTGCGCCGCCTCTGGCAGGCGGGCGAGCGGCGCAGCCTGGTCCTCAACCGCGCTGCCGGGGCCTTGCGCCTGGCTGTCTACAGTCACTTTCTGGCTGCCTATGAATGTTCGCCGGAACTCGATCACCTGCTGTGCGGCGCGCTCCTCCTGGCGGCGCGCGACGGCCTGTTGAAAAAACCGTTGCCGGATGTCGATTTTCCCCGTCTTGGCGAATTCACCGTCAGCGGCCAGTTGGCCTGGACTTTTCTCTTGCGCCAGATCGACCCCTACCGGCTGACGGTGGAAGAACTGACCGTGACCAACCGGGCCTTTGGCCGCTGGCGCGAGCTGGCGGAATTCCGCCGTACCCCCCAAACCACCCCGGAAGCGCTCAATCTCGATCTCCAGGCTCTGTTCGGCGGCGTCTTGCCCGCCGAAGCGCCGCGCTGGCTGAGCATTGGCCCGGTTGACCTCAAGCTCGGCAAGCGCCTCGATGCGCTGGAAGCAGGCAGCACCCCGGATCAGTTGAAACTCGGCCGCGAACTGACCGCGCCCGCCTGCCGCAGCCTGCTGGCGGAAATCCGCCTCAGCCTGGGCGCGCCGGAACGCCAACAGACCGACGACATCGACCGGATCGACCTCAGCTTCGGCGGCGACGATGCTTACGCCGTACTCCGCAGCGAATATCTCAATGCCGCTGGCGACAGCGATCTGCGCAGCGCCGCCCTGGCCCAGCACCGCATGGCGCTGTTCGGCTTCGACCGCGCCGAGTCGGCGGGCGCCGCCGTCTCCGGCATTGCCGTAGACGGCGAAGCCTGGCAACAGCAGGACGGCATGGCGCGGCGTCTCCCGGCCAGCGGCGGCAAGCAGCATCAGGCGCCTTGCCTGGTCGCCGCCCGGATTGACGGCCAGCCCTACCTCGGCGTCCTGTTCGGCTTGCGGGTGACAGCCGATGGCGCGCTCAGCGGCGGCCTCTATTGGTACGACGGCGAAATCGAGGCTGGCTCGCTCAGGCGGGCAGAATCGCTGGCCTTCAGCGAAAGGCGCACGCCCGCCTTCCTGATTCGTGAAGATGCGGCGCTCTCCCTCGTGCTGCCCGCCACCGCCGGCATCCGCCCAGGCGTCGCGCTGACCCTTGACGGCATCTCGCTGGAACGTCTGCGGCCAGGCGAAATTCTCGAACGCGGGGCCGATTTCATCCGTTACGCCTGCCAGCCCCTGTAGCGGGGCAAGCCCCCTTTCAAGCCGCGCCCGCTGCCAGCGCCGCCAGCCGCTCGCGCAACTGGCGCAATTCCTCACGCTGCCGGGTGGCGTCGCGGGCAATGGCGACCGAACCGATGGCCTGTCCGGCGTCATCGGTGACGAGGGCGAAGCTCATGTCAACATAAATGCTCCGCCCATCGGCAGTCAGCGCCTTGGTCACGGTAGCCTGGCCGTTGAGCCGCAGGACGCCCGTTTGCATCGCCCGCTCGAATCCCGACCAATGGGGCGCGCGCAGCTTTTCCGGGATAATCAGATCAAGGCTCTGGCCCAGCGCCACGGCTGGGGCAAAGCCGAACAACGCGGTGGCAGCGGCGTTCCAGCGGACGATGCGGCCTTGCCGGTCAGAACAGATCAGCGCGTCGGCCATCTGCTCGACGCAGCGGCGGTCAATGTCGGGCGCGGGCGGTGTGTCGTGGCTCATGCTTGTCTCCATTCAATCAATCATCCGGGCGCGTAGCAGCGGCGTAAGATGTTACCCCCGCGCCCCGGAACTGCCGCCATTTTTTGGAGAAACCCATGACCGTACTCGTTCTCAGCCAAACCCTCAACAAAGTCGGCCTGATCCGCCTCAACCGGCCCGAAGCCATGAACGCCCTCAACGCCGAAGTGATGGCGGGCGTCAGCGCCGCCATCGACGCTTTTGAAGCCGACGAAAACATCGGCTGCATCGTCATCACCGGCAGCGACAAGGTCTTTGCCGCGGGCGCCGACATTGGCGCGATGAAAGATTATGACTACATGCACGCCTACAAAAACAACTACATCACCAACGGCTGGGAACGCATCAAGACCGCCAGGAAGCCGGTCATTGCCGCCGTCGCCGGTTACGCCCTGGGCGGCGGCTGCGAGGTGGCGATGATGTGCGACATGATCTTTGCCGCCGACAACGCCAAATTCGGCCAGCCGGAAATCCGCCTCGGCACCATGCCCGGCCTCGGCGGCTCGCAGCGCCTGCCGCGCGCCGTCGGCAAAGCGAAGGCGATGGACATGTGCCTCAGCGCCCGCCTGATGGACGCAACGGAAGCCGAAAAAGCCGGTCTGGTCGCCCGTATCTACCCGGTCGAACAGTTGCTCGACGAAACCCTCAAAACCGCCGCCACCATCGCCAGCTTCTCGCTGCCGGTAGTGATGATGGTCAAGGAATCGGTCAACCGCGCCTGGGAATCCCCGCTCAACGAAAGCCTGTTGTTCGAACGCCGCCTCTTTCACGCCACCTTCGCCCTCGAAGACCAGAAAGAAGGCATGGCCGCCTTCATCGAAAAGCGCAAACCCGCTTTCAA
>JAITMS010000050.1 GCA_031277255.1 Azonexus sp.
CGCATCCGCTCCGAGGGCGTGATGATGTCGGTCAGGCGGATGCCGAATTTGTCGTTGACGACGACGACTTCGCCTTGGGCGATGAGGGTGCCGTTGACCAGCACGTCCATCGGTTCGCCAGCCATGGCGTCGAGTTCGACGACCGAGCCGTGGGCGAGTTGCAGCAGGTTTTTGATGGTGATCTTGGTGCGGCCAAGTTCGACGGTGATCTGGACGGGGATGTCGAGAATCATGTCGAGTTCGTTCATCATCCCGTTGGCGTCGCTGGGCGGGGTGAAGGAGGGGAAAATGTCAGCCGGTTTGGCGGTTGCCGTCGCGCCGTCAGTGACGGCCTGCTCGGCCATGGCGGCGGCCCAATCGTCGTCGCTGATCTGGCCGTCGTCTTCGGCGGCCGTGTTGGCAGGATTTTCGGTTTCGTCAGCCATTTTTTTCTCCCGTGACCTTTTCTGCCGCTGGCGCTTCGGGGGGCGGCGCTTCGGCGGAGGCGATGAATCGTTCGACTTTCAGTGCGTACTGGCCGTTCTGTTGACCGTAGGTACATTCTATCAGCGGCACGTCGTCGACCCGCGCCTCGATGTGCGGCGGAATGTGGATCGGTATGACATCCCCGGTTTTCAGGCCGAGGATCTGGCCGAGGGTGATTTCGCCGTGGCCGAGATGGGCGACGATTTCCACTTCGGCGCCCTGTAATTGCTTGCGCAGGGTGACGATCCAGCGTTTGTCGGACGACAACTGGTCGCTCTGCATGGTGCTGTAGAGCAAGTCGCGGATCGGTTCGAGCATCGAGTAGGGGAAGCAGATGTGCATGTCCGCCGTGGCGCCGCCGAATTCCAGGGTGAAAGTGGTCGAGACGACGATTTCCGATGGGGTGGCGATATTGGCGAACTGCGAGTTCATTTCCGAGCGGACGTACTCGAAGCGAACGTCGAAGACCGGCTTCCACGATTTGCTGTACTCGGTGAAGACGACGCCGAGCAGGCCCTGGATGATGCGCTGTTCGGTGGCGGTGAAGTCGCGGCCTTCGACCCGGGTGTGAAAGCGGCCATCGCCGCCGAACATGTTGTCGACGACGAGAAAGACCAGATTGGGATCGAAGACGAACAGCGAGGTACCGCGGAGCGGCCGGGCGACGACCAGATTGAGGTTGGTCGGGACGACCAGATTGCGGATGAATTCGCTGTATTTCTGAACCCGGATCGGCCCGACCGAAATTTCGGCATTGCGGTGCATGTAGTTGAACAGGCCGATGCGCAGGTAGCGGGCGAAACGTTCGTTGACCAGTTCCAGTGTCGGCATACGCCCGCGGACGATGCGTTCCTGCGTGCCGATGTTGTAGGGGCGGATGTCGCCGCCGGGGCCGTCGTGTTCTTCCGGCTCGTCGGTTTCCCCGGTGACGCCCTTGAGTAGGGCGTCAACCTCGTCCTGGGAGAGAAAATCGCCGGCCATGACCGCTTACTGGATGATGAAAGAAGTAAACAGGACGTTTTCGACCGGGCCGTCGACGATGCCTTTTTTATCGGGACGGGCCGCCGGGTCGATGGCCCGGTTGATCTCGTTGCGCAACGCCAGGGCCAGTTCTTCCTTGCCTTCCTTGGACTGCAATTCGGAGGCTTTCTTGGAGGATAGCAGCAACATGATGTTGTTGCGAATGCGCGGCATCAAGGTTTTCAGCATCGGTTCCGACGCTTTGTCGTCGAGTTCGAGCGAGAGGACGACCTGAAGATACTGGTCGCCGCCTTCCGAGGCGAGATTGACAGTGAAGGTGTCGAGATTGACGAAGGCGGGCAGTTCGCCGGGTTCCTTCTTGCGGGCCGGTTTCTCCTTGACGGTTTCCTCGGCGTATTCCTCGTCGCCGTTGGCGTTGGCGTGACCGGCAAAGAGCCAGACGGCGAAAGCGCCGCCGATCAGCGCCAGCAACAGCAGCAGGCTGATAAAGATGAGCAGCAGTTTTTTGCCTTTGTGCGGCGTTTTGACGACATCAGCGTCGGTCGGCTTCGTTCCCTTGGCCATCGTTAATCCCCGGTTTCAGTTCCGCTGTTTTCAGGCGAACAGGTCGACCAGGCCGCGTCCGCGTTGCAAAACCGCTGTACCGGCGACCCTGTCTGTATCTGCCCCCTGTGCATTGGCCGGAAGTATAGCGGTTTCGTTGCTGGCGCGGGTTCCGTTCGCATCGCCAAAGGCCATCTCGCTTGGCGGCGGCTGTTGCGGATTGGCGCCGACATCGGCCTGACCAAGATTGATGCCCGCCGCCGACAGCATCTCCTTGAGTTGCGGCATGGCGTTTTCAATGGCCTGACGCACCTCGGCATGCGGCGAAGCGAACAGGATGCTGGCCTGATTGCCGTTGAGATTGACGGTGATCTGCACCGGCCCCAACTGCGGCGGGTTGATGTCCAATTGCGCTATCTGCCGATCATTCTTCGCCAGCCAGACGACCTGGTCGCCAAATTGCTGCGGCCAGACCGGCGTGTGGATCGGCGCATCGACCCGGAGCGGCGCGGCGTTCACCGTCTGGCTGGCGGCCTGGCTGACGGCTGCGGCAGCGCCGTTGGCGGTGAGTTGGCTGGCGGCTAGGCCGGGGGTTTCAGTGGTAGCGTTTGCCCCGGCAATATTTGCCGCCTGGGCGCGGACGGTGACCGCTCCGTCATTGCCGGGCAGTTTGTCGAACAGCCCGGCGGCTTTTTGCGGGGCGGATTTGGCGTCGGCGGCGAGTAATTCCGGCGTCGCTTTGGCCTTGCTGGCGGCGTCGAGCGGCAGGCTGGCTTTGTTGTTGGTGTCGATTGGCGAGTTGACCTTGCCGCTAGTGTCGAGCGGCAGGCTGGCGGCGTCGAGCGGCAGGCTGGCCTTGCCGCCCTGATCGACAGCGACGGGCGTGATCGGGGTCTGGATGTCTTTCGGCGCGATTTCTGCGCCTGCCAATTGGCCGAACAGCGAGGCCAACAAGGCCGTGTCGGCGTCATCGGCGGCAGTGGCTTCATTCTTGTCGTCAGCCGCTGTGCTGACGGGCGTGTCAGGATTGCCGATGGTGATGAGGCCGGAGAGTTCGGCGGCCAGGTTGATCGGGGTGAGCAGTTCGCCGCCCAACAGGGCAGCGAAGCTGCCGCTGGCGCCTGCGTCGGCGGCCATGCCGACGGCTGCCGGGCCGGGCAGGTTGAGGCCAGGCGCGCTGGCAATGATGGTGACGCTCATGTTGACTCCTTGTCATTCCATTTCCAGATCAAGCGATTACTTTGTCGACTTCGCTTGCCGTGCAACAGCACTGTCTGCGCTTCGTCTTCGCGTACTCGCTTGCTCTGAAAGCGGAATCAGACAGTGCTTTGCCTGACTGAAAGCAATGAGCGTGCCGGAAAATGGAATTACTCCTCTGCGCGGCCTCTGCCGAATTTGCGCGTGCTGAATTCGTCGAGGAGTTTTTGTTCTTTTTTGCCCTCGCGGTAGCGTTCATGCGCTTCGTGGCGCTGCGACAGGGTGTCGATCGCCTTGAGGCGGGTGTTTTGCGCCCGCCAATGTTCCTGTCCGGCCAGCGTGCTCTGTTCCGATTTGTCGACGACCAGGCGTTGCTGGTCGATGGCTTCATCAATGCGGCCAAGGAAATCCTGATAGTTGTCGAGAATCTGCCGGGTCACGCCTTCGGCGCTGGCTTCGCGCAGGCGCTGGGCGTATTCCTCGCGGTATTGCTCAAGCATTTGCAGGCGGCTTTTCTGGTTCTGCTCGGCGGCAATCAGTTTGCCCAGCTCGCGGGTTGCTTCGTCGGTACGGGTCTGCATCAGTTCGAGCAGCGGTTGCAGGGAAAAAGGTCGGGCCATCGGTCAATCAGAACAAGGAGAGAAGGGCGTCATGGCTGGATTGGAAATCCGCCTGATCGGTCAGTTTTTGCTGGAGGAACTGCTCCATTTTGGGATAGTCGGCAACGGCCTGGTCGAGCACCGGGTCGGTTCCGGCAACGTAGGCGCCGACCGAAATCAGATCGCGCGAACGCTGATAGCGCGAAAACAGCACCTTGAATTTGCGGATCTGGTCGAGATGGCGGCTGTCGATCAGGTTCACCATCGCCCGGCTGATCGATTGCTCGATGTCGATGGCCGGATAGTGGCCGGCATCGGCCAGGGCGCGCGAGAGGACGATGTGGCCGTCGAGAATGGCGCGCGCCGAGTCGGCGATCGGGTCTTGCTGGTCGTCGCCTTCGGCCAGCACGGTATAAAAGGCGGTGATCGAGCCGCCGCCTTCGGGGCCGTTGCCGGTGCGCTCGACCAGAGCGGGCAGGCGGGCGAAAACCGAAGGCGGATAGCCGCGCGTCGCTGGCGGCTCGCCGATGGCCAGGGCGATTTCACGCTGGGCCATAGCGTAGCGGGTCAGCGAATCCATGATGAGGAGGACGTGTTTGCCCTGATCGCGGAAATATTCGGCGATGGTCGTCGCGTAAGCCGCGCCTTGCAGGCGCATCAGGGGGCCGGTATCCGCCGGGGCGGCGACGACGACGGCGCGCCGACGGCCTTCGATGCCGAGAATCTGCTCGATGAATTCCTTGACTTCGCGGCCCCGCTCACCGATCAGGCCGACGACGATGATTTCAGCCGCCGTGTAGCGGGCCATCATGCCGAGCAGCACCGACTTGCCGACGCCGGAACCGGCAAACAGCCCCATGCGCTGACCGCGGCCGACGGTGAGCAGCGCATTGATGGCGCGGATGCCGACATCGAGCGGTTTTTCAATCGCCGCCCGGGCCATCGGATTGACCGGGCGGCTCTGCAAGGGCCGACTCTGCTGGGTGTTGAGCGGCCCCATGTTGTCGAGAGGACGGCCAACGCCATCGAGCACGCGGCCCAGCAATTCCTCGCCGACCGGCGCCTGTTTGACGCGATCCACGGCCCGGCGGCGGCGCGGGGCCGGGTCGCCGATGCGGGGCGGTTGATGCGGCGGCTCAAAGGCGACGACGCGGGCGCCGGGGGCCAGACCGTAAAGATCGTCGGACGGCATCAGATACAGCTTTTCACCGGCAAAACCGACCACTTCGGCTTCGACCGGCACGCCCTTGGGGCGGAGCACGTGGCAGGTGCTGCCGAGCGGCAGTTTCAGCCCCGCCGCCTCCATGACCAGACCGTTGATGCGCGTCAGCCGCCCGGCTGACCACAGCGGCTGGGTGTTGCTGACGGCGGCGCGGCAATTGTTGAGGAATTGCCGCCAGCGTTCGGCGTGCGCCGGAGCCTCGAGCGCCGCCTTGCCCGTCGGGTCGGGGGCGCTTACGTTTGCTGCCATGTCCGGGGCGTGGCGCCGATGGTTTCGAGGACGCGTTTCCAGCGTGTCTCGATACCGGCGTCGATTTCGCTGGCGCCGGACTGCAACAGACAACTGCCGACGCCGAGCGCGCCGTCTTCGGCGATCTGGACGCCGTTGTCGGCCAGTTCGTCGCCCATCAGGCGGCGCAGGTCGGCGGCGTCAGCCGGATTGAGGCGCAGGGTGACGTTTTCGTTGTGCAGCGGCAGGGCGGCAATGGCTTCGCGGACGATGGGCAGCAGGACATCCTCGCGCACGGCGATCTGGCCGCGCATGACCTGGGCGGCGATTTCGATGCCGAGCGCCAGCAGTTGCTCGGCCACGGCCTGGTCGATCTGTTCGAGTGCCTTCCGCAAATCGTCGGTCAGCGCGACGAATTGCCGGGCGGCCAGGGCGGCGGCCTGGCGGCATTCTTCTGCCGCCGCCGCCCGCCCTTCGGCAAGACCGGCGGCGTGGCCGGAGGCCCGCGCTTCTTCGTGGATGCGTTCGATGTCTTCGACGGTCGGCAGGCGAACCGCCGGTTCGGGTTCCGGCAAGGGCGCGGCCTCTGCCTCTGGCGGCGGCTCTTTCGGCGGCGGGGCGGGCGGCGGCGGCTTGCGGTCGAAGGAATCGGCCTGCCAACGCTGGTAGGCGGCAATTTCTTTCTTGGGAATAATCATCGCGACTCCCCTCAGATCATCTGCTCGCCGCCCGCTGCGCCGAGGACGATCTGGCCTTCGTCGGCCAGGCGGCGGACGATCTTGAGGATGTCCTTCTGCTCGGCTTCGACTTCCGAGAGGCGAACCGGGCCTCTCGATTCGAGGTCTTCGCGCAGCATTTCGGCGGCCCGTTGCGACATGTTCTTGAAGATTTTTTCGCGCAATTCGGGCGAAGCGCCCTTCAAGGCCAGAATCAGCGAATCGGACTGGATTTCGCGCAGGATCAACTGGATCGAGCGGTCGTCGATGTCGAGCAGGTTCTCGAAAACGAACATTTCGTCGAGGATGCGCTGGGCGAGATCGGGGTCGTATTCGCGGATGGCGTCGACCACCGAGGTTTCGTTGGTGTTGCCGATGAAATTGAGAATTTCCGCCACCGTGCGGACGCCGCCCATCGCCGTGCGCTTGGTGTTCACCGAGCCGGAGAGGAGCCGCAGCATGGCTTCGTTCAACTCGTTCAGGGCCGCTGGCTGGATGCCTTCAAGGGTGGCGATGCGCAGCACCACGTCGTTGCGCAGGCGCTCGGAGAAGTGATTGAGAATTTCGCTCGACTGTTCGCGTTCGAGATGGACGAGGATGGTGGCGATGATCTGCGGATGTTCGTTGCGGATGAGGTCGGCGACGGTGGCCGCGTCCATCCACTTCAAACCCTCGATGCCCGCCGTTTCGCCGCCCTGGAGGATGCGCGAGATGAGGTTCGAGGCCTTCTCGTCGCCAAGCGCCTTGGTCAGCACCGAGCGGATGTAGTTGTCGGTGTCGACATGAACGACGCCATGTTCGGCGGCGATGCGGAGAAAATCGTCAAGCACCGCCTCGACCTTGGCGCGCGGCGTCGACTTCTGCGAAACCATGGCGTGACCGAGCTTTTGCACATCGCGCGGGCCAAGCTGGCGCAGCACCTCGGCGGCATGGTCCTCGCCCAGGGCAATCAATAGCGTGGCGCTCTTGTGCACGCCTTCATCGGGATTAGCCATTGGTTCCCATCCATTCTCTGATGATGTTCGCTACCGCTGGCGCGTCGCGCTGGGCGATGTCGCGCACCTGCTGGAGTTTGACCGCATAGCTGTCGAGTTGCACCTCGACGCCGTCTTCGCCTTCTTCCCCGTCGGCCCTGGCCTCTCTCTCCTCCTCCAGCGGCGGCGGGAACATGGTGCGCAGCGTTGGCCGGATGATGAAGAAATAGAGCAGCGCAATGAGCGCCGCGATGAGGAGGAGCTTGCCGAGATCCTTGGCGTAGGCGACATTCTCCGGGTCTTTCCACAGCGGCAGGCTTTCCTCGGTCTTGGCCGTCTCGGTAAACGGCGCGTTGGCGATCGACAGCGTATCGCCGCGCTCGCTGTTGAAGCCCATCGCCCCGTGGATCGAGTCGCTGACCTTCTTCATCTCGTCGTCGTTCAGGGGCCGCGTGATCGGCTTGCCGTCCTTGGCCGTGTCCTTTTTGTAATTGACCACGACGGCGGCCGAGAGGCGGCGAATCTCGCCCATCGCCTGCACGGTGTGGCGGATGGTTTCGTCTACCTCGATATTGGTCGTCGTGCTCTTGCTGGTGCTGAGCGGCGGCGACACTTTAGTGCCCAGCGGCGATTTGATGCCGCTGATGTCGATGTGCCCTTCGTCCTCCGGCTTGGCTGGCGGGCCGGGCTGACCGGGCGTGCCGCCGGTGTCGGGCTGGGTCAGCGGCGCGATCGCCGGTACCGGCGGCTGATTGGTCAGTGCGCCGGGCACGCCGCCGGTCGGCTGGTTGACGCTGGCCGTCTCGGTCGTCTGCTGGCTGCGGATGGCGGTGGTGTCCGGCGTCGGGTTGGGGCGGAAGGTCTTGGCCGTCTGCTCGCTCTGCGAAAAATCGAGATCGGCGGCCACCTGCACCTTGTAATTGCCATCGCCGAGTATGGGTCTGAGGATATTGTCGATGCGCCCGATGACATCATCCTGAATTTCCCGCACATATTTCAGTTGTACCGGATTAAGACCAGCGGCGGTGGCGCTTTTCAACTGCGTCAGCAGCGCCCCGTTCTGGTCGATGATCGAGACGTTGGCCAGCGGCATGTTGGCGACGCTCGACGAGACGAGGTGCGAAATACCGGCGATCTGGCTGTCGTCGAGCGCCCGTCCGGGATAGAGATTGAGCATCACCGAGGCGGTTGGTTTGAGGTCGTCGCGGACAAAGACCGAGGGCTTGGGGATCGCCAGATGCACCCGCGCCGACTGCACCGCATGGATCGACTGGATGGTGCGCGACAGTTCGCCTTCGAGGCCGCGCTGGTAATTGACCTGCTCGGTAAACTGGCTGGTGCCGAATTTCTGGTTCTCCATCACTTCAAAGCCAACCAGACCGCCGCGCGGCAGATTCTGCGAGGCGAGCTTCAAGCGCAGTTCATGGACGCGGTCGGCGGGCACCAGGAGGGTGCCGTTGTCGCCAAAACGGTGAGGAACGTTCTGCGCTTCGAGAATGCTGACAATTGCCCCGCCGTCTTTTTCCGAGAGGTTGGAGAACAGCACCTTCCAGTCCGGCTGGCGGCTCCACAGAACGGCGCCGACAATGAGGGCGATGATGGCGGCGACGCCGACCAGAAAAAGGATTTTCTGCCGCTCGCTCAAACGGTTGAAGGCGGCGCGCAGGCGTTCCACCGGGCCGCCTTCCGGCGCCGATCCAGCGGTGGTTTCTGCCGTGGTTTCAGTCGTCGCTGCCATCAATAAACGGGTCGGGAAAGTTGTAAAAAAAGAAGAATAATCAACTGGGAAGCCAAATTTCCTAGAAATATTCTACTATTGCCAAGGCTGAATTCCCTCTATCTTTTTGATGCAACCTGCTCCGCCCGGCATTGCCGCGGCCCCCGCCGACATCAAGGCCGCCGATTTACCGCGCGCCGCCGATTTGCAGCGGGCGTTCGCCCTGTTCAATCAGGTTTCGGCGGAATTGACCCAGACTTATGAAGCCCTGCAAGGCCGCGTCGCTTCGCTGACCGAGGAACTGGCCGTCGCCAACGGCAAGCTGCGCCGCCAGTTTGAAGAAAAAGAGGCGCTCTCCGAGCGGCTTTCGTCGCTGCTCGACGCCCTGCCCGCTGGCGTCGTCCTGCTCGATGCCGAAGCCCTTGTCGTGGCGGGCAACCCGGCGGCGCTCGCCATGTTCGGGCCGGAAATCGTTGGCCGCCACTGGGGCGATGTCGTCCGCGACCATCTGGAGCCGACCTTGACCGTCGGCGAATGGCTACTTGGCGATCGCTGCCTGTCGATGGCCGAAAGCCTGATCGCCTCCGGCGGCGGCAAAATCATCCTGGTGCACGACGTTACCGAGGCGCACCGGATGCAGAGCGAACTGGAGCGCAGCCAACGTCTGGCGGCGATGGGCGAAATGGCGGCGACGCTGGCGCACCAGTTGCGCACGCCGCTCGCCGCCGCCTTGCTGCATACCGCCAATCTGGCCCAGCCCGGCTTGCGCGACGACCTGCGCGCCCGCTTTTCAGCCAAGGCCAGCGACCAGTTGCGGCGGCTCGAACGCCTGATTCAGGACGTGCTGCTCTTTGCCCGTGGCGAGAGCAGCGGCCATGACCTGATTGCCGCCAGCGACCTGCTGGCCGAGGCGGCGCAGACCGTCGAGCCGCTGATGAAGGAGCGCGGCATCGAGTTTTCAGTTACCGCCGCCGTTGCCGAAGCCGTCATCGTCGGCAGCCGCAAGGCGCTGTTCGGCGCGCTGGTCAATCTGCTTGAAAACGCCATGCAGGCGACGCCGCCGGGCGGCAAAATTTGCCTCTCCGGCCATTGCCGGGGCGAGCAACTGCAAATCGCCGTGCAGGACAGCGGGCCGGGTATCGCCCCGGCGCTCAAGGCGCGCATCTTTGAACCCTTCGTCACCACCAAGGGCCAGGGCACCGGCCTTGGCCTCGCCATTGCCCTGGGCGTCGCCCGCGCCCACGGCGGTCAGATCGAGGTTTTTTCCGCACCCGGCAGCGGCGCCGAATTTGTCATGACGCTGCCGCTGGCGGCGGAGAAGGGAAGGGAACAAGATGCCTGAACAGCACCTGCCGATTCTCGTCGTTGAAGACGACGCCAGCCTGCGCGAAGCGATTGGCGATACGCTCGAACTCGCCGGGCGCGCCCACGTCGCCGTCGATGGCGGCGCGGCGGCCCTGAAGGCGCTGGCCGAGCAGGCGTTTGCCATCGTCGTCAGCGACGTGCGGATGATGCCGATGGACGGCATCACGCTCCTGAAAGAAATCCGCCGCCGCCTGCCGCACCTGCCGGTGGTGCTGATGACGGCCTATGCCGAGGTCGACAAGGCCGTCGACGCCATGCGCTCCGGGGCCTGCGATTTTCTCCTGAAGCCCTTTGAACCGGCGGCGCTGCTGGCCCACATCAACAAATTTGAATTGCCCGCTGGCGTCGGCGCGGACGATGGCGTGATCGCCCTCGACCCGGCCAGCCGCGACCTGTTCGCCATTGCCGGGCGCGTCGCCCAGACCGACGCGACGGTGCTCCTGACCGGCGAATCCGGCACCGGCAAGGAAGTCGTGGCGCGTTACATCCACCGCCATTCGGCGCGGCGGGATGGCCCCTTCGTCGCCATCAACTGCGCCGCCATCCCCGACAGCCTGCTCGAAGCCACCCTGTTCGGCTACGAAAAAGGCGCCTTTACCGGCGCCCAGCAGGCGCAGGCGGGCAAATTCGAGCAAGCCCAGGATGGCACCCTACTGCTCGACGAGGTCACCGAAATGCCCGCCGGCCTGCAAGCCAAGCTGCTGCGCGTCTTGCAGGAGCGCGAAGTCGAGCGCGTCGGCGGCAAAAAGCCGGTGCCGCTCAATATCCGCATCATCGCCACCTCCAACCGCGACATGAGCGAAGCCGTCGCCACAGGCGGTTTCCGCGAAGACCTGTACTACCGGCTCAACGTCTTTCCCGTCGCCATTCCGGCGCTCCGCGAGCGGCCGCAGGACATCGTCGCCATCGCCCGCCACTTCGTCGTCGACCACGGCGGCCGTCTGGGCCGCCCCGGCGTCACGCTCTCGCCAGCCGCCGAAGCGGCGCTGGCGGCCTACGGCTGGCCGGGCAATGTGCGCGAACTGGAAAACGTCATCCAGCGGGCGCTGATTCTCTCAACCGGCAGCGAAATCACGCCGGAACACCTCTCGCTGCCCGCGCCTCCGGCCAGCGGAGCGGCCACAGCGCCGACCGGCGACAAAAAGGCCGACAACATGAAAGACCTGGAGCGCGAACACATCCTGCGCACCCTGGCCGAAGTCGGCGGCTCGCGCAAGGCCGCCATCGAACGGCTGGGCATTTCCGAACGCACCCTGCGCTACAAATTGCAGCAATACCGGGATGAAGGCCATTTCAACGGCTGATTTTGGCCTGAAAATTGCTAGTATTTACCAAGGCTTGGCCAAGGATTGAGGAACAGAAAATGGATACCCAAAGCATCGAAAGCATGTTGAGCGCGCTCCGCAGCACCGCCCTCCAGGCTTCCGGCAAAACAGCGGAAACGCCTGCGGCAACTGGTGGAACCGACTTTGCCGCAGTGCTGAAAAATTCCATCGACAGCGTCAACGCCACGCAACAGGGGGCCAACCAGATGGCGGAAAAACTGGCCGCTGGCGACACCTCGCAGAACCTGCACGAAGTGATGATCGCCCTGCAAACAGCCAGCATTTCCTTTCAGGAGATGGTGCAAGTCCGCAACCGGCTGGTCACGGCTTATCAGGACATGATGAACATGCAGGTTTGATTCCGTTTCCAGATCAAACGATTACTTTGTCGACTTCGCTTGTCGTGCAACAGCACTGTCTGCGCTTCGTCTTCGCGTACTCGCTTGATCTGAAAACGGAATGCGGTCGCGTTGCGATCTATTCAGGACAAGCCCCAGCCTCGCGCCTTGCGTTCGCGTTCGATGCGGGCGATGTAACGCTGGATGAAAGCCATTGCGGTGGCAGGCAGGTCGACGAATTCGCAGCCGACGCGCAGCGTGTGATGACCTTCGTGGGTCGAGAAGTCGATTGCCTTGTGCACCCGCAGGTTGACCCGGATGACGCCTTCATCGGGGAATTCCAGTCGGCAATGTTCGAACAGCGCGTCGCGCGGAAAGAGGGCGGTCATGTCCGGCCTGGCGACGAGGCAGAGGCCGCCGATGCTGATGTCGGATAAATGCAGGTCGAGGATGGACGACGGGTTTTCCGGGGCTGTCACCGCCACCTGGCAGATGATGGGCATGGCGACCGGCGGTTCAAGGCGGAAGAATTCGCGCCGTTGCAGGCGCAGCAATTCGCCGGGCAAGGGCGCTACGAGGACATTCTGGCTGTCGTGCGTGGCGGGTGACAGGGCGGGCAGGCGGAGTTGAATCTTGACCCGGTCGAGATTGGTCGACAGGGTGATCTGGCGGGCGGCGAGCGCCGCAGCATAGCTTTCTTCGCTATTCGGCGGGTCGAGAAAAATCTGCCCGCTGGCGGCGTCGACGCCGACGATGGAAGTCAGGAAAAAGTGATCGCCGCTATTCGCGTAGGCGCTGAGGAGCGCCCGGCGCTGGGTCAGCAGATTGAGGTAGAACAGGATTTCCTGCGGGTTGGCGAGGCGGAACTGGGCGAACAGATCCGGGTGGTCGATCTCGAAGTCGGGGGTTAAAGGCGCTTCAGCCATGACGGAGGGAGTGCGGGCAAAGGGAATTCACGAATCATAAATGATTGGCCTCTTTTTGCGGCGGCCTTAGAGCCTGTTCAAAGTCTCCTCACATATGAGAGACTATCAGGATGAGACAGCGTTATCCGAGCGACCTCAGTCGCGAGCAATTTGAGCCGATTCGCCACTTGTTGGAGAGCGCCCGCCGCAAGACGGCCCCGCGCAAAGTTGATCTGTACGATGTGTTT
>JAITMS010000100.1 GCA_031277255.1 Azonexus sp.
CCCGCTCGACCGTCGCGCCGCCGGGGATGCGCCCGGCCGCCAGATGATTGACCGTGACCCGCGAATTGCCGGTGCTGGCCCCGACCCCGCCGACCAGCACATTGCCCTGGGCGACCGCGTATACCTGACCGTCGGCCCCTTTCAACTGGGTCATCAGGAGCGTGCCGCCGCGCAGGCTTTTGGCGTTGCCCATTGACGAGACGGTCACGTCGATTTCCTGACCGGGCCGGGCAAACGGCGGCAGCGCCGCGGTCAGCATCACCGCCGCGACGTTTTTCAGTTGCAGCCGCTGGGCCTGATCGGGCGAGAGGTTGATGCCCATCTGCGACAGCATGTTGCCGAGCGATTGCGTCGTGAAGGGCGTCTGCGTCGTCTGGTCGCCGGTATTGTCGAGGCCGACCACCAGACCGTAGCCGATGAGCTGGTTGTTGCGCACGCCCTGCACCGCCGCCAGATCCTTGACCCGATCGGCCAGCGCCGACTGGCCGAGCAGCGGCAGCCAGAGGGCGGCGATAACTGCCGCCTGCCAACGCCATTTGCCGCTTTTTCCGTTCATTTTTGCTCTCCGCTGTGTTTGCCTAGAATGGCATCACATTAAGGAAGAATCGTGCCAGCCAGCCCATGACCTGAGCTTCGCTGCTCTGGCCGGAAGATTTGTATTCGATCCGGGCGTCAGCCACCGACGACGACGGCACCGTATTCTGGGTATCAATGAAAGCCGGATTGATGACGCCGGAAATACGGACATATTCCTGTTCCTGCCCAATCGCCACCTGTTTTTCGCCGGACACCAGGAGGTTGCCGTTGGGCAGCACGTCGATGACCGTGACCGTGATGTTGCCGGTAAAGACGTTATTGGCGGCGGCGGAGCCGCTGCCGCTGAAGGTGTTTTCGCTGCTGGCGTCGACATTGAGGCCGGACAGCCCCTTGCCGGGTACGCCGGTGAGCGCATTGACCGAAGCGGCTATGCTGCCGCTCTTGGCGACCGCGCTGTTGGCGTTCTTGGTCGCATTGGTGTTCTCGGTGATGCGCACGGTAATGGTGTCGCCGATGTAGCGCGCCCGGCGATCCTCGAACAGCGGGCGGCTCATGCCCGGCTGCCAGATCGCGCCATTGGCTATCGGCGCGTCGTTCCTCACCGGCGGCCGCATCGTCATCGGCTGCTGCACATTGGTCGGCGGCACCGAAGTGCACCCGGCGGCGGCGACCAGAACAAGAAGCAAGAACCGTTTCATGGCGTTACCTCAGAACCTGTCCGAAAACGACAATCCCGATGCAGCCCATACCGTTCGGGCTGAGCTTGTCGAAGCCCATTCATACCTCTCTCCGCACCGCCCTTCGACAAGCTCAGGGCGAACGGGTGGAAAGAGGCTTTTATTCTTTGGTGGCGAAACATTTTTCAAGACTCATCTCAAAGTTGCGTCAGGCGGCCGAGCATGGCGTCCGAGGTCGAGATGACCTTGGAGTTGAGTTCGTAGGCCCGCTGGGTTTCGATCATGGTCACCAGTTCTTCGGCGACGTTGACGTTGGAGGTTTCGACAAAAAACTGGTTGACCTGCCCGGCGCCGTTGGTGCCCGGCGTATTGGCCGCTGGCGCGCCGCTGGCGGCGGTTTCGAGAAAGAGGTTCTGGCCGAGACTGAGCAAACCGGCGGGATTGATGAAAGTCGCCAACTGGATGGTGCCGATCTGGGTGCTGCCGGTCACGCCAGCCTGGGTGATGGTCACCGTGCCATCGAGGCCGACCGAAACGCTGAGGGCATTGTCGGGAATGGTCAGATTGGGTTGCAGCGGGTAGCCGTCCGCCGTCACGATCTGTCCCTGGTTATCCTTCTGGAACGAGCCGTCGCGGGTGTAGCCGGTGGTGCCGTCGGGCATCAGAATCTGGAAAAAGCCGTTGCCCTGGATGGCGATGTCGAGCGGATTGTCGGTTTTTTGCAGATTGCCCTGGGTAAAGAGCCGGGCCGTGGCGACGGGCCGCGCCCCGGTGCCGAGTTGCAGGCCGGTCGGCACCTGGGTCTGCTGCGACGACTGCGCGCCGGGCTGGCGCAGGGTCTGGTAGATCAAATCCTCGAACACCGCGCGCGAACGCTTGAAGCCGTTGGTGCTGAGGTTGGCAAGGTTGTTGGCGATCACGTCGAGCTGGGTCTGCTGGGCGTCGAGGCCGGTGCGGGCAATCCAGAGAGAGCGAATCATGGCGTTTTACTCCTGTCAGCCAGCGATGGAGAGTAACTGGTCGGCGCGCTGGGCGTTGGCGTCGGCTTTTTGCAGCATCTGAATCTGCATTTCGAACTGGCGCGCGAGGCTGATCAGATTGACCATCGCCTCGGTCACGTTCACGTTGCTGCCTTCGAGCGTTCCCGGCGCCAGCGTGACGTTTTCGTCGGCGGGCGCGGGCTGGCCGTCGCGCAGGCGAAAGAGGCCGTCGCCGCCGCGCACCAGATCGGCTTCCGGCGGGTTGACCAGCTTGATGCGACCGAGAATATTGACATTGTTCTGGTCGCCGAAATTGGCAACGACCGACACCGTGCCATCGAAACCGATGGTGATGTTGTTGTCCGGTGGAATGTTGATCGCCCCGCCGTCGCCCTGCACGTTGTAGCCCGCCTTGGTCTGCAACAGGCCGTTGGCGTCGACCATGAGGCCGCCGGCGCGGGTGTAGGCTTCGCTGCCGTCCGGCAGTTGCAGGGCGATCCAGCCTCGGCCCTTGACCGCGACATCGAGTTCATTGCCGGTAAACATCAGCGGCCCTTCGTCGAAAACGTCGGCCACCGACGCATCCACCGTGAAGGCCCGGGTCGGCATCCCTTCGCTCTGCACCGGCACGGCGCGGAAGCGGTGCTCCTGCGCCTTGAAGCCGATGGTGCTGGCATTGGCGAGATTGTTGGCGGTACCGGCCTGCTGCATGAACACATGCTTGGCCCCGGTCATCGCGGTGTAGATCAGGCGATCCATGACGCTGCCTCAGTTCTTCTTAACGCAGGCTGACGATGGTCTGCATGATCGCGTCCTGAGTCCTGATCGACTGGGCGTTGGCCTGATAGTTGCGCTGGAAGGTAATCAGGTTCACCAGTTCCTGCGTCAGATCGGTGTTCGATTCTTCGACGGCCATCGCTTGCAACGCGCCGCGCCCGCTGGTTCCGGCGATGTCGAGCATCGGCGGGCCGGATTCCGAGGTTTCGACCCACTGGTTGTTGCCGATCGCCCGCAAACCATTGGGATTGGCAAAGTCGGCAAGGATGACCTGGCCGGTGGGAACGGTCTGGCCGTTGCTGTAACTCACCTGAACGACGCCGTCGGGACTGACCGTGATGCCGGTGAAGCTGCCGGGAGCGTAGCCGTCCTGTTGCAGGCCGAATTTGTTGAGGCCGGAATTGGTGCCGAATTGGGTGGTTTCGGCAAAGTCGATGTTAAATGCGAGCGGCGACAGGGCGCTATTGACCTGCCCCTGGCTGACCATGAGATTGTCCAGATCGATGCTGGCAGCCATCGGGCTGCCGCCGGTCAGCCGCCCCATGTTGTCAAAGGTCAGGGTGCCGAGCGGGCCGGGGCCGCCGCTATTCTGGTTGGTCGTGCCATCGACGCTGGTATAGACCTCCCACTCGCCCGGAGTGGCCGTCTTGACGAAGTAGAAGGCGAGGTTGTGCGGATTGCCCAGGGAGTCATAAACATCGAGGCTGGTCCGCCAGTTGTAAGTCGTCGGATCGGGCGTGTAACTGGTGGTGTCGCCGGGCGCGCCGCCATTGACCCAGGGGGAGACCGGCACGTCCGCGCGCGAATCGAGATTGATGCCGACCCGCACGCCGTTATAGGCGGCGCTCGGATTCTGGCCGGTCGCCTGCGGCGAGAGGAAGGCTGCGGAAACCTGCAAGGGCGCGATACTCTGGCTGATGATGCCATTGACCGTGCCATAGCCGGTCAGGTTGCGGTCGAGGTCATCGACGATGAAACCGTCCTTGTCGAGATGGAACTGGCCATTTCGGCTATAGGTGATGGCGCCGTTGTTGCTCATGCGGAAGAAGCCGCCGCCGTTGATGGCGATGTCGAGCGGATTGTTGGTCGTGGTGATATTGCCCTGGGTGAATTGCTGCTGGACGGCGAGCAGGTTGGCGCCGATGCCGATCTGGCTGGCGCCGCTGCCGTTGAGCGCGGCGGCGAACATGTCGCCGAAATGGGCGGCCTGGTTCTTGTAGCCGACGGTGGCCGCATTGGCGATGTTGTTGCTGGTTGCGTCAATGGCGTTGGAGGAAACGCGAAGACCGCTCAGTGCTTGTTGGAATGCCATTTTCTTTACCTCACTCAGATAATTTGCAGAACTTTGTCGAAGGAGACGTAACCGAAGGAGCCGAGATCAAGCAGAAATCCGCCTGTTGCGTCCCGAACCAGAGCATTAACCATGCCAATCTGCATCGGGGCGGCAGCGACATCCTGACCGTTGGCGCTGGCCGTCACCTCGAAGGTGTAATTGCCATCGGGCAGGACGTTGCCATCGGCGTCGGTGCCGTCCCAGGAGAAATAGAAGGTCAGGTCGTTGGCGTCGCGCGCGCCGAGATCGACGGTCTGCACCACCTTGCCGCTGGCGTCCTTGACGCTCAGCAACACACTGTCCGCCGGAGCGGACAGGGCAACGCCGCCGACCGACTGGCCTTCGACCATCGGCAGATTGTTGCCAGCGACCATGACATTTCTGCCGATCAGGCTGGCCGCCTGCATCGACTGCGAATCGCTGTAGCTGGTGAGCAGCTTGGCCATCGTCGCATTGAGCTTCTCGATGCCGGACACCGTGCTCAACTGCGCCATCTGTTGCGTCACCTGGGCATTGTCGAGCGGATTGAGCGGGTCCTGATTCTGCAACTGGGCGACCAAGAGGGTGAGAAAACGGTTTTGCGTCTCCTCGATCTCGCTCGTCGCCGCCGATGCGCCCCCGGCGCTGTTGATCTGGGCGTAGAGATCGGCGGCGGGGTTGGTTGAAGTCGTGCTGTTGACGGTTGCCATGGCGCTCTCCTATCAAGTCTGCTGGCCAATCTGCAAGGTACGCAGCAGCATGGTTTTGGCAGTATTCATCACCTCGACATTGGTCTGGTAAGAACGCGAGGCGGAAATCATGTTGGTCATCTGCTCGACGACATCGACATTGGAGAAGGCGACATAGCCTTTTTCATCCGCCGCCGGGTTCTTCGGGTCATAGACCAGGCGCGGCGGCGCGGCGTTTTCAACCACCTCGCGCACGCGCACGCCTTGCGACAAGCCGCCGGCGTTGCCGATCGGCGTCGTCTCAAACACCACTTCCTTGGCCCGGTAAGGCTTGCCGTCGGCGGAAACGACGCTGTCGGCGTTGGCCAGATTGGAAGCCACGGCATTAAGCCGCATCGACTGCGCCGTCATGGCGCTCGACGACACCTGAAAGACGTTGAACAGACTCATCTCATCGCTCCTTAACTGTTGGCCGAGGTCATGGCGTTACGCAGACCGCGGAATTTGTCGCCGATCAACTGCGTCAGAATCTGGTACTGCATGGCGTTTTCACCGATTGCCGCGCGCTCGACATCCATATCCACCGTATTGCCATCGACCGCGCCCTGAACGACCTGCCGGTACTGCAAATTTGCCGCCCCGCCATTGCCGCCACCGGCAAGATGTGCCGTTGCCGTCCGCCTCAGTTCAAGACCGCCGCTCATCTGCCCGCCCATCGCCTGCTGCATGGCCTCGGCAAAATCGAAGTCGCGGGCCAGATAATGCGGCGTGTCGGCATTGGCGATATTGGACGCCAGCGCCTGATGGCGCTGGGTGCGCAGATTGAGGGCCTGGCTATAGACGGAGACGTGTTGGGCAATGTTCATGGCGAGAGTTTCCGGTTGCTTCGAGGATAAGAAAGCATCCTTTGTGCCAGCCCCGGCGCAGGTAGTTTTGCCAGCGGCCTTGAGGCACAATGGCGGCATGTTGCGCCACTACTTTTTCCTTCTCCTCGCCCTGCTGCTCGCCGCCACGGCCGCCGCCGCCGATGTCGATCCCGTCCTCGATACCGCCGAGCGTTACGCCCGGCTGCAAACCCAAGGCTTGCCGGGTGAAGTCAAGATCACCGTCGGCAAACTCGATGTCGAGCGCCTGCCGCCATGCACCGCGCACGAAGCCTATGCCCCGCCCGGCACGCGCTTCTCCGGGCGGACGCACATCGGCGTCCGCTGCCTGGGGCCAAACGTGTGGAGCGTGCTGGTGCCGGTACAAATTGCCGTCACCGGCAATTATGTCGTTACCGCCCGCCCGCTGGTCAGCGGCCAGACCATCCGGGAAGACGATCTCAGCGTCGTCTCCGGCGACGTTTCAAGGCTGCCGGGCGGCGTCGTCGGTTCCACCGCCGAAGCCGTCGGCAAAACGCTGCGCAATTCGCTGGCGGCGGGGCAGCCGCTACGCGCCGACCAACTGCTGGCGCCGCTGGTCATCCGCCAGGGCCAGAGCGTCCGCGTCATTTCGCGCGGCGAAGGCTTCGCCGTCAGCGGCGAAGGACGGGCGCTCAACAACGCCAGCGCCGGCCAACTGGTTCAGGTGCGGATGGGTTCCGGCGGTCAGACGATCAATGGCGTCGCCCAGAACGACGGTACTGTCGAGGTCGGTTTTTAGGATGCTTGACGCTGGGCTGAAATCTGGCTTCCGGTAATTTACCATTGGCCGGGCAGCAACAGTAGATACGTTACTCAACGACGGTTAGTGTGCAGGGTGGTTTTCGGAAGATGATTCCATCCGTCTTGCTTGAGCGAGGCTCAGAAATTCGGAGTTCATAATGAAGAAAATTTCAAGACTTGGCGGCTATCGCTCATGGTTCGCGCTGGTCATGGCGCTCGTGGCGAGCGTTCTCATGGCAGGGTGCGAATTACTCTCGGGTTATACAAGGACATTTGACGGAACGCTGGTGCCTTTGGCATGCGCAGCCTCTCGCTCGGCGGATCCCTGGCTCAAGGTTAATATTTGTGATGGCGACAAATGTTCTCTCGTACCGGTGATACCCGAAGGCCGCTTTCATTTTTTTCGTGCGGAAAATAAAAACCGGTGCGCCTTTCGTAAGCACAGCGACAGCATTGATGAACTGTGGCTTGTCGATACCAAATGGGAGACTGCCCAATTTGTGGGGGAATACGATACCTCGTGGAACGTCCGGTTCACCCTGGACAAGTCGGAAGAAAAATATCTGGTGGCGCCCGGCTTTCTCATTTGGCCTGAATTATTTCAGGATACGGATTTCTACAAGGACATGAACGATGTTTACCGCACCGCCATGTCGCGCAATGGTGGCCGCTCATGGGAAGTCTTGACGATTGCGGGCAGGGATTGCCCCGCCAAATATGCGGCCATCAGCGACCATGACTGGTACACCGACATCATTCAGGAAGGGTCACAACTGCACATCAAGACCCACGCCTATAGCGAGACCATTGATTTGACCAAGCCCTATGCCTGCGGGCCGGTTCGCGGCTATTTCTCGCTGGTGGAGCAGAGTGGCTGGTACAACTGGGACAACGCAAGCGGACGGCGTGTCGCGCTGGTGACGAGAAAACCCAGCCGCGATGAAGCCGAGGCAGAGTCCATGAGGTTATGCAACGCGCAACTTGGAAAGAGATGCGAGCGCGTTGGCCGTTATGATGATGGCCCTTCGTTCATCATGGTGTATGGACAAAAGGGGTATGACAGCAATCGCATGTATACGCAACGGGTGGACGGTTATTCAGAGGAGAATGTGCGCGCAAAGAAAGAGTGGGCATGCGCGGAAGAAATTCGCATGAGGTGCAAAACCGATGAATGTCGGCAGCGGACATGCACGAAAGGCACGGTGTTCGATTTGAACGAGCCGGTTTCCGCCGTGGTGGATTACGAGTGACGCTGACGGTGTTGATCGGGTATGAAACCGGACAGATCATTTGCTACAGGTCCGGACAGATGACTTGTTCCCTACACTGGGCTGAAACCCGGCTGGGCTAAAGTTTTGTTCAGGCGTACCGTTAAACGAACCAGAGTATAAAATTTCAGGAACCGACCATGAAAATCGATACCTCATACCCACACGCGGCAACCAGCATGGCTCCCAAGGCGGCCAATGCCAATGCCCATCCAGCGGCGGCCGCCAAGAGCGCCGAAGCCGTCAGCCTCAGCCCGCTGGTCGGCAGCCTGCGCAGCGGCGAAGGGCCGCCCGTCAATAGCGCCCGCATTCAGGAAATCAAGGAAGCCATCGCCGCAGGACGCTTCAAGATCAATCCCGAAGCCATCGCCGACCGCCTCATCGAATCCGCCCGCGATCTCGTCGCCGGCAGCCGCCGCGCTGCATGATGGACGATCTCGCCGCCATCACCCGGCGCGAAATTGCGCTCATCAACCACTTCATCGACCTCCTCAAAGAGGAGCAGGAAGCCCTGCGCCAAGCCAACCCGGAGCCGCTGCCCCGGCTGGCCGCGGCCAAGGTCGAACAGGTCGAACAACTCAACGCGCTGGAGGCCGAGCGGCGGGCAACGCTCGGCATCAGCAGCGAGGATAAAGTGCGCAGCGCGATGGAAAACTGGCTCTCGGCCAACCCGGCAGAGCAGCAACTCGCCCGCGACTGGCAGACCCTGCTCGATCTGGCGCGGGAAGCCAAGGAACTGCACCGCCTCAACGCCGGACTGATTACCCTGCACCTGCAACAAACCGCCGACGCCCTGCACATCCTCGACAGCCGCCGCGCCGCCGACGCCCTCTACGGCAACGACGGCCAAGCCACCGGCCCCAGCGGCAGCCGCCTGGTCGACTCGGCCTGAGCGTAACCAGAGCCTGGGGCGCTCCAGTGTCTACAGGGGGCGCGGAGACAGTACTATCGGGGTTACCATCACCGGGGGCGGCTCGACCCTTTTTGCGACGGGGTGATGGCGAAAATTAAAGCGAAGACGACCCCTTTTCTGAAAGCGAAGACGACCCCTTTTCTGCTTTTCTGCTTTTCTGTTCTTTTCTGTTGCGGGGGTACTTGGCGAGACGTTCGGCAAGTGGTCGGAAAGCGCGGCAAAGTCGGGGAATCGTCTGTTGGTGAAATTTGAAAACGTGATGGGCGGTTTTTTGCGCGGAGTAGGCAAGGTCGTGGGGATTGGCGCTGGACTGGTGATGGCGGGGTGGGATTTTATTCGGGGTGGGCAGGAAATCGGTGAAGGAAATATCGGTGTGGGAGCATTGTATTTAGGGAGTGCAGTCGGTGCTGCTGTCGCAATCCTTGCTTTCTCCAAGCTTGGCGCAGCATTCTTTGGTGCAGCTGCCACTGGCGTGGGTATTGTACTGGTAGTGCTAGTAATCATCATCGCGGTGTGGATTGAGATATGGAAGGACAACAAGATTCAGGATTGGCTGGAACGCTGCTACTACGGCAAGCTGTATCCCGCTTATTACAACAATAATCCGGCGCTCGAAATGGAAGAGCTTGGCGTCGCGTTGCGGGGCTGAGCATGGATTACGCTGGTTTAGATATCCGCGGCCTTCGCTATCCGGTTGATCGCCCCTTGACCGATGAGGAACGGCGGCTGCGCTACGAGCAGAAAAAGCCGTCTTCAAGCAAAGAACCCAACGACTTCCTGTCTGTCATCAAGCTCAATGGTAGCTATATCGACCTCGTGGATCGTTGGTATCCGATCAAGGGATTTGATGTCTGGCTCGGTGGGGGAATTGCGATAGTTTTTTTGATCGGAATATTCCTCATGGTTGATATCGTGATTAACCCGCCAAATGGAAAGGAAACAGAGGCGATTGCCGTTGCAATAGTTTTCTCCTGCATATTTATGGTAATAGTGTATGCCGGATACTGGCTCATTCGGACGGAATGCGGTCGCTGGACGCACTACCCGATGCGCCTGAACCGCAAGACGCGGATGGTGTATGTCTTCCGTCAGAATGGCACGGTGCTTGAAAGCCCGTGGGACAAGCTGTTCATCACGCGCGGCGAGGCAAAAAGCTCGATGTCGGGTACGACTTGGGATTTACGCGCCCATGTGCTCGATGAAGACGGCGTGACGGTGGGCGAATCGTTCTCGCTTGGCTACACCTTCCCCGGCAAGGAAGACTCGATGGATAAATTCTGGGCCTTCCTGCAACCCTATATGGAAGCGCCCGATGGTGTGGAACGCACCCACCGGAAGCTTAAAAGCGAGGGCTTTCTCCTGCCGCTGGACGGCCGCAAGGAAGGCTGGCGCTGGAGCATCGCACGAACCTTTGCGCCCGGCGGATTCTGGCCATGGCTCCAGTTTTTGGCTTCTCCTCCTCTGGCATGGATTGCGGCAGGCCGCATCCTCGCCATGTGGACCAGCAAACAACCGGTCTGGCCGGACGAAGTCGAGCAAGCCAATCCGGTTGAGCCAAACGACCCGTATACGCTCACTTGGCGCGACAACGAACCGCTGGGCTGGTGGGAACTGTACTGGCCGATGATCTGTTTCGTGGTCGGCATCGCAGCTACAGTTTGGGTTTTGTGGTTGATATTTTCTGCGCTGTAGCGCCATTCGCTGACTGGGCCGGACTTGGCAAGCTGGTTCCCGCCTAAGCAAAAAAGGGGTCGTACTCCAATGGCACTACCTTAAGCATTTGACATGATTGGAAGGGGCTGGGGATTAGTTGGAAGTGGGCTGAGAGCCTCGAATTGATAAGATCGTGGTGTTCGAAATCA
>JAITMS010000103.1 GCA_031277255.1 Azonexus sp.
CAAACCCCATCCCATCATGACCAAACCTCGGACAGAATTACGCCTACAAATAATCGACTCTCAGCTTCAACAACTCGCTATGACAATGGATTAAGGTAGCGACATTGGGGTCGTACTCAACTCTGCCATTTCATCAGTAGCGCCCCCAAGCCCTTCCGGGCGGCACCTTCACACCAAGTGTTTTCATGCAACGCTCTTCGGACACGTCCTGAAGCCGCTCGTTTTCGTCCACCATCTTCAAGGGAAACGCATTAAATTCAGCTTTTTTTTCGGCGCTCATCTTTTGGTATGCCGCCATGACAAGCTGGCTATCGCTGCCCATTTCCAAGCCAAATCTATCAAAATATTCTTTTCGCAGTGCTTGGGCTTTCGGCGACTCCAAAGCAGCGTTTTGATACTCTGTACGTGTGCACTTGACGTAATCGAAAGCTTTTTGCTGGGTCAGCGCGCCTTTCTCGATGAGGTCGTCGAAATACCGGGTCACCAGCTCCTTCAGTTTCTCGTCCTCGCGCTGCGCCTTCGTCTGCGAGTAGGTAATTGCGGGCAAGAGGAAAAGGGAAGCGGCTCCCACCAACACAAGTCGTTTCAAAATGTTTGGCATTCTTGTCATCTCCTTTGTCGGTTGATTTTTTGTATGACCTTACTTGAGTGGCTCTTAAAAAGAACGGAAGCAACGGACATTGGCTTTTTCTGAAATAGGGATGGCGATTGGCTCGTTGTCGGCAGATTGCAACCAAACATCAAAAAGCTCAGAAATTTCCTTATCGGGGTCTTCCGTAGAAGTCCAGTACGTAGCGCTATGCTTTCCAATCCCCTTGCTTCCTTTTAAATAGGCTTCTTGATTGTGGACAACATAGCCCCAAAAATTAAATACACCGTCGCTAAAAGCTTTGCTGTTTTTGAAAAGCATATTCAATTCATCCTTGCTCGGCAAAAACCAGTCACTGTACCCATTGAGATCAAGGTCTTGACAAATTTTGGCCGCATAGTTTCCGCTCCCCATGGTCGCTACGATCAAGGCGGTATTCGTATTTCCCGCCCCGATTTGAGTCCCGCGGGCGCCAGTCGGAATGGGATGTCCAAGTTCACGAACTCTGGCCTCATAACTTTCTGATGTCCAAGGCGCATCAAAGCCTTGTATTTCAGGCGCGGCAATGAGGCCGGACGAGCCATTCAGGTAAACGATGACTCCCCCTTGATGCACCCGCCCAACTCTTAATTTCTTTGGGCTTTCCATATTTTGGGTGTACCCGGCCCCGCCCCACACCAGGAGTGAAAAGCCAAGCAATAACAAAAACATCTTCTTCTTCAATTTCATGCTCCTTCTTCGCTTTTTTGCTAAAGAGAAAAGTAAAGAGAAAAGGGGTAAGAGAAAAGGGGTAAGAGAAAAGGGGTCGTAAGAGAAAAGGGGTCGTACTCAACTCTGCCCCCCAATATCGAAAAATGCTCGCCTCAGCTTTGAAATTTCAGTTCGCCAGCCGCAGGCATGGGCATTACGCCCCGTCCAGGCTCCACAGGTTGTTCAGTGCGATTTCAACGGCATCAAAAGGCGGCACGCGCACGCTGTCTTGTCCGGCATAACTGCCGATCAATGCCCAACGGTTTTGTTCGCGCTCGAAGGCTTCCAGCGTTTGCAAATCAGGATCGATCAACCAGAGATGCGTTACACCAGCGGCGTGATAGCAGGGCATTTTCTGTACCCTGTCCAGGCGCGCGGTGGCGGGCGAGAGGACTTCGCACAGCCAGTCAGGGGCAAGCTCGAACCAGGCCGTTTCAGGCAGTTGCGGCATACGCTCGCGCCGCCACCCGGCCAGGTTGGGAACGAGAATGTTGCGATCAAGATGCAATTCCGGCTCAAAGAGAATCACCCATCCGCCCGGCCCGTCATCACCTTCATCAAAGCGCGTGGTCAGTTTGCCGCCCAGAATTGAACTGGATCGCGCATGTTTGGGCGCGGGTCTGGGGTGGGTGTAGAGGGTTCCGCTCACGATCTCACCCACCACATGGGGCGGCAAATCGAACAGGTCTTGGTAAGTCGCGGGTTTTTGTTGAGGAAGCGCGGACATGATGGTCGTGCAGAGTCAATGGGTCGCCCTTGATTTTAGAGCGGTTTTGATTCAAGTGCATACATACCCCTATACCGTTCGGGCTGAGCCTGTCCCTTCGATAAACTCAGGACAGGCGAAGCCCGGTTCAAGCCTCTGTACTCTCTCTCCGCACCGTCCTTCGACAAGCTCAGGACGAACGGGAATGTAAGAGAAAATGCTCTAATTGCCCAAAATATCCTGTAGCGCCCCGGCCAGCGTCTGGCAATCGGCTTCGCTGCCGATGGTGATGCGCAGGTATTGTTCGATGCGCGCTTGTTTGAAGTGGCGGACGATGATGTTCCGTTGCCGTAGCGCCGCCGCCAGTTGGCCTGCGTCGCGCTTTGGGTGGCGGGCGAAGATGAAGTTGGCGGCGGAGGGGAGCACCTCAAAGCCCAAGGCGGTGAGGCGGGCGGTGAGGCGTTGGCGGCTGGCGATGACTTGTTGGCAGGCGGCCTGAAAATAGGCTTGATCTTCGATGGCGGCGGTGGCGGCGACGATGGCGAGGCGGTCGAGGGGGTAGGAGTTGAAGCTGTTTTTGACGCGATCGAGGGCGGTGATGAGGTCGGCGTGGCCGATGGCGTAGCCGACGCGCAGACCGGCTAGCGCCCGCGATTTGGAGAGGGTGTGCACGACCAGCAGGTTGTCGTGGCGGGCGGTGAGGGGGATGGCGGAATGGCTCCCTTCGCCAGCGAAATCAATATAGGCTTCGTCGATGACGACGACTGCGTCGGGGTTGGCGGCGGCGATGCGCTCGATGGCGGCAAGCGGCAGGAGGCGGCCGGTTGGCGCGTTGGGGTTGGCGAGGATGATGCCGCCGGGTTGGCCGTGGGGCGTGTGGCAATAGTCGTCGGGGTTGATGGCAAAGTCGGCGGCGAGCGGCACGGCGCGGTGAGCGATGCCGTAGAGGCCGCAGTAAACCGGGTAGAAGCTGTAGGTGATGTCGGGAAAGAGAATCGGCTGCTCGTGCTTCAAGAGGGCCATGAAGGCGTGCGCCAGCACTTCGTCCGAGCCGTTGCCGACGAAGACCTGTTGCGGCGTCACGCTGTAGCGTCTGGCGATGGCGGCTTTGAGCAGGCTGGCGTCGGGGTCGGGGTAGAGGCGGAGCGGCGCGCCGTCGTCGCCGAGTTCGGCGCGGATGGCGGCGAGCACCCTGGGCGACGGCGGGCTGGGGTGTTCGTTGGTGTTGAGCTTGATGAGATGGGCGATTTTCGGCTGCTCGCCCGGCACATAGGGGGTGAGGTCACGGACGACCTGGCTCCAGAAGCGGGAATTCATGAGATTGGGGATCAGGATTTTGGCGCGGTTGGGGACGGGGCAAAATGGTATCATGCCCGTCCGATTCATCGTTTTGAAGCATTCGCGCCATGCGGCAAGCCGAAATTACCCGTAATACGCTGGAAACGCAGGTCACTGTCCGTCTCGATCTCGATGGCGTCGGCCAGGGCAGGTTCTCTACCGGCGTTCCTTTTCTCGATCACATGCTCGACCAGATTGCCCGGCATGGCCTGATCGACCTCGACATCGCGGCGACCGGCGACCTCCATATCGACGCCCACCACACGGTCGAGGACATCGGCATCACCATCGGCCAGGCGCTGGCGAAAGCCTGGGGCGACAAGAAGGGGCTGGGCCGCTACGGCCACAGTTACGTACCGCTGGACGAGGCGCTGTCGCGCGTGGTGATCGACCTCTCCGGCCGTCCCGGACTGCAATTCAATGTTGAATTCACGCGGGCGACGGTCGGCCAGTTTGACGTTGAGCTGGTCGCCGAATTTTTTCAGGGGCTTGTCAATCACGCCGGGATGACGCTGCATATCGACGCCTTGCGCGGCAAGAACGCGCACCATCAGATCGAGACGATCTTCAAGGCTTTTGGCCGGGCGCTGCGCATGGCGGTGACGCCCGATCCGCGTCTGGCCGGGGCTTTGCCGTCGACCAAGGGCGTATTGTGAGCATTGCCGTCATTGACTACGGCATGGGGAACTTGCGTTCGGTGTCAAAAGCTCTGGAACATGTGGCGGCAAGCGTGGCGAAAAGCCTGCCGGTGGTGGTCACGGCCGACCCCGCCGCCGTCGCTGCCGCCGAGCGGGTGGTGTTTCCCGGTCAGGGCGCGATGCCGGACTGTATGCGCGAGCTTGAAAGCCGCGGCCTCTTGGCGGCGGTGCGGACGGCGGCGCGGGAAAAGCCCTTTCTCGGCATCTGCGTCGGCGAGCAGATGTTGTTCGAGCATAGCGAAGAAGGCGGCGTCGCTGGTTTGGGCGTTCTGCCCGGCGCGGTGCGCCGCTTTGCCGATCAAGATTTGACCGATGCCGCGGGCGAGCGCCTGAAAGTGCCGCACATGGGCTGGAACAACGTGCGGCAAAAAGACCACCCGTTGTGGTCGGGCATTGCCGATGACGCGCGCTTTTATTTCGTGCACAGCTATTACGTTGCGCCCGCCGCGGCAGCCCTGACGATGGCGACGACCGATTACGGCCTGCCCTTTACCTCTGCCGTGGGCCGGGATAATATTTTTGCGGTTCAATTCCACCCGGAGAAAAGCGCCCGCGATGGCCTGCAACTTCTGAAAAATTTTGTCGCCTGGCAACCTTGATGCGCCACCGCTGAACTTTCCGCCGCTTTTTTGTTCCCTCTCCCATGCTCATCATTCCCGCAATCGACCTCAAGGACGGACAATGCGTCCGCCTCAAACAGGGCCTGATGGAACAGGTCACCGTTTTTTCCGACAGCCCGGAGAAACAGGCGCGGCATTGGCTGGAGCAGGGCGCGCGGCGGCTGCATCTGGTCGATCTGAATGGCGCTTTTGCTGGCAAGCCGAAGAACGCGGCGGCGATCAAGGCCATTCTGGCCGAGGTCGGCGGCCGCATCCCCGTCCAACTGGGCGGCGGCATCCGCGATCTCGACACCATCGAAGCCTGTCTCGACGGCGGTCTGTCCTACGTCATCATCGGCACCGCCGCCGTCAAGAACCCCGGCTTCCTGCATGACGCCTGCGTCGCCTTCCCCGGTCACATCATCGTCGGGCTGGACGCCAGGGAAGGCAAAGTGGCGACCGATGGCTGGTCGAAGCTGACCGGGCATGATGTCGTCGATCTCGGCAAAAAATACGAGGATTACGGCGTCGAAGCCATCATCTACACCGACATTGGCCGCGACGGCATGTTGAGCGGCCTCAACATCGAGGCCACCGTGCGTCTGGCCGAGGCGCTGACCATTCCGGTCATCGCTTCCGGCGGCCTCTCATCCCTCACTGACATCGAGGCGCTGTGCGCCGTCGAAGGCGAGGGCGTGATCGGCGTCATTGCCGGTCGCGCGGTGTACGACGGCTCGCTCGACTTCCAGGCGGCCCAGAAACTCGCCGACGAGCGGGGGGCGTGATGCTGGCCAAACGCATCATTCCCTGTCTTGACGTGACCGCGGGCCGCGTCGTCAAAGGCACCAATTTCGTCGATCTGCGCGACGCCGGCGACCCGGTTGAAATCGCCCGCCGCTACGACGAGCAGGGCGCGGATGAACTGACCTTCCTCGACATCACGGCTTCTTCCGACCAGCGCGACATCATTCTGCACATCGTCGAAGCCTGCGCCGAACAGGTGTTCATCCCGCTCACGGTCGGCGGCGGCGTGCGCAAGGTCGAGGATGTGCGCCGCCTCCTCAATGCCGGGGCCGATAAAGTCTCGATCAACACGGCGGCGGTGACCAATCCCGATCTGATCCTTGAAGCCTCAAGCAAGGTCGGCTCGCAGTGCATCGTCGTCGCCATTGACGCCAAACAGGTTGGCGCGGATCAGTGGCGCGTCTTTACGCACGGCGGCCGCCAGGATACCGGGCTGGACGCCATTGCCTGGGCGCAGCAAGTCGAAGCCTTGGGCGCCGGCGAAATTCTCCGCACCAGCATGGACCGCGACGGCACGCAAAATGGCTTCGATCTCGCCCTGACGCGCCGCGTCGCCGAAGCGGTGCGGATTCCGGTCATCGCCTCCGGCGGCGTCGGCAATCTGCAACATCTGGCCGATGGCGTCACGGTTGGCCGCGCCGACGCGGTGCTGGCCGCTTCCATCTTCCATTTCGGCCAATACACCGTGCGCGAGGCCAAGGCATACCTGGCCGCGCGCGGCATCGAAGTGCGCCTCTGAGAAGCTGTCTTGAATATGAGAAACACAAGCCCCCACCCGTTCGCCCTGAGCTTGTCGAAGGGCGGTGCGGAGGCCGGGCTTCGACTTCGCGCAGCCCGAACGGCGGTATGGAAAGTGGCTCGTTGCTTTTTTGAGACGTTTTCCCGTGTCTGATCTCGATCATTCCCTGCCGTGGCAAGACGCCCTTAAATGGGACGCCGAGGGCATGATTCCGGCGATTGCCCAAACGACTGACGGCGCGGTCGTCATGTTCGCCTGGATGAATCGTCAGTCGCTGGCGGCGACGGTAAAGGGCGGCGACGCGGTATACTGGTCGCGTTCCCGTCAGCGGTTGTGGCGTAAGGGCGAGGAATCGGGGCATCGGCAAAAAGTCTTGGCCATCCGCACCGATTGCGATGGCGACGTGTTGTTGCTGACCATCGAACAAATCGGCGGTATCGCCTGCCACACGGGGAGAAAAAGCTGTTTTTTCAATGAATTACGGGGAGACTATTGGGTTGCCGCCGATCCGGTACTGAAAAACCCTGAGGACATTTACGCGCCATGAGCACACACGACATCCTGCACCGCATTTCCGACACCCTGGCCTCGCGCCGCAACGCCGATCCGGGAACCTCCTATACCGCCAAGCTGTTTGCCGAGGGGCCGGATTCGATCCTGAAAAAAATCGGCGAAGAAAGCGCCGAACTGATCATGGCCGCCAAGGATGGCAAAAAGCTGAACATCGTCTGGGAATCCACCGATGTCATTTATCACATCCTCGTGCTGCTCGCTTTCTACGGCCTTTCGATCGAAGACGTATCGCAGGAAATGCGCCGCCGCGAGGGCATTTCAGGCATTGCCGAAAAAGCGGCGCGCGGCAAGAAATGAGCGATTGCCTCTTTTGCCGCATCGTCGCTGGCGCAATCCCCTGCCGCAAAGTCTATGAAGACGACGACATGCTGGCCTTTCACGACATCTCGCCGATGCGTCCGGTGCATGTCCTGCTGATCCCGAAAAAACACATCGCTTCGCTGGCCTCGATAACGCCGGAAGACGCGCCGGTACTTGGCCGGATGCTCGCCCGCGCCAGCGAAATCGCCGTCCTCGCAGGCAGCGCCGACGGTTTTCGGCTTATCATCAACACAGGCCGGGTGGGGCATCAGGAAGTGCCGCACCTGCACCTGCACATCGTCGGCGGACCGGACCCGGTCGGCCCCATGCTTAAACCTGTCAAACCTGTTTAGGAGCGCATCATGGGCAGCTTTTCCATCTGGCACTGGCTGATCGTTCTGGTCATCGTCATGCTCGTCTTCGGCACCAAGAAAATACGCAACATCGGCCAGGACCTGGGCGGCGCGGTCAAAGGCTTCAAGGACGGCATGAAGGAAGCCAACGCCGAAGCCAAACCAGCGCCGGAAGCGGTCGCCGCCGCGCAAGTCGGCGAAACCATTGATGTTGAGGTCAAGGAAAAGACCACGAGCTAAGGTCGCGCTCGAATCAGGCGAAATCAAGCGTTCATGGAATTCCAGGCCAGTATCCACGATGACGATATGCCCGCCGAGATCAATTTCTCGCAAGGCGCGCGCGGCAAGTTTTTTCACGCTGGCGGCAGGCTCAATCTGCCCGTTTATCTTGATGACCAGGTGCAATCCCGCCTTGCCGCGCTCGCTGACGCCAAAGGCGTGGATTTTTCGGCCTTGGTCAACGACCTGCTCAGGAAAGATATCGAGTTGATCGAAATGGCGAGGTCGTTTGACCATGTTTGACATCGGTTTTTCCGAATTGATGGTGATCGGCATCGTCGCCCTGATCGTCATCGGGCCGGAGCGGCTGCCGCGCGTTGCCCGCACCGTCGGCCATCTGCTCGGACGGGCGCAGCGTTATGTCAATGATGTCAAAACCGACATCAACCGCGAAATCCAGCTTGATGAATTGAAAAAACTCCAGTCAGAAGTGACCGAGTCGGCGCGCGGACTGGAAAATTCCGTGTTCCAGGAACTCAACCAGACCCGCGAGGCCATCGAAACGCCGCTCAAAACCGCCGCCCGCGACATCGAATCCTTCGGCCAGGCCGCCGACGATCTGCCGCCGCCGGTCGACACGCCGGTCAAACCCGCCGTATGAGCGAGCCGCAAACCGATTCGACGGAGGCAGCCGCGCCTGCGTCTGAGGAATCCTTCATCTCGCATCTGATGGAACTGCGCGACCGTCTGTTGCGTAGCCTGATCGCCCTCGGCGTCGTGCTCATCGCGCTTTGTCTCTACCCCGGCCCCGGACAGATTTACGATTTTCTCGCCGCGCCCCTGACGGCGGCGCTGCCGGAAGGCTCGAAAATGCTCGCCATCGGCGTCATCACGCCCTTCATGGTGCCGCTCAAAGTGACGATCATGGTCGCTTTCGTCGTCGCCTTGCCCTTCATTCTTTATCAGGTCTGGGCCTTCATCGCGCCGGGGCTGTACGCCCACGAGCGGCGTCTGGGCCTGCCGCTGATCGTTTCCAGCACCCTGCTTTTTCTGCTCGGCATGGCCTTCTGCTATTACTTCGTCTTCGGCCAGGTGTTCGGCTTCATTGCCAGTTTCGCACCCAAGAGCATCACCCCGGCCCCGGATATTGAAGCCTATCTGTCTTTCGTCATCACCATGTTCATGGCCTTTGGCCTCGCCTTTGAAGTGCCGGTGGCGCTGGTCGTCATGGTCAAGCTCGGCGTCGTCAATGTCGCCAAACTCGTTGAATGGCGCGCCTATTTCATCGTCAGCGCCTTCATCGTCGCCGCCGTCGTCACGCCGCCCGATGTCGTCTCGCAACTGGCCCTGGCGATTCCCATGTGCCTGCTCTACGAAATCGGCATTCTCGCCGCGCGGCTGGTATCCAGGCCAAAGGAAGAAAACAGCGAATCGCCCGCCAAGTCGGCCTGATTTGAAACCCAGGCTGCACAGCCGCCGCTGCGCGATCATCCCTCTCCCCTCGTGGGAGAGGGAAAGAGGGAGAGGGGGCGGATGGTTCAGTTTTTTACCTGCGGCGGCGGCCCGGCCACCGTCGTCAGCGTCTGCACCGGCGCGCCTTCGGCGAACCACCAGAGCGTTCCGGCGGGCATGTCTACCCAGGCTTCGTTATCGGTCAGCGGCAGGGTGGCGATCACCGCAACCCGGTCGTCGGCGGTGGTCAGGGCGCTGAAGTCGACGGTCACGTCCTGATCGCTCAGGTGCGCTTCCTGGAATGGCGCTTGCCGGACGACGTAGCTGAGCCGGGTCGAGGCGTGGGCAAAGAGCCAGTCGCCGTTGGCGAGCAGAAAATTGAATTCGCCGTGGCGGGAGATGGCCAGCGTCAGTTGGTGAATGGCGGCAAACAGCCGGGCGCTGTCCGGTTCCTCGTGGCCGAAGCGTTGGCGCAGGTTTTGCAACAGCCAGCAGAAAGCCCGTTCGCTGTCGGTCTGGCCGACCGGCTGGCAAGCGCCGTCAAGGACGGGAGCGAAGCCGGAGAGATTGCCGTTGTGGGCAAAAACCCAGTAGCGGCCCCAGTGCTCGCGCATGAACGGGTGGGTGTTTTCAAGGCCGACCGCGCCCTGCGTCGCTTTCCTGATGTGGGCGATGACGTTTTTCGAGCGGATCGGGTAATGGCGCACCAGTTCGGCCAGCGGCGAAGTCGACGAGGCTTGCGGGTCGAGAAAGAGACGGCAGCCGCGCCCTTCAAAAAAGGCGATGCCCCAGCCATCCGCATGCACGTCGGTCGCCCCGCCGCGCGCCTGAAAGCCGGTGAAGGAAAAACAGATGTCGGTCGGCACGTTGCAGTTCATGCCAAGCAACTGGCACATGGTTTAGAGCCTCCTTTTAGAGCGGTTTTGATTCAAGTGCATACACACCCCTATACCGTTCGGGCTGAGCCTGTCGAAGCCCGGTTCAAGCCGCCGTATCCTCTCTCCGCACCGTCCTTCGACAAGCTCAGGACGAACAGAAGTGTAAAGACTTGAACAGAAAATGCTCTAGCGCATTTTCTGTTCAAACCCCCCGCTCCGCACCGCCCTTCGCCTGTCCTGAGCCTGCCGACGGGACAGGCTCAGGGCGAACGGATATGAGTTGAGCAGCTCGCGTCAGCGCGTCCGCTCGAACGAAAGGCTAGGCTGCCTCCACACGCAATACAAAATCATACTTGCAGCCTGGTTTCAGCGCGAGTGTTGCTGAAGCTTTTTCAAAGAAACCGTGAGAAGAACCAAGTTTCAGTTGAAGCGAATATAACGGCTCCTTGGCCCACGACGACGACTGAATCAGATAGTCACTAATTCTGCTGAATTCAAAAACCTCCGCAGAACATGTGATCTTTGGCGGAAAATTATCATTGATCCCTTGCACAAAGACCTGATGCCAACAATGCTCTGGCGAACAAACAAGAAATACGAGGACGCGGTGTGGGCCAAATGCCTCCACGCTAACCAAATCGGTCGGCACTCTCTCCGGCTGTAGGTCTATCGCTTGAGCTGATGCAATAGAAAACGAAGCGATGAACCCAGCGAAGTAGAATAAATTTTTCATAAGCCCAAAATGATCGTCTTCTTAAACCTAACGCCTAAATTAGCCGGCGTACCGTAGGCTCATCCGGGTTGAATGAATAATGTTTAGGCCAAAAATAATTATTTTACCAATTAAAAAGCAAATAACCGCTAATTTTCCATCGAGAAGATGTCAGTAAAAGCGAAATAATCGCAATCCCAGCCCCTGTGACGTAAATAATTATGGCTCCTGTGTTTGACTTTCCGGTTTTGCCGTTATAGGAGGCTCCACACTCCTTGCACTTTACCTGGTTCAGTAAACTGGGAAGTATCCCTAACCACCATGTAAAACCTACCTTTTCCACTTTCAAGGAAGAACACTTCGGGCAAGGTTTATACTCAAAAACAGGATCTTCCCATTCTGGTTGTAGCATCAATAGCCCCACAATGGCCGCGGCGGATAAAAGGATATAGCTGATAACGCAGAATTTTATTGCTATAAACCCTTCGTGCTGAGATGTGAATATGCCAGACATAATGCCAGAAGCAATTCCTAGAAGCAGGGAAAAATGAACAATGGAACGTAGTTTCATTCGTTATCCTCCATTCATGCGACATGAGCAGCCTAACGGTATTTAAGCGTGCACGCACTTGAATCAAAACCGCGCCAGCGTTTCAGGCCCTAGTTTCTCGCCCGGCGCATGGCGGGCCGTTTGCCGACTTTGACTTCGACCTCGACGATGTTGCGGTCGCGGCGTAGCCGAAAAGCCACGCGCTCGTCCGGGCGCAAGGCGGCGATCAGGTCGAGCATCACCTGCGGGTCACTCACCGGCTTGCCGCCGACCGCCAGCAGTACGTCGCCGGGGCGGATGCCCGCTGCTTCCGCCGGGCCGCCACGCATGACGCCAGCAATCAGGGCGCCTTCGGTGTCCGGCAGACCGAAGGATTCGGCCAGTTCGGGTGAGATTTCCTGGGTTTCGACGCCGATCCAGCCGCGCGTTACCGAGCCGTGCTCGATGATCTGCTCCATGATGTTGCGGGCGCTGCCAGCGGGAATGGCGAAGCCGATGCCCTGGTTGCCGCCGGTGCGCGAATAAATCGCCGTGTTGATGCCGACCAGATTGCCCTGGATGTCGACCAGCGCGCCGCCGGAATTGCCGGGGTTGATGGCGGCGTCGGTCTGGATGAAATTTTCGAAGGTGTTGATACCGAGATGCGAGCGGCCCAGCGCCGAGACAATGCCCATCGTCACCGTCTGGCCGACGCCGAAGGGGTTGCCGATGGCCAGCACAATGTCGCCGACGCTGACCCGGTCGCCCTGGTCGAAGGTGATGGCGGGCAGTTTGTCGGCCTTGATTTGCAGCACGGCCAGATCCGACTCAGGGTCGCTGCCGATGATGCGGGCCTTGTGCGCGCTGCCGTCGTTGAGCGAAATCTGGATGTCGTCGGCGGCTTCGATGACGTGGTAATTGGTCAGGATATAGCCGTTGGCGCTGACGATGACGCCGGAGCCAAGACCGGCGTTTTTCGGCCCGTCGCCATCCGGGCGCTCGCCAAAAAAGTGGCGGAAAATCGGGTCGTCAAAAAGCGGGTTCCGCTGCTGGCGGATGGTCTGGGTGGTGTAGATATGCACCACCGAGGGCAGCGCGGCGCGCGCCGCGTCGCGGTAGGAGCCGGGCATCGGCGCGTCATGGGCGGCGGCGGGCGGCGCTTCCTGAAAAGCGACGACGGCGGGCGGCGTCTGCTGCGTGGTCAACCACGCCGACTGCAAAACGCTGACGACGAGGAACAAGGCCAGCAGAACCGTTACCGTTTGTGCAAAAATCAGCCACAACCTGTGCATGAAAGACCGTCTCAATGAACCGTGATGCCTTGATGAACTATCTGGATGAGCTGCTACAGCCCGCGAAATTTCAGGATTATTGCCCAAACGGCCTGCAAGTGGAAGGACGCGCCGAACTCTGCCGCGTCATCACCGGCGTCACCGCCAGCCAGGCGCTGCTTGACGCGGCGGTGGCGCGCGCCGCCGATGCCGTGATCGTCCACCACGGCTATTTCTGGAAGGGCGAAGATGGCCGCGTCACCGGCATCCGCAAAGCGCGGCTGAGTACCTTGCTCGGCCACGACATCAACCTGATCGCCTACCACCTGCCGCTCGACGCCCACCCGGAACTCGGTAACAACGCCCAACTGGCCGCTCTCCTCGACTGGCAGGCGGAAGGCCGTTTCGGTGCACAGGACATCGGCTGGCTGGGCCGCCCCGGCGTTGAAGAACCGCTGGCCGCGCTTGTTACCCGCGTTACCCGGCAACTGGGGCGGCCGCCGCTGGTCATCGGCGACATGGCCCGCTCGATACGCCGCGTCGCCTGGTGTTCCGGCGGCGCCCAGGGCTACTTTGAGCAGGCCATTGCCCTGGGCGTCGACCTCTATCTGTCCGGCGAAATTTCCGAACAAACCGTCCACCTCGCCCGCGAGAGCGGCGTCGCCTACCTCGCCGCCGGCCACCACGCCACCGAACGCGGCGGCGTCAAGGCGCTGGCCGCCCACCTCAGCCAACACTGCGGCCTCGATTGCCAATTTGTCGAGATTGACAATCCGGTGTGAGGGAGGCTAGCGCCTGTCGACGAGCATGTAGGATGGGTAGAGCGCAGCAAAACCCATCGTTGCCACAGCGGCCATATTGATGGGTTTCGCTGCGCTCTACCCATCCTACAGAGCTTGATGATACGGGGCCGTCTGGCCGCCGTGCGATAATGCAAGGCTATGTTGCTGACCGCCATTCGCGGGCTGATTGCCCATGCTGTTCCGATTCTGATTGCCCAGTTGGCTTCGATCGGCATGATGGTGATCGATACGGCGGTGCTTGGTCATGTCAGTCCTGAGGATCTCGCTGCCGTCGCCATCGGCGGCGGTATTCACATCGCCGTGCTGTTCGCGCTGGCTGGGGTGTTGCAGGCGGTTGGCCCGGTCGTTGCGCAGTTGCACGGGGCGCGGCGCGATGGCGAAGTGGCTGGCGTGTTGCAGCAGGGCTTCTGGCTGGCTCTGGTGATGACCGTGCCGGGCGTCTGGTTTCTCTATCACCCGGATCTGGTGCTTGGCTTGTCGAGTATGGATGGCGTGGTCGAAGCCAAGGTCCGCGATTATCTGGCGCTGCTTGCCTGGGGGCTGCCCGCCGCGCTGTGTTACCGGGCGTTTTATGCTTTCTGCAACGCGCTCGGCAAGCCGCGCGTGTTGATGGGCATGGGCATTGCCGCGCTTGCCGTCCATGCCGTTCTCGCCTGGGGGCTGGCGCTGGCTGGCTGGCTGGGCGAGCCGCTCGGCGCTGCCGGTTGCGCCTTGTCCAACGTCATCATCGCCTGGCTCGCCTGTATCGCGGGCGCGGCCTGGCTGGGTCTGGGGTCGCTTGGCCAGCGTTACCGGCCTTTTGCCAACTGGCAAGGACCGAACTGGGCGCGCTGGCGCGAATTGCTGCGTCTGGGGGTGCCGATGGGGCTGTCCAGTTTTATCGAAATCACCTCTTTTACGCTGATTGCGCTCTTTATCGCGCCGCTGGGCGCGACGGTGGTGGCCGGGCATCGCATCGTCGCCAATCTGGCGGCTTTGCTGTACATGCTGCCGCTGGCGCTGGCGATTGCGACGCTGGCGGCTGTCGGGCAGGCGGTTGGGGCGCGCGACTGGGCGCTGGCGCGGGCCAATGTGCGGGCCAGTCTGTTGCTGGCGACGTTGCTGGCGACGCTGGCCGGTCTGGCTATCTGGCTCGCGGCCTGGCCGCTGGTGGCGCTTGGTACGGACGATCCGGCGGTGCGTCAGGTGGCGCTTGGCCTGGTCATTTATGTTGCCGTCTACCAGTTTGGCGATGCTTTGCAGACGGTTGCCGGTCACGTTTTGCGCGCCTGCCGCGTGACTTTTGCGCCGATGCTGGTGCAGACGCTGTGTTTCTGGGTGGTTGGTCTGGCGGGCGGCCTCTGGCTGTGTTATCGCGGGCCGGTGATGGGCGTCGCCGGGTTCTGGCTGGCGACCCTGCTCGGCATCGCGCTGGCGGCGGCCTTGTTGTTGCCCTTGATGTGGCGAACCTTGCGGGCGCTCGAATCAGCCCCCTGATGATGTGTTTTTGACAGTCATCGGCGGCTGGCCTGTGTTAACATCGGCGGTTCGGATCACGGTTGCCGCGCGGCGCGGCAAGACTGCCGCCGGGAACTGAAAACTCAACCCAAGCAAGGAAAACGCATGAAAATTCACGAATATCAGGGCAAACAAATCCTGAAGAAATTCGGCGTCACGACGCCGCGCGGGATTCACTGCACGACCGTCGATGCAGCGGTCAAGGCGGCGGAGACTCTGGGCGGCAAGATCTGGGTCGTCAAGGCCCAGATTCACGCCGGTGGCCGGGGCAAGGGCGGCGGCGTCAAGGTGGCGACCTCGCTGGAAAAAGTGCGCGAGTACGCCGGACAGATTCTCGGTATGCAACTGGTCACCCACCAGACCGGCCCGGAAGGCCAGAAAGTCCGCCATCTGCTGATCGAAGAAGGCGCTGACATTCAGCACGAATACTACGTCGCCGCGCTGACCGACCGCGCCACGCAGACGGTGGCGATGATGGCTTCCTACGAGGGCGGCATGGATATTGAAGAAGTCGCCCACAAGACGCCGGAAAAAATCGTCAAGGTCTTCATCAACCCGCTGACCGGCCTCTCCGACGAGCAGGCGCTGACCCTGGCCAAGGGCATGGGCATGAATGAAGCCTCGATCCCGCGCTGCGTCGATACCCTGAAAAAGCTCTACACCTGCTACATGGAGACGGACGCCTCGCTCGCCGAAATCAACCCGCTGATCCACGAGGGCGACGGCACGGTCAAGGCGCTCGACGCCAAGTTCAATTTCGATGCCAACGCCCTCTACCGCCAGCCGGAAATCGTCGCCATGCGCGACCTCGACGAAGAAGACCCGGATGAAATCGAGGCTTCCCGATTCGACCTCGCCTACATTTCGCTCGACGGCAATATCGGCTGTCTGGTCAATGGCGCCGGTCTGGCGATGGCGACCATGGACACCATCAAGCTGTTCGGCGCCGAACCGGCCAATTTCCTCGATGTCGGCGGCGGCGCGACGACCGAAAAAGTCACCGAAGCCTTCAAGATCATGCTCAGGAATCCCAAGGTCAAGGGCATCCTGGTCAATATCTTCGGCGGCATCATGCGCTGCGACACCATCGCCACCGGCGTCGTCGCCGCCGCCCGCGAGGTGCATCTGTCGGTGCCGCTGGTGGTCCGCATGAAAGGCACCAACGAAGACCTCGGCAAAAAGATTCTGGCCGAATCGGGCCTGCCCATCATCGCCGCCGATACGATGGCCGAAGCCGCCACCCGGATCGTTGCCGCCGTCAAGTAAGAAGAAGGAGTCCGAGAATATGTCCATCCTCATCAACAAAGACACGAAAATCATTACCCAGGGGATCACCGGCAAGACCGGCCAGTTCCATACCGAAAAGTGCATTGAGTACGCCAATGGCAAAAACTGTTTCGTCGCCGGGGTGAACCCCAAAAAGGCGGGCGAAACCATTTTTGACGTGCCGATCTACGCTTCGGTCAAGGAAGCCGCGCAAAAAACCGGCGCTACCGTTTCCGTCATCTACGTGCCGCCCGCGGGCGCGGCGGACGCCATCTGGGAAGCCGCCGAGGCCGATCTCGATCTGGCCATCTGCATCACCGAAGGTATCCCCGTCCGCGACATGCTCGTGGTGCGCAACAAAATGAAGGAAAAAATCGCCAGAGGCGGCAAAAAGACCCTGCTCCTTGGCCCCAATTGCCCCGGCCTGATTACGCCGGACGAAGTGAAAATCGGCATCATGCCCGGCCACATTCACAGAAAGGGCCGCATCGGCATTGTCAGCCGCTCCGGCACGCTGACCTACGAGGCCGTCGCCCAGGTGACCGAACTGGGGCTGGGGCAGTCGTCCGCCGTCGGCATCGGCGGCGACCCGATCAATGGCTTGAAGCACATCGACATCATGCAGATGTTCAACGATGACCCGGATACCGACGCCGTCATTATGATTGGCGAAATCGGCGGCCCCGACGAAGCCGAAGCCGCCCGCTGGTGCAAGGATCACATGAAGAAGCCGGTGGTCGGCTTCATCGCTGGCGTCACCGCCCCGGCGGGCAAGCGCATGGGCCACGCCGGCGCGCTCATTTCCGGCGGCGCCGACACGGCGGATGCCAAGCTCGCCATCATGGAAGCCTGCGGCTTCAAGGTCACGCGCAACCCCTCGGAAATGGGCAAGCTCCTGAAAACCTTGCTGTAATGCGGAAATCCGGTTAAAAAAGGCGGGCTTTGCGTCCGCCTTTTTTGTTGACCCTCAAGCGAAAACGCCACCACCCGTTCGGGCTGAGCGAAGTCGAAGCCCGGTGGAAGTCTCCAGACCTTTCTCCGCACCGCCCTTCGAATCTCAGGACGAAGGGTGGGTGTAAGAGTCTGTTCAAAATCTTTCCCATAGCCGATACTATGGGGATGAGAAAGAAGTATCCTAGCGACATCAGTCGAGAGCAGTTTGAACAAATAGCGCCTCTGCTGGAAGGGTTGCGCA
>JAITMS010000102.1 GCA_031277255.1 Azonexus sp.
CCGCCACCAGCATGATCGGCATGATCGCGCTGGCCGGGATCATCGTGCGCAACTCGATCCTGCTGGTCGATTTCGTCAACCTGCAACTGGCGCAAGGCGCGCCGCTGGAACGCGCCATCGTCGGCAGCGCCGTGGCCCGCGCCCAGCCCATCGTGCTGACCGGGCTGGCGGCCATGATCGGCGCGCTGTTCATCCTCGACGACCCGATCTTCAACGGCTTGGCCATCGCGCTGATCTTCGGCATTCTGGTCAGCACGCTGCTGACGCTGGTGGTGATTCCGCTGCTGTACTACGTCGCGCTGCGGCGGCGCGCGCCGTTGATTGCCCAACCTGTTTTGCAAGAGGAGCCGTCATGATCTTGCAGCGCATCGCCCGCCTGTACGCCGGCAGAACCGTAGGGTGGGTAGAGCGAAGCGAAACCCACCATCCCAAGCCAAGCCGAACCCGCCATCGCAAATTGGCGCTTGCGGCGCTGCTGTTGGGTTTCGCTGCGCTCAACCCAACCTGCGGTTGGGCGCTCGATTTGATGACCGTGTGGCAGGCCGCGCTGACGCACGACCCGGCTTACGCCGCCGCCCGCGCCGCCCGCGACGCCGGTCTGACGCAAACGCGGCAGGCCGACGCGCTGTGGCGTCCGGCCCTCGCCTTGCAGGCTGGCGCGGGCATTGCCCATGTCGACAGCGCCACGCGCGGCGCCCGCTTTGCCGCGCCCGGCTTTGGCAGCGTCGATGGCGGCGTCGATTTCGACACCGCCATCGACAGCGGCGCCATGACCAGCGCCACGATCGAACTGCGCCAGCCGCTGTTCAACCGCGAGCGCGACGCCGAGGCCGAGCAGTTGCGTCTGGGCGCGCGGCAGGCCGAACTGGCCTGGAACGACGCCCAGGCCGACTTGATACTGCGCACCGCCCAAGGCTACTTCGACCTGGCGCTGGCTGGCGAACAACTGCGCCTGATCGAGCGCCAGTTGGATGCCGTCACGCGCGCCCAAACCGAGGCGCAAGACCGCTTCGACTTGGGCGACAGGCCCATCACCGACGTGCACGAAGCCACCGCCCGCCTGCAATCCCTGCGCGCCCAGCAACTGGCGGCAGAAGTGCAATGCCAACTGCGCCGCGCCGCGCTCGCTGACCTGACCGGCCTGACGCTGGCCGAAACCGAACCGCTGGCCCTGCCCACGCGCCTGCCCGATGACATCGACATCGGCGAACTCGCGCCCTGGCTTGATCGCGTGACGGCGCAAGCGCCGCTGGTGCGGGCAGCCGAAACCGGCCTCAACAACGCCCGCCAGCAAGCGCGCAAGAGCGAGCTGGCGCTGTCGCCCAATGTCGATCTGGTCGCCCGCGCCGGGCGCGAGCGGATCTCCGGTGACGGCGACTTTGGCCGCGCCAGCAACCGCCAGACAGAAGGCATGGTCGGCGTCCAGATCACTTTGCCGCTCGACCTCGGCGGCGGGCGCAGCGCCCGCCACGACGAAGCGGCGGCCAAAATCGCCCAGGCCCAGGCCGAACTCGACCACGCCCGCCAACAAGCCTTGAACCAGGCCCGCGCCGCCTGGCTCGGCCTCTCGGTCGGTCGCGCCCAGGTCGCCGCGCTGGAAGCCGCCGCCCAGGCCAGCGCCGCCCGGCTCGACGCCACCCGCACCGGCCATGAAATCGGCGAACGCACCACGCTCGACCTCCTCAACGCCGAAAACGACGCCGCCGCCGCCCAACTGGCGCTCACCCAGACGCGCGTGCAAGTCCAACTCGACGGTCTGCGCCTCGCCCGCCTGGCCGGCGCGCTCGACGAACCGCGCCTGCGACGCCTGCAAGAATCCCTCAGGGCCGGGCCGCCGCCATGACGCCTCCTCCATCGACGGTGGCGAGAAATACCTCCGCCAGCCTGCTTTGGCCCGATGCACCTAGTCTGGGAAAAATGTCCGGTTACTTTTCAAGCCTTCCCGAAACCCGGCATGAACGGTCACGGTTGTCATCGGCTGGCTGTTGACAGGGTTGGCGCTTCATGTTGCAGTCATTTCTTGCCGTGATGGGCGGAGGAGCTATGGCAGGGATGATGAGGGGGAAAATCAGATCAGGATTGATCTCAATGGTATTCGCAAATTTTCTTTTGGCGGTTAGCGCTCTCTTTGTCACAACATCAACAGGAGGCTGTGCCGAAGCAGATGATTCCACCTATCAGGAAAAGGCGGCCATGCGAAATGAAATTATTGCATATGTAAAGAGTGAGATTGATTCTGGCAAAAAAGGCTCTCAGATCGATGTCGTTCACGTTGTCGAAAAATATATCAAATCTGGCGAGAACTATGATTCAGCCAAGGAAATTCTTCTAAAAAACGGCTTTTCTGTTTATGAGTATTCGATTGAAGATGCCATGAAAAGAAAAGATATAAAAATCACTTACCGTATGGGAGCTAGCTATAAAGTGGAACAAGGCTGGTGGTATCGGCGTGATATTCAGATATTTCTTGGAAAGAGTCCCCAATCAGAAAAAATAGATCAGATAATTGCAAAAGTCAATTTCAAAACAATTTGATGGTATTGGAAATGGCTTCGCTTTTGACTTCCGAAAATCAAAATCGACTCCCGCCCTTTTTTGCTCCTTGGATGTTGGCCGACGCCGAAACCGCAAACGCCGTCTCAGCCCCCCTGGAAACTCCCTGAGGCCAGGCTTTCAAAGCGCGTGTATTCGCCGAGGAAGGCGAGGCGGACAGTGCCGGTCGGGCCGTTCCTCTGTTTGCCGATGATGACTTCGGCCATGCCTTTGTTGTCGGGGCTTTCCTTGTTGTAGTACTCGTCGCGGTACATCATCAGGATCACGTCGGCGTCCTGCTCGATGGCGCCGGATTCGCGCAGGTCGGACATCATCGGTCGCTTGTCGGTGCGCTCCTCGACTTTGCGCGACAACTGCGAGAGGGCGACGATGGGCACCTGCAACTCCTTGGCCAGCGATTTGATGGCGCGGGAGATGTCGGAGACTTCGGTGGCGCGGTTTTCGCCCTGGCGGTTGCCGCTCATCAACTGGATGTAGTCAATCACGATGAGGCCGAGTTTGCCGCCGTACTGGCGGGCCAGGCGGCGGGCGCGGGCGCGCAGGCTGGCGGGCGTGAGGCCGCCGGTTTCGTCAATGTAAATCGGCGCTTCGTGCAGCTTGCCGAGGGCGAAAGAGAGTTTCGACCATTCCTCGTCGCTCATCCGCCCGGTGCGCAGGCTCTGCGAATTGAGGCGGCCAAGGGAAGCGAGCAGCCGCGTCGCCAGTTGGGCGCCGCCCATTTCCATCGAAAAGATGCCGACCGGCAGGCCGGAATCGACGGCGACGCTCTCAGCGATATTGAGGGCGAAGGCGGTTTTGCCCATCGATGGCCGACCGGCGATGATAATCAGATCGCCCGCCTGAAGGCCGGAAGTCTTCTGGTCAAGGTCGATGAAACCGGTCGGCACGCCGGTGATGTCGGAGGGGTTGTCGCGGTCGTGCAGTTCCTGGATGCGCTCGACCACTTCGGTCAGGAGCGGGTTGATATGGACGAAGCCTTCACGGTGGCTGGCCCCGGCTTCGGCGATTTTGAAAATTTTCGACTCGGCTTCGTCGAGCAGGGTTTCGGCGTCGCGGCCTAGTGGATTGAGCGCGTCGGCGGCGATTTCATCGGCCGTGGCGACCAGTTGGCGCAAGACTGAACGCTCGCGGACGATTTCGGCATAACGCTTGATATTGGCGGCGGACGGCGTGTTGGCGGCAAGTTCGCCAAGGTAGGCAAGGCCGCCGGTCTGCTCGCCCTCGCCTGCCGCGTCGAGGGCTTCGGCAACGGTGACGACATCCGCCGGTTTGGCCCGCTCAAGAAGGCCGCGAATCTGGCGGAAAATGCGGCGATGCTCATCACGATAAAAATCGGCGTCGGTGACCAGATCGCTGATCCGGTCCCAGGCTTCATTATCGAGCAGCAAGCCGCCGAGCACGGATTGCTCCGCCTCGATGGCGTGCGGCGGCACGCGCAAGGCGTCAATGACAGGATCGGCTGGGCCGGATTTGGCGCGTTGATTCATCGGCGAAGTTTAAGCGAAAAAATGCGCCGCGCCGCAGGCGCGCGGTGACATTGGGGTTCTCCAGGCGCCGCCGCCAACAGACTCATGGAGTCCTCATAGTCAACAAATCTTGCGGATGCCAAACCCGTTTAGCGATCATGCGATAGAGATTTCCCCGGTCATCAAGATTGGCTTTCTTGAAATCGGCAATGGCCTCGAACGGCAATCCGGTTTCCTTCACAAAACGAACAAACCCCGGGTTGTGGTCGTAGCAATCGGGATGAAGGGAATGCGCAAGCAGGTTCTGCGTCCTGTAATGCGGCAGCTTTGCCGCGTAGGGCAGGTCGCCATAACTGGCGTTGAAGGATTTGGGCAACAGCAGCAGCCCGCCGATACGGTTTCGATAGTCGACGAAATCAGCGGGGTGCGCGAACTCGTCCGTGTGGCGTTCGGCATGGTTCGCCCATAGATGTTCGACCTCGTAGCGTTCCCGCCCTTCGGCGACATACTCCGCATAGCGAGAGGCTTGCCCTGATTGCGTTTCAACATACTCGGTCAGGCGCGCCAGCAGCCGGTGTATCAAGTATCGGTTTTGCTGGTGCACAGCGAGGCGGTCGTTGCTCTCGAATGTCTCTTTCTCCTCGGCAAGCCGCGCGACCAATTTCATTGCCAATGCTTGCGGATCAAGCCCCCTGATCTCGCGCATGACGAGGAACATGGCATATTGCATCGTCGAATAGGCGATGCTGCGGAAGTTCCAGATGCGCCAGGTAATGAGAATATCCACGAAGCGAGCGACAATGTTCATTTTCAGGCGGGCGACAGGCGGACTATCGTCAGGTTTGAGCGGCGCCAGCAGCACCATGTATTGCAGGGTAAAGCCGTTCTGCGCGTTGTATTGGATGGGTTCCAACCCGGCCACGCGCTTTTGGGAAGCCGCCATCGCCAGCACATAGTGCCGCGCATAGAAATCGAAATCACGGTCGATAAAGCGGAAGAAATCGTCCTCACCGGCCAACCCGTTTGCCCTGCTCGTATCCCGGAGCCAGCGATGGAACTCGGTGCCGATGCGGTCGAAATCTTCGGGCTTTGCGCCACGTTTACGTTCGCGGATTTTGGTGGCGTATTGGCTGCGGAACCACGCCTTGAAGAAATCCGGCTCCACTTCTTTACCCGCATCGTTCAAATCACCGATGCGGGAGCGCCAGCGATTGCTGGCTGCAATACGCTTGTTCTCGGCAATGTTCGCCAGGAGATAGCCCTTGAGCATATCGGTCGGGCTGAGTGACAGCCCGCGATCATTCATCGTCTCAAAGATCGTGTATGCGTCGTCATCGGAATAGGCGGTGATTTCGACCAGGTGGACATTCTCCAGCAACCAGTCGATGAAATACGGCAAGGCATCGCCGCGTAGCTCCTCCGGCCACGCGCGCTTCATGTCCTCGTAGCGCGCATACAGATTTTGGACGGATTCCGAGCGATCGGTCGGGTCGAAATCGGCTTCCTCGAAAAGGGCGGCCATGCAGGGGGCACGCTCGTCTACGTCCAGATTGAACGATTTTTCTCCGAACTTCTCGGAGACGATCAATTCATCAACATTCACCGGGGCAGCGTGTTTGTTCTGGAGATTGCGCAGCAGAACCAGCAGAAGCGTGAGGCTGGTCAGCCGTTGCTGGCCGTCGACGAGATAATTCGCGCCCTCTTTTTTGCTAATGATGATTGCGCCAAGGAAATAATGCGGGTAGTCGGCCACTTGTTTGCGGGCATGGCTGGGCAGATAGTCCTCGAGAAACTTTCCTGTCAGGTCGTCGATCAACTCGCGGGCTTGCTTCTCACCCCACTTGTATTCACGCTGATAGTAGTCAATGGAATATTTCTCGCCCTTGAGAAGTTTCCGTACCGTTTTTGCCTCGCCCACAATCCCGCTCATGCCGACACCACTCCCTCAAAAGAACCTTGAAAAAAAGGCCCCGCCTTGGCGGAGCCTTTTGTCTGGCCGTGGCGGCGCTTACTCGGCGGCGACGACGACGGTGATTTGCGCCGCCACGTCGGAATGCAGCGCAACGTCGATGGCAAATTCGCCGATGGTTTTGAGCGGCCCTTCCGGCAGGCGGACGCCAGCGCGGTCGATGTCGAAACCGGCGGCTTTGAGGGCGTCGGCGATGTCGCCGTTGCCGACCGAGCCGAACAGACGGCCATCCATGCCGGCCTTGCGGCTGACGGTGACGGAGAGATCGGCCATTTTGTCGGCGATGGCCTGGGCGGCGGCCAGTTTTTCGGCGGCGACCTTTTCCAGTTCGACACGGCGCGCTTCAAATTCGGCCATGGCGGCGGGCGTGGCGCGTTTGGCCATGCGTTTGGGAATCAGGTAATTGCGGGCGTAGCCGTCCTTGACCTTGACCACTTCGCCGAGGTTGCCGAGTTTGCCGACCTTTTCGAGCAGAATGATTTGCATGTTTTTCTCCTCTGTTTATGGGTGGTTGTCGGTGTACGGCAGCAGGGCCAGAAAGCGGGCGCGCTTGATGGCGGCGCCCAACTGGCGCTGATAACCGGCTTTGGTGCCGGTCAGGCGGGCCGGGATGATCGTGGCGTTTTCCTGGATAAATTCCTTCAACACGTCGACATCCTTGTAGTCGATCTGCTCGACCTTTTCCGCCGTGAAGCGGCAGAACTTGCGGCGCTTGAACAAACCGCCGCCGCGTTTCTTTTTCTTGTCATCATCCTTCTTCTTGAAGAATCGGGCCATTTTCGTTTCCTTCCAAAAATTCGATTGTATTCACATGCAGTACGGGGCTTCGGCTTTTCAGGCTCTTGGCGGCGATGAAGCCGCTGATCCTGATCGTTCCGCCGAGTGGCGCGGCTGCCAGCCAGCGGGCGTTTTCACCCAGGGCCAGCACGGCGATTTCGACCTCGACCTGCCGTTCCTGGTCAGCTTCAACTTGCCGCGAACGGTGTTGCAGCCGCCCTTCGCTGACCGGCATCCCCGCTGGCGTGTAGCGGAGCGCCTGACGTTCGACCAGGAGGCCGGAGAGTTCGAGATGGTTCAGCCGTGTTTCTCCGCTTTTTCCCGTACCGCTTATTGCTTGACTCAGGCCGCTGCCGGTTCAGCCGTTTCAGCGGCGGCAGGCGCTTCGCTTTCGAGCAGGGACTTGGATTTTTCTTCCTTCATCATCGGCGAAGGCGAAGTCACGGCGGCCTTCATCTTGACGGTCAGGTGGCGCAGCACGGCGTCATTGAACTTGAAGGCGTGTTCGAGTTCGCTCAGCGTCTCGCCGTCGACTTCGATGTTCATCAGGACGTAGTGGGCCTTGTGGATTTTCTGGATGGGGTAAGCCAACTGGCGGCGGCCCCAGTCTTCCAGACGGTGAATCGAACCGCCCCGGGCGGTGACGATGCCGCGATAGCGCTCGACCATGCCGGGTACTTGTTCGCTTTGGTCCGGGTGGACGATAAAGACGATTTCGTAATGGCGCATGCAAACTCCTTGTGGAATAAGCCCTCCGCCATGCGTTTGCGGTAGGGCAAGGTTGAAAAGCCCGCGATTATAACCATAATCGCGGGCTTCAGTACGACAATCGCGGCGGGATTTCAGAAACTGTCGTCGGCCATCGCCAGCGCGCCATCGCCGCCAGAGAGAATCGCCTCGGCCAGACCGGGGGCCTGGGTCAGTGAGTGGGCGGCGAAGAAACGGGTCGTCGCCAGCTTGGCGGGCCAGAACGGGTCTTTGTCGCCCGCCGCGATTTTGGCCCGGGCAATGACGGCGGCGCGGCCCAGTTGCCAGCCGCCAGCCGTGATGCCGAGAAGGAACAGGAAAGGCACGGCCCCGGCGTGGGCGGCCTTGGGATCGGCGGCAAAGTTGGCGACCAGCCAGTCGACGGCGCGGTCGAGCGCGGCAATGGCCGCCATCTGGCGAATCCCGATGCTTTCCAGATCGCCATCGAGGCGGGCGGCATCGACCAGCATCCGGTCGATCACGGCCTTGATGGTGACGCCTTTTTCGCGGGCGATCTTGCGGCCAATCAGGTCATTGGCCTGAATCGCCGTCGTCCCTTCGTAAATGGCGGTGATCCGCGCGTCGCGCAGGTGCTGGGCGGCGCCGGTTTCTTCGATGAAGCCCATGCCGCCATGCACCTGAATGCCGACCGAGGCGATGTCGATGGCGCTCTCGGTGCTCCAGCCCTTGACCACGGGAATCATCAGATCGGCAAAAGCCTGCGCCTCCTGCCGGGCCTGTTGGTCCGGGTTGTGGCGGGCGTTGTCCTGGGCGGCGGCGACGTTGTAAGCCAGCGCCCGCATGGCCTCAATGCGCGAGCGCATCGACAGCAACATGCGGCGGACATCGGGGTGTTTGATGATCGGCACTTTCGGGCCGCCCCTGACGCCGAGTTCAGTCCCCTGAATACGCTCCTTGGCGTAAGCGGCGGCGCGCTGGTAGGCGCGTTCGGCATCGCCCAAGCCTTCGAGGCCGACATTGAAGCGGGCCGAGTTCATCATGATGAACATGTATTCGAGGCCGCGATTTTCTTCGCCGACCAGGGTGCCGATCGCCCCGCCGTGGTCGCCGAAGGCCAGCACCGCCGTCGGGCTGCCGTGGATGCCGAGTTTGTGTTCAATCGACACGCAGTAAACGTCATTGCGCTCGCCCGGCGCGCCGTCGGCCTGGAGCCGGAATTTCGGCACGACAAAGAGCGAAATGCCCTTGACGCCTTCCGGCGCGTTCGGCGTGCGAGCCAGCACGAGATGGACGATGTTGTCGGCCATGTCGTGTTCGCCGTAGGTGATGAAGATTTTTTGCCCGAACACCCGGTAAGTCCCGTCGCCGACCGGCTCGGCCCGCGAGCGCACGGCGGCAAGGTCGGAACCGGCGGAAGGCTCGGTCAGATTCATGGTGCCAGTCCATTCGCCGGAAATCAGCTTGGGCAGAAAAGCGGCTTTCTGCTGCTCGTTACCGGCAATGGTCAGCGCCTCGATGGCTCCCTGGGTCAGCATCGGGCACAGCGAAAAAGCGTGGTTGGCGGCCTTCCACATTTCGCTGACCGCCGTCGCCAGCAAGCGCGGCAGGCCCTGACCGCCGAATTCCGGGTCGCAACTGACGCTGTTCCAGCCATTCTCGACAAACTGCCGGTAGGCTTCCTTGAAGCCCGGCGTGGTTGTGACCACGGTATCTTGCCACTTGGCCCCGTCGGTATCGCCAGCGCGGTTCAGGGGGGCCAGCACGCCCCCGGCGAATTTGGCGGCTTCCTCAAGAATGGCGTCGACCACATCCGGCGTCGCGTCGCGGTAATCCGGCAGGGCGACGACTTGATCGAGGCCCGCCAATTCCTGCATGACAAAGCGGATGTCCGCCAGAGGCGCATGGTATTCACTCATGATGTTTCCTTTCTCTCCATAAATAGCGACCGGATTTTAGCCGCTATTTATTGGCCAGATATTGCGCGTCGTCAAAGGTCGCCACCCAGCCGGGACGGTAGACGACGAACAGGGTCATCACCATGCCCGACAGCCAGGCTTCGGCAAAGGCGAGCAGGATGAAATAGGGAAAGTACTCAGCAAAAATGTAATCCCACGAATACGGCCCAGCCACCACCAGCAGCAGCGAGGCCACGAAACCGACGCCGACGACCATCAGCGCGGTGGCAAAAAAGCCATTAACGAAAATGTAGACGAAGAAGTGACGCGGCAACACCGTCGACAGCAAACGATAGAGCAACTGGCTGAGGCCAACGCCAACGCCCGCCCCCAAGAGGGTGTTGAGGCCATAGGCCAGCCAGCCGTCGCCGCTGTTGAGGGTGACGGCGGCGGCCACCAGCGATAGCCCGATAAACGCCAGTTGCGGGCCGAAACAGAGGGTCAGCACCATCGCCCCGATGAAATGCAGGCTCAAACCCGGCTGTACCCCGGCCTTCATGCTCCACAGCAGCATCAACGCGACGATGAGGCCAAGCCACAGATTGAAATGCGCCGATTCCCTGAAGCGCAACCACGGCGCGCGCCAGACCGCGCGGACAAAAAGCGGCAGCCAGAGCAGCCACGCCGCCCAGAACCATCCTGCGTCGAGCAGATTGCCGGGAATATTCATCCGGGCATTCTACCCCGGTCGGGGATCAGGTATCAGGGATCAGCCTGGTTTCCGCGGGCTTTGCCCGCGCATGGATTCCTGATCCCTGATCCCTGAATCAGCCGAGCGCCCCGGTCAGTTGCGGCACGGCTTCGAACAGATCGCCGACCAGTCCGTAGTCGGCCACCTGGAAAATCGGCGCGTCGGGGTCTTTGTTGATGGCGACGATGACTTTCGAGTCTTTCATCCCGGCGAGATGCTGAATGGCGCCGGAAATGCCGACGGCGATGTAAAGCTGCGGGGCGACGATCTTGCCGGTCTGGCCGACCTGATAATCGTTCGGCACAAAACCGGCATCGACGGCGGCGCGGCTGGCGCCAAGGGCAGCGCCGAGCTTGTCGGCGAGGGGTTCGAGGAGCGCGCGGTAGTTGTCGCCATTACCCATGCCGCGGCCGCCGGAGACGATGATCTTGGCCGCGCCCAGTTCGGGCCGCGCCGATTTGGTCAGTTCCCGGCCTTGCAGGGCGCATTGGCCGGTGTCGGCGGCAGCGGCGATGTTTTCGATTGCCGCGCTGCCGCCCTCGCCGACCGCGTCGAAAGCGGTGGTGCGCACCGTCAGCACCTTGACGGCGTCGGCGCTTTTGACGGTGGCCAGCGCGTTGCCGGCGTAAATCGGATGGACGAAGGTATCCGCCGCTTCAACGGCGATGATGTCGGAAACTTGGGCCACGTCGAGCAGCGCCGCGATGCGCGGAGCGAGGTTTTTGCCGAAGGTGGTGGCGGGCAGCAGGATGTGGCTGTAACCGGCGGCCTGGGCGACGATCAGGGCGCTCAGGTTTTCCGCCGTCTGGCTCTGGTAGTGCGGCGCGTCGGCGACCTTGACGACGCTCACGCCTTGCCGGGCGGCAGCCTGCTGGGCGGCGGCGGCGCAATTGGTTCCGGCGACGAGAACGTGAATGTCGCCGCCGATTTTCTGCGCCGCGGCGATGGTGTTGAGGGTCGATGCCTTGAGGCTGGCGTGGTCGTGTTCAGCGATAACGAGATGGGTCATTTAGATCACCTTGGCTTCGTTCTTGAGTTTGTTCACCAGTTCAGCGACATCGGCGACTTTGACGCCGGCGCTGCGCTTGGGCGGTTCGACCACTTTGAGGGTGGTCAGCCGCGGCGTGACATCGACGCCAAGATCAGCCGGTTTGACGGTATCGAGCGGCTTTTTCTTGGCTTTCATAATGTTCGGCAAGGTCGCGTAACGCGGCTCGTTCATGCGCAGGTCGGTGGTCACGACGGCGGGCAGGCTGATGACGAGCGTTTCCAGTCCGCCGTCGATTTCGCGGGTGACAGTGGCTTTGCCGTCGGCGATGGCGAGCTTGGAAGCAAAGGTGGCCTGCGGCCAGTTTTGCAGCGCCGCCAGCATCTGACCAGTCTGGTTGGCGTCGTCGTCAATGGCCTGTTTGCCGCAGATGACCAGTTGCGGCTGTTCCTTGTCGCACAGCGCCTTGAGCAATTTGGCGACAGCCAGCGGTTGCAGGTCGGCGTCGGTTTCGACGAGGATGCCCCGGTCAGCGCCAATCGCCATCGCCGTGCGCAAGGTTTCCTGACAGGCGGCGACGCCGCAGGAGACGGCGACGACTTCCGTGGCGATGCCCGCTTCCTTGAGGCGGACTGCTTCTTCAACAGAAATTTCGTCAAAAGGATTCATGCTCATTTTGACATTGGCGAGATCGACGCCCGAACCATCGGCCTTGACCCTGGCTTTGACGTTGTAGTCGATGACCCGCTTGACGGGGACGAGAATTTTCACTGCGCGCTCCTCTTCGGTTGATGTGTTCAAGGTAAAAATTTGATGGGCTTTTCTTCAATCGGCGCAAGGCCCATACTGTGTCGTATGGAAAATACCCCTGTCAAGCCCTCCGGCGGTTCTGCCCGCAAAATGATGATCGACAATCGCCGGTCGCGTCTCCCGCTCTGCCGGGCCGACTGGATTTCGGCGGCGACCGAAGTGCTGGCCCGCGCGGGCGTCACCGGTCTGCGCGTCGAAGTGCTGGCCAAACGCCGCGGCGTCACCAAGGGTAGCTTTTACTGGCATTTCAAGGATCGTCAGGCGCTCCTCGCCGCCGTGCTGGAGCACTGGAAAGAAGGCCGCATCCGCGACATTGAAAAAACCACAGCCTGCCAACCCGGCGCAGCATCGACCCGCCTCAATCACCTGTTTGAACTGTACGCCGCCAAGCGTAACCGCAAGGGCATGGCCATTGAACTCGCCATCCGCGACTGGGCGCGTTACGACGCCAAGGCGGCGGCAGTGGTCGAGGCCGTCGACCTGCACCGCCTCGAACGCGCCCGCCAACTCTTCGTCGCCACCGGCCTCTCCGAAGCCGAAGCCAAGAGCCGCAGCCTCCTCATCTACGCCTGCTCGTTCGGCCTCTCGCTGATGCACGTCGATTCCTTTGACGGCCACTTACCGCAATTGAAACAACGCATCGCCGAACGCATCATCGCCGCTTAGAGCATTTTCTGTTCAAGTGTTTACACACCCGTTCGTCCTGAGCTTGTCGAAGGACGGTGCGGAGAGAAGGTACGGCGGCTTGAACCGGGCTTCGACAGGCTCAGCCCGAACGGTATAGGGGGTGCGTACACTTGAATCAAAACTGCTCTAGCGCCGTTTTGCTTCGAGTGCTTACGCCTTTCCCCTCGCCCGCTTGCGGGAGAGGGTGGCCGAAGGCCGGGAGAGGGCCAGCGGCGTATCCATTGCCGCCGCCGCCAATCGGCCCCCCTTCGACTTTGCTCAGGACAGGCCCAGCCCCTCTCCCGCAAGCGGGCAAGGGGAGCAAAGCGCATGGGCGCGGAAACGGATGTCAACACTTGAACAGAAAGTGCGCTAGAGCATTTTCTGTTCAAGTCCTTACATTCCCGTTCGTCCTGAGCTTTGTCGAAGGACGGTGCGGAGAGAGGGTGCAGAGGCTTGAACCGGGCTTCGACAGGCTCAGCCCGAACGGTATAGGGGGATGTATGCACTCGAATCAAAACTGCTCTAGCGCCGTTTTGCTTCCCTCCAGAAAAACCGCTCCAATCAAGCCAGTTCGGCCAGGCCGTAGTTGAGCGCCAGGGCGTTGCGTGTTGGGATGGTGGCGCGGAAATGCGCTTGCTGGCCGCGGCGCCAGATTTCCAGGCGCAGGGTTTCGCCGGGAAAGACGGGGGCTGAGTAGCGGGTGGACAGGGCGGTCAGGCGGGCCGGGTCGCCGTTGCAGCAGGCGCTCAGGATGGCGCGGCCAGCCAGGCCGAAAGTGGCCAGGCCGTGCAGGATGGGCCGGGCGAAACCGGCGGCGGCGGCGGCTTCCGGGGCGGCGTGCAGGGGGTTCATGTCGCCGCTGACGAGGCGGTAGATAAGCGCGGTTTCGGGGCGGGTCGGCAGGTCGATGAGGTGATCCGGCGCTCGCTCGGTCGGTGGCGGCGGCAAGGGCGACAAGGGTGCGTCGCTGGGCTGGCCGCTACTGCTGTAACCGCCGTCGCCACGGCAGACGGTGATGGTTTGCACGGTCGCCAGCAGGTCGCCGGAATCGGCGTCGGTCAGTTGGCGCTCGGTCACGACCACGGCGCCGACGCCCGGTTTGTCGGTGATGTGCGTCACCCGGCTCTGCCCGATGAAGCGGCCAGCGGTCGGCAAGGGACGATGCAGGGTGAGCCGCTGTTCGCCGTTGACCACGCGCCGCCAGTCGATGCCGCTGCCTTCCCGCATCATCCAGAAGCCGGGATAGCCGAGCGCGGTGGCCATGGTCGGCAGGGCGCGGAGATGTTCTTCGTAGACGAAGCCGAGGTTGCCTGCGTCAAGGGGATCGGCCCCGCAGCCGAGGGCCAGCGCGTAGAGCATGGTGTCGCGCTGGCTCCAGGTCTGCTCGACCACGCCGAACGGCCAGGTTTTCAGGGTCTGGTAGTCGAGCGCCATGAGGGGAGCGCCGTTGTCAGGGAAGCGGCTGACTGACGAGGTGGCGCTTCAACTTGTTCAGCAGCGCCGAGAGGCGCTGCTGGTCTTCTTTCGCCAGTCCGGCGAGGGCCGAGCCGACCCAGCGTTTGTGGTCGACGGCCATGGCCTCGAAGGTTTTTCTCCCCTTGGCGGTCAGAATGACGTGGTAGGCGCGGCGATCTTCGGGGTTGTCGCGGCGCTCGACCATGCCATCCTCGACCAGACGATCAGTGAGGCCGGTGATATTGCCGCAGGTGACGAGCAGGAGCCGCGACAAGTCCTTCATCTTGAGGCCGTCGGGATAGCGGTAGAGTTGCGACATCAGGTCGAAACGCGGCAGCGTGGTTTCGAATTTGGCGCGCAATTCCTTGCGCAGCCCCATTTCCATCAGGTGGTAACAACTCACCAGACGCAGCCACATGCGCTGGGGTTCGTGATCCTCGCCGTAAGGCTCGCGCAGGTCGCTGGGGGCGTTCGCTGTCGCGCTGTCAGGTCGCAGCATAGGTTCAGACTCAAATCAATCAGGACTTGATATTCTAATCTGTCAATCTTGATTCAAGAAGCCATTGCCGCCTGCCCTGCCAATGGCCCTTGCCGCCAGCAGAGGCCATTGGCGCGTTCAGGCCGGATCGCTCAGGCTGGCGCGGGGGACGGCGCAGAGATCGGCGCGGCCGGCGGCAATGATGGTGTTGACGTCATCGGCGTCGAAAACCTTGCTCACGGCAATGGTCGGGATATTGAGTTCATTGCGGATCTGGTCGGCGAAAAGCGTCTGGGCGGCGCTGCCCTGCATCGGCTGCTCGCCCTCGCCCTGGCCGGAGGAAACGTGGATGATGTCGACGCCTGCCGCCTGGCAGCGGCGGGCAAACTCGATCGCCTCGTCGGGCGGCGCGTTGCCGGGCGCTTTGTCATGCACCGAAAGGCGCACCGACAGAGGTTTTTCCGGCGGCCAGGCGTGGCGCATCGCGGCCAGCACTTCGAGCGGGAAGCGGCAGCGGTTGTCGAAGCTGCCGCCGTAATCGTCCGTCCGCCGGTTGGACAAGGGGCTGATGAAGGATGCGAGCAGATCGCCGTGCGCGGCGTGGCATTCGACCAGATCGAAACCGGCCTCGGCGGCGCGGCGGACGGCGGCGACGAAGGCGGCCTTGATCGCGGCCATGTCAGCCGGGGTCAGGGCCTCGGGTTCTGGCAAACCGGCGTGGCCGATTTGCAGACCGATGCCAGCGGCGGTATGGCGGTGCGTGAAATCGACGAGACGACGCCAACCTGCGGTCTGCTGGTCGTTCCAGAGGCCGGGGCCGCCCGGTGTGCGGCGCGCCTCGGGGCTGACCGCCGTCATTTCGACGATGACGAGCGCCGCCCCTGCCTGGGCGCGAGCGCCGTAGTGCACCAGATGGAAATCGGCGGGTACGCCATCGACGGCGGCATCGGTGCGGGTCGGCGAGACGATCAGGCGGTTGACGAGGCAGAGATCGCGCAGTTTGAACGGCGTCAGCAGCGGCAGCGGCGGCTCGCCACCGGCGGCGACGGAGACGCCGCAACGCTCGGCGAACCAGCGGTCGTAATGGGCGATGTAGGCCGGGTCGCGCTGTTTCTGTTTGTCGTGGCCGATGCGCTGGCTGCCGGTGAGGAGCGTGAAGGCGAATTGCTCCGGGGCCATGCTGGCGTAGCGGCGGATGTTCTCGAACCAGCTCATGCGGTTGTGCGCCGCGCTTTGCAGTTTGAGCGCCTCGGCCTCGCGTTCCGCCTGATAGCGTTCGAGTCTGCTCGGCACGCCGCCCTGGCTGCTGTTGAGCACCTTGACCAGAGCCGCCGCGTCCTCCATCGCCAGCCGGGTGCCGGAGCCGATGGAAAAATGCGCCGTGTGCGCGGCGTCGCCGATCAAGACGAGATTGTCCTTGTACCAGCGTTGGCAGAGCACATGGTTGAATTTGAGCCAGCCCGCCGCGCCGCGCAGATGCCCGGCGTTGGAGACGAGGCGGGCGCCGCCGAGACGGTCGGCGAACAGTTGTTCGCAAAAGACGATCGATTCCTCCGGCGTCATCTGGTCGATACCGGCCTTCTGCCAGACCTCCTCCGGCGTTTCAACGATGACGGTGGACCACGCGTCGCTGAACTGGTAGCTGTGCAGATTGAACCAGCCCCAGGGCGTTTCCTTGAAGGCGAAGGTGAAGGCGTCGAGTTTTTTCTCGACGCCAAGCCAGATGAAGCGGCAGGCGCGCGCTTCGATGTGCGGATTGAAGTGTTCGGCGTATTTGTTGCGGGTGACGGAATGGACGCCGTCGGAACCGATCACCAGATCATAGTCGCGGCTGTAATCGTCGGGGTCGGCAAATTCGACGCCGTGTTCGATGTCGACGCCGAGGGCGCGGGCGCGCGCCTGCAAGATCTGGATCAGCCGCAACCGGCCAATGGCGCAAAAGCCGTGGCCGCCGGAAGTGATGCGCTGATCCCGGAAAAAGACATCGACATTGTCCCAGTGATGAAAATTGCGCTCGATTTCTTCGGCCAGCGGCGCATCGTCTTCACGAAAACCCTGCATCGTCTGGTCGGAAAGGACGACGCCCCAGCCGAAGGTGCTGTCCGGCGGATTGCGCTCAAGGACCCGGATGCTGCATTCGGGATTGGTTTTTTTCATCAGGATGGAAAAGTACAAGCCCGCCGGCCCGCCGCCCAGGCAGACGATGCGCATCGTCTGCCGCCAGCGGGTGGTGGTGAGCTTGCCTTGCCAGACGAGGCGCTGTTTCATCGTCATTTTCTCCCCGGACATGGTGCGGACGCGGACTCAGGCGGCGGCGGACAAAATGCCGCGCGCCATGAAATCCTCCTTGACGAAAGACAGGCCGAGTTTGTCCAGCGTTGCCGCGGTCGGCACGGCGTCCCGGTTCCAGCCCTTGAGGTCGTAATAGGCATCGAGCAGTTTTTCTTCCATTTCCGGGTCGCGGTGCTTCCAGTGATCGGCGGGCGGCGCTTCGTCGACGCGGCGCATCCCGCGCCGCACGTTGATGGCGCGAATCAGGTTGCGGTTGCGCGCCGCCGCCTGCCACAGGGCATCGGCGTCGAGTTCGATACCGGCGGCGAGTTTGATGAATTCCGGCAGGTTGTAGATGTGATACGGCGGCCGCCCGCCGAACTGGCCCCGGAAGGAAGCGAGGAAAGCGCAAATGCCGAGCGCGTCATCGACGTAGTGCATGGTTTCGTTCCAGTCGGCGACGTTGATTGAGGCTTCGAGCGGCATATGGGTGCGCGGCTCCCATTCGAGCAGCCATTTCTTGAAGCGTTCCGGCGCTGCTTCCCAACCGGCGACGAAGGCTTCGCGCTCGGCCTTGTCTTCGATCGGCACCTGCGGGAAGGAGCCTTCGGTCTGGTTGATGGCCATTTTTTCGCCGGTCGCGTACATCAGAAAATACGGGTGATTGAGCATCGAGAGCTTGATCGGCACCTGCTCAAATTTTTTCATGGTGTTGTGGTCGTAGGCTTCGGCCCCCTTGCCGATCTGCCGCGCCGCGTGATAGACGCCGTTGGCGAGAATGTCGCCGATGCCCTCGCGGCGGGCGATTTTTTCGACCAGGTAGTAAAAACGCTCGGCCCCGGTCTTGGGAAAATCGGGCATGTCGGCATCGGTGAGAATACCGGCCTCGTACAGTTCGACGGCAAAGGCCATGACCTGCGGCGTGGCGTAGGCGTCCATGCCGTATTCCTGGGTAATGGCGATGATGTCGTAATCGAACTCAAGCCCCTCGTAGGCGGCCATGGCATAGGTCAGCTTGCTGTAGCACTTCTGGAAATAGGGGCGGCGTCCGGGCGTCTCGATCGCCTGGTGGCAGTCCTTGGGACAGTTGTAACAGCCGGTCCAGCGGACGCGCAGCCGGTTTTCGATGGCGTTCCAGCTCTCCTCGACCTCTTTGCTCCAGAAATCGCGGCGGCGGGCGCGGGCGTTGCCCCAGGCGAAATTATCGACGTGGAACTGGTCGCCCTCGCCGTGCGCCATGCTGTCGCCGCAATGCGGGTTGGCGTGGATGGCGCGGATCATGTGATTGCAGAGGCCGAACAGGGCTTCCGGCTTGGCCGTGTAAATATCCTTGGTGCCGCGCACGGCAATCGCCTTCAGGCGCTTGTCGCCCATGATGACGCCGACGCCGCGCGAGGCGCTGGAGTTGGCGTGCTCGATCGAAGCCATGTAGCAGCGGTGCTCCCCAGCCAGACCAATGGCGGCGACCTGAATCTGCGAATCGCCCAGTTCGGCTTGCAGGATGTCGGCGGTTTCCGTCGCGCCCTTACCGGCGAGGTGCGCGGCGTCGCGGATTTCGACCTGATCGTCGTGAATGTAGAGATAGACCAGTTTTTCCGCCTTGCCGCGGATGACGATCTTGTCGTAACCCGCGTATTTCAGCTCCGGGCCGAAAAAACCGCCAAAAATCGAGTGCGAATACAGCCCCGTCTGCGGCGAGATGGTGTCGACCATCGTGCGGTTGGCGCCGATCACGGGCGTGCCGATCAAAAGACCAGTGCTGAAAATGAGGAGATTGTCGGGCGAAAAGGGATCAACCTCCGGCGGTACGCGCTCCCACAAAATCCGCGCCGCCGTGCCCTGACCGCCGAGATAGTCTTTGGTCCAGGCCGGATCGCTGCTTTCGCGCTCGATGCTGCCCGTGCTCAGGTCGATTTCCAGATTGTATCCGGCTTCCGAATATCTCATGTTGCCTCCTTGTCATGCTCCCGCCCAGAGCGGTTTTCACTCATGTTCACATCCCCGTTCGGGCTGAGCTTGTCCCTTCGCCTTTGCTCAGGACAGGCGAAGCCCGGCTCAACCCTCGGTATTCTCTCCGCACCGCCCTTCGACAAGCTCAGGGCGAACGGTGTCACACTGTCAGCAACCATCTAGCTTCTACCGCCGTCCGGGAAGGCCAGCCCCTTGGCCAGCAGATAGGCGGCCTGGGCGTAGGATGTCGGGCACACGGTAAAACATTCCTGACAGTCCCAGCAGACTTCGGCGGCCCGCTCCGGGATGAAGCTGATTTCGCGGCGCGGCCCGTTTTCGATGAAGCCGACCGCGTGTTCGCCCTTGATCTCGGCGCAGTAGCGCACGCACAGGCCGCACATGACGCAGAAAATCGGCTCCTTGCCAAAACGGTTGCGGTCGGCCCCGTATTCTTCGGCCAGCGCCTTCAGTTCCGGCGAATCGGGCGCGTGCGCCATGAGTTCCTCGACCAGCACGCGGCGAATGCGATCCACGGTTTCCGTCCGGGTGCGCACCGCCAGGCCCTGTTCCACCGGATAGGTGCAGGAAACGACGTGGTTGATCTTGCCGCGCGATTCGACCTCGACGATGCACAGGCGGCAGCCGCCGTAGGCTTCGAGCCGGTCGTGGTGGCACAGGGTGGGAATCGGGATGCCAGCCTGACGCGCCGCTTCAAGGACGCTCATGGCGGCCTCCGCAGTCACTTCCCGGTCGTTGATTGTCAACGTGACTTCGCTCATGGCGTCTGGCTCCCGGCCTCGATGCGCGCCGCATACTCAGCGTGAAAATACTGCAACATGCTTTTGACCGGCGCCGCCGAAGTCTTGCCCAGGGCGCACAGGCTGCCCAGGCTGGTGACCTCGGTCAGTTCGGCGAGCCGTTCGAGATCGAACTTGCGGCCCCGGCCCTCGGCGATATTGGTGAGGATTTTCAGCATCTGGAACATGCCTTCCCGGCACGGCACACACTTGCCGCAGGATTCCTTGACCAGGAAATCCATCAGGTAGCGGGCGATGTCGACCATGTCGGTGTCTTCGTTCATCACCAGGAGGCCGCCCGCGCCGATGGGCGCGCCGAGTGCCGACATCTCGTCGAAATCGAGCCGGGCGTCGATGCGGTCGACCGGCAGGGAGCCGCCCATCGCCCCGCCGAAATGCACCGCCTTCAGCGCCTTGCCGTCGCGCACGCCGCCGCCGATGGCGAAAATCAGCGTGCGCAGCGTCGTCCCCATCGGCACTTCGACAATGCCGCTATTGACGATGTGGCCGGAGAGCGAAACGAGCTTGGTGCCCTTGCTCTTGTCGCTGCCGATGCTGGCGAACCATTCGGCGCCGCGAGCGATGATCTGCGGTACGTTGGCCCAGGTTTCGACATTGTTGAGATTCGATGGCTTGTCCCAGATGCCGGAAACCGAGGTGCGGATGTATTTGGGCCGCGGCTCCGGCGCATTGCCTTCAATCGAGCGCATCAGCGCCGAGGATTCGCCGGAGACGAAAATGCCGACATCGAAATGCAGTTCAATCTCGAAGTCGAAGCCCGTGCCGAGAATGTTCTGGCCGAGCAAACCGTATTCTCTCGCCTGCGCCAGCGCCGTCTTGACGTGCTCGACCAGACGCGGCACGTCGTGGCGCGTGTAAATGAAGCCCTGATGCGCGCCGATGGCGTAAGCCCCGATAATCAGCCCTTCGATGACCTTGTGCGGATTGCCGGTGAGCATGGCGCGATCCATGAAGGCGGCGGATTCGCCTTCATGGCCGTTGGCGATGACGTACTTGGTTTTTTCCGGGGCGTTTTTGGTCGTTTCCCACTTCGCGCCCGCGGGAAAACCGCCGCCGCCGCGACCACGCAGATTGGCCTGCTTGACTTCCGCCAGCACCTGATCCGGCGTCATCGTCGTCAATGCCTTGACCAGCGCGGCATAGCCGCCGATGGCGAGGGCGTCGTCGATTTTCAGCGGGTCGAGACGCGGGTTGTCGCCGATCAACAGCCGCATCTGGTGCTTGTAGTACGGCACTTCGCTCATCCGCGCGGCTTTTTCGCCGGTTTGCGGGTCGCGGTAAATTTTTGCTGCGTACACCTCGCCGGCGAGCGTGGCGCGGATGATTTCCGGCACGTCCGCCGGGGTGACCTCGAAATAGCAGATGTCTTCCGGCCCGGCGATGACATTCGGGCCTTTTTCGCAAAAGCCGTGGCAGCCGGTGACCCGCAGATCGAGCTGGCCAGCGAGGTTGTGGCGGGCGATTTCCGCCTCGAACGCTTGGGCGACGGCGGCGGAATCGAGGCCATCGCAAGCGGCCCCGGCGCAAACGGCGATACAGGGCCGGGCCGGGTCGCGGGCGGCGAGGAGCGCGGCGCGATAATCTTCAAATTCGGCGACGGTATTGAATCTGGGCATGGGTTGGCGTCCTCGAAAATTCAGGAATACTGATCGAGCACGGCCTCGACCTGTTCCGGCGTCATCCGGCCATGATGCTTGCCGTCGACAATCAGTTCCGGGCCGATGCTGCAACTGCCGAGGCAACTGCCGCGCTCCAGCGTGAAGCGCCCGGCGGCGTCGGTTTCGCCGGGTTTGAGGCCGGTGACCGCCTCGACCTTGGCGAGCAGTTTGTCGCCGCCGCGCAGGTGGCAGGTCATGCCGGTGCAGACGTGCAGTTCGTGGCGGCCTTTCGGCGTCAGGCTGAAAACCTTGTAAAAACTGGCGATCTGGATCGCCTGGGCGAGCGGCACGCCAAGCGCCGCGGCGACCTCGGCCAGGACCTCGCGCGGCAGCCAGTTGAGTTCGTGCTGGATTTCGGTGAGAGCATGAATCAGCGCCTCCGGCTTGCCCCGGTAGTTTTCGATAATGGCATTGACGGCTTGTTCGCACATGATGCGGAAACGCTCCTTTCAGGCTGCCGTGGCGACCGGAAGCAGCCGGGCGAGGCGTCCGTCGAGACGCAACATGCCGCGCTCGGCGAGGATGTCGAGATGCCGCATGACTTCCGTCGGGGCCAGCGCGAAAGCGGCGGCGAGGTCTTCGGCGGCGAGGCTCTCCGCCTGGCGCAGACGGCCCATGAGGCGGCTTTGGGTAATCTTGTCCAGCACCATGCTCTCAAAGATGGCGGCAAATTCCGGGTCGGCGTGCATCTTGTGGTAATTCTCCTCGCTCCGATGCGGCAGGCGGAAACGCTCGCGCTCGACCAGCTTGATGTAGGGCACCATGTTGATGACCGCCTGCAAGGCTTCGCGCAGGAACGCCACCGGCTGGCCTTCGGCCTCGCCGAGCGGCCCCAGTTGCATCATGGTGGCGTGGATTTCATTTTGCGTTTCGGCAAAGCGCGTGCCTTCGCCAGCGGAAACCCACTCGATGCGCAGCCGCTCCGGGCGGATGCCGATGTGCTGCAAGATGCGCTTGGCGATCATGGCGTTGCCAAGCGCGTCGTAATTGCCTTCCGGGTTGTAGTGGCAGTCGCCGAGATGGCAGCCGCCGACGAAGACGCCGTCCGCGCCCTGCAAAAAAGAGCGCATGACGAATTCGATATCGACCCGGCCTGAGCACATCTGGCGGATGACCCGCAGGTGCGAGGGATACTGGAAGCGGGAAACGCCCGCCAGATCAGCGCCGGCATAACAGCACCAGTTGCAGAGAAAACCGATGACGACCGGTTTGAAATCGCTGGCGGCCATACTTTAATTCCTCGCGGGCATGATGGGGATGACGCGCTGCTGGCGCGGGGCCAGAGCGGCGTCGATCTGGCGGAACACGGCCTCGTTGGTAAAGTGCTTCAGGCCGATGGCGCCGGTCGGGCATTTGGCGCTGCACAGCCCGTCGCCCTTGCACAGCACCGGATTGACCACGGCTTTTTTGCCGCGCGGCGTCTCCCGGAAATCAATGGCGTTGTAGGTGCAGCAGGTAATGCAAGCGCCGCAGGAGACGCAATCGCGCTCCTCGACCTCGCAGACCGAGCCGGAGGCGACCACCGAATCCTGGGCCAGCAAAGTGAGCGCGCGACCAGCGGCGGCATAAGCCTGGTTGAGACTTTCCGACAGATGTTTCGGATACTGCGCCGTGCCGCACAGATAGACGCCTTCGGCGGCGAAATCGACTGGCCGCAGCTTGACGTGGGCCTCCTGGAAAAAACCGTCGGGCGACAGCGGCACCTTGAAGTGCCGCGCCATCGTCAGCGCCCCTTCCGGCGGAATCACCGCCGCCGAGAGCACCACGCTGTCGACGTCGAGTTGCAGTTTTTTGCCGAGCACCGGGTCGCTGACGAGGACGCGCATGAAATCGCGCCCGCTCTCGTTCGCTGCCTCGACCAGCGGCTTGTCGTCCGCCTCGTAGCGGATGAAGCGAACGTCGCGGTTGGCCGCCTCGCGGTACAAATCTTCCTTGAAGCCGTAGGTGCGGATGTCGCGGAAAAGCACGTAAATTTCGGCGCTCGGTTTCATCTCGCGCAGTTTCAGCGCGTTTTTCATCGCCCCGCTGCAACAGACTCTGGCGCAGTAATTGCGGTCGGGCTGACGGCAGCCGACGCACTGGATCATCACCACGCTTTCGATGGCATTGAGGCTGGCGTCGCCGGTGCCGATTCTTTCTTCCAGCTCAAGCTGGGTCAGTACGCGCGCGCTTTCGCCGTAGCCGTATTCCTCCGGCTTCAGTTCCTGAGCGCCGATGGCGATCACGGCGACGCCGTGCTCGATGACGCGATCCCGCCGCCCGGCCTTGACGCGGGTGCTGAAATTACCGACGTAACCGTCGACCGAGACGATCTCGGCGTCGGTCAGCACGTGAATGTCGCGGTGCTGGTAAACCTTTTTCCGCAGATCGTTGAGGAAGGGCTGCACGGCCATGCCTTCGGCGGTGTAATGCAAGCGCCGGGCGATGCCGCCGAGTTCGCTGTTTTTTTCCAGCAGATACGTCTCGAAACCCTGATTGGCGATGGTCAGCGCCGCCGTCATGCCCGCCACGCCGCCGCCGACGACGAGCGCCGTCTTGTTGATCGGCAAGTAATACTCGCCGAGCGGTTGCAGCAACTGGGCGCGGGCCACCGACATGCGGACGATGTCCTTGGCCTTGTCGGTCGCCACTTCCGGTTCCTTTGAATGCACCCAGGAGCAGTGCTCGCGGATGTTCGCCATATCGAAAAAATATTGATTGACGCCCGCCTCGCGCAAGGTGTCGCGGAACAGCGGCTCGTGCGAACGCGGCGTGCAGGCGGCGATGACGACGCGGTTCAGGCCCTTCTCGCGGATGGTTTCGCCAATCGCCTGGGCGGTGTTGGTGGCGCAGGCGAACAGGCTTTCTTCGACATGCACCACGTTTTCCAGCCCGGCGGCGTATTCGGCGACGGCGGGCACATCGACGACCCGCCCGATATTGGCGCCGCAGCGGCAGACGAAGACGCCGACCTTGGGGGCTTCTTCGCGGGTATCGCGTTCTTCGGGATAAACCCGCTTTTTCGACAACTGACCGCGCCGCGATTTCAGGAGTTCGGCAATCTGCGCCCCCGCGCCGCTCGCGGTATAGACCGATTCGGGAATATCCATCGGCCCCATGAAAGCGCCGCTGACGAAAACGCCGGGGCGGCTGGTCTTGACCGGGTTGGCCGGGTCGGTTTTACAAAAGCCCTGCGGATTCAATTCGACGCCGAAGATGCGGGCGAATTTCTGCGCATCCTTGGGCGGATTGATGCCGACCGAGAGAACGACCAGTTCAAATTCATCTTCCTTGACGCCCTGATCGGTCGCGTAGCGGATGGTGACGTTTTTGGTCACCGGGTCTTCGTCGCCGACCGAGACGTAACTGCGGATGAATTCAACCCCCGGCAGACGTTCGGCGCGCTGGTAGAAACGCTCGAAATCCTTGCTGTAGGCCCGGATGTCGTTGTGGAATATCTTGGCTTCGAGTTCCGGCACGTGATCCTTGGCGAGGATCACCTGTTTTTGCGTATACGCGCAGCACACCGCCGAGCAGTAGGTGTTGCCGCCCGGCACCACCTGGCGCGAACCGACGCAATGCAGCCACGCCACCTTGTGCGGATGCTTCTTGTCCGAAGGCCGCAGAATCTGCCCTTCATGCGGCCCGGTGGCGCAGAGCAGGCGCTCGAAATCGAGGCTGGTGACGACGTTTTCGTAAGTGCCGTAGGCGTAGTCGCCGCGAATTTTCGGATCGAAGGTTTCATAGCCGGGGGAAAGCACCACCGCGCCGACCTTGATGTTGATTTTCTCAGGCGTCTGGGTGAAGTCGATCGCGCCTTTTTCGCCGCAGACGCTCTGGCAGATGGTGCAGGATTTGTCCTTGAGATAGAGGCAACTGTCGTCGATATAGGTGACCAGCGGCACCGCCTGCGAGAAATAGATATGTACCGCCTTGTTGAGCGACAGATCCTGATTGAAGGGATCAGGCACCTTGACCGGGCAATATTCGGTGCAGGCGGCGCAGCCGGTGCAGGCGTCGGCATTGACGTAGCGCGGCTTCTTGACCAGGGTCACGGTGAAATCGCCCGCCGCGCCTTCGACGGCTTCGATGTCGGTGTAGGTCATAATCTCGATGTTGGGATGGCGGTCGCACTCGATGAACTTGGGCGACTCGATGCACATCGAGCAGTCGATGGTCGGGTAGGTCTTGTCGAGTTGCGACATCTTGCCGCCGATGGTCGGCGCCTTGTCGACCAGATAGACCTTGAAGCCCGCCGTCGCAATATCGAGCGCCGCCTGAATGCCGCTGATGCCGCCGCCGACGACCAGCACATCGCCGAGATGGTTGTCGCCCGGACTTAAGGTGCGCTGGCGCAGCATGTTCTTGATGGCCATGGCTTCCATGCTTGTCTCCTTTGTGCTTTGTTCTTTGTTGTTACAAGGCGTCGCGGATAATCTCGGTGACATCCCTGATTTCGATGCCAGGCCCGTCTTCGGGCAAACCCAGCCGACTGTCCTCGAAATTGGTGATGCAGTACGGGCAACTGGTCGCCAGAATCCCGGCCCCGGTCTTGACCGCCTGGGCCAGACGGACATTGGCGAAACGCTCGTGCTTGGGGGTTTCCATCCAGATGCGCCCGCCGCCGCCGCCGCAGCAAAAGCTGTTCATGCGCGATTCCGGCATTTCCTGGAGTTCGAGATCCGGCACAAATTGAAGCGCCTTGCGCGGCTGCTCGAAAATACCGTTGTGACGGCCCAGATAGCAGGGATCATGGAAGGTCACCCGCTGGCCGAGCGGCTTCTTGAGCGTCAGGCGGCCTTCTTGCAGCAACTCGAAAAGCAGTTCGGCGATATGCACGACCTCGAAGTGGGCGCTGAATTCCGGGTATTCGTTCTTGAAGCTGTGGTAGCAGTGCGGCGACGAAACGAGAATTTTTCTGACGCCGCGCATGACGAAGGCGGCAATGTTCTGCCGCGCCAGATTCTTGAACAGCGCCTCGTCGCCGGTTTTACGGATGCTCTCGCCGCAACAGCTTTCGTCCTTGCCGAGAATGCCGAAACGGACGCCCGCCGCTTGCAGAAGCTCCGCCGTGGCGGTGGCGATGCGCTTGGCGCGCGGGTCGTAACTGAGATAGCAGCCGGGCGAATAGAGATATTCCATCTCCTCGTCAAACGGCTTGACGCCCAGGCTGTTGGCCCATTCGGCCCGCTTGTCGCGCGGCTCGCCGAAAGGATTGCCCTCGGCGCGCAAGCTGGCGGCAACGCCGGGAATCGGCGCCGCCGCGCCGGCAAAGGTGTCGAACTCGGTGGCGATGCGGCGCAAGGCAACGCCGGACTCGATCTGCCTGACATCGCGCGGGCAGACGAGCGGGCATTTGCCGCAGGTGGTGCAGCGCCAGATGTCTTCATTCTCGATCTCGGTGAGGCCGAGCGCCGCCTCGCGCACCAGCTTGCGCATACTGAAATTGCCGACCCGGTTCCACGGGCAGACGGTATCGCACATGCCGCATTGATAACACTTGCTGAAGGCGCTGCCGCCGAAGTTTTTGATGACCTCGACGATTTCTTCCTGCGGGGCTACGACTTCCATGCTCGCTTCGTCCTTTCAGAGCTTGGCCAGTTTGGCGACGGTTTCCAGCACCGCCTTGGCGCCGAACTTGTCGATCATCGCCTCGATGCTGATATCGACTTCACCGATCTCCGGGCTTTCCACCTCGACTTCGACCTCGCGCTCCTCATAGACCAGGGTGCCGTTGGGACACCATTCGACGCACTTGGGCATGGCCAGAGGCGGCGTGTCCTGGCACATGTCGCACTTCAGCGGCAGGCTGGAGTCGGGTTCCTTGAAACGGCCCCGCGACGGGCAACTGGCGCGGCAGAAATCGCAATTGCTGTATTCCTTGCCGTCGATGACGTAACGGTTCTTGCCGGCGCATTCCGCCGCCGTGTATTCACCGGCGTAGACCGGCAGATAGATGTCCTTGACCGGATCTTTCAAGACCTGGATGCGCGCCCGGCTGGGGTTGCTGCTGCTGTAGCGGGGCCGCGCGTGAAAGGCGGCGCAGGCCACTTCGCAGGCCCGGCAGCCGATGCATTTGTTGGCGTTGATGATGATCGACTTGGCGATTTTTCTGACCTTGGTCATGCTCTCCTCCGCTGTCTATCCGCCGCTATGCCTGACCATCCAGCTCGCGCCACTGGTAGTCGATGACTTCGAGCAGCACGCCATTCATCTGTTTCGGATGGACGAAGGCAAACTGGCAATCGCGGAAATCGCGCAGGCCGCCGATCAGCGGATAGCCCATGCCCTTGATTTCTTCAACCGCCGCAGCGGTGTTGTCGACGTTGATGCTCACCAGCATCACGCCCTCGCCGCGCTTTTCGATGAACTTGGCGACATCGCCGTCCGGCGTCGTCGACTCCATCAGTTCAAAACCGACGCCGCCCAGCCAGTAGCGGGCGACGCGGATTTTTTCCGGCTCATCGACATAGGCGTCGTCGGGCGCGCTCTTGCCGAGCATGGGTTCCCAGACCTTGCGCGCCGCGTCCAGATCGCGCACCGCAATGCAAATATGATCGAGTTTATTGACCTTCACGAGATTTTCCCCCGGATAAATGGCATGGCAAACGCCCGGCGTTCAGCCGCGCACCTTGGCGCCAGGCTGGATTTCGTCGTGCAGGCTGCCGACCCAACTCTGGTTACCGGCGAGCTTTTGCCGCAGCAGGACAAAATCGACTTCGCGGTCGTCCTTGCCGCCGTCGTTGAAAGCGGTAAATCCGGCCCGCGCCTCGGTCACCATGTTGAGCGCCAGCCAGGCGCGGGAATTTTCCTTGTTGCGGTTCCAGGCATCGAGCTTGGGCTTGCGCAATTCCTCAAGCGTCTTGGTGGTGCAGTCGGGGAAGGTCAGCAGCATCTTGGCGCACAATTCCTCAACCTTGGCGTCGAGCCGCGAGAGATCGACCACGCCGCGCGCCAGCAGCGCCTTGCCCGCCTTCAGGGCTTCCCCCGTTTTCGGCTCGCCGTAGGCATTGCGCCCGAATTCATCATAATTCTGCTGGGTTTCGACCAGCGGATTGGCGACGAACTGACCATCGACCTTGAGGGCCGGCACGATGTCGGTCAAGACGCCCATCTGATACGCCTTGTGCGCCGAAAACGGCTCGCACAGCACGCAAGCGGCCATCGCCCGCTCAGCGCCGACGATCACCGGCAGAAAATCGGTCGCCCCGCCAATCGGCGCTGAACCGTGCTTCGGCCCGGCCTGACCGAAACGGGCCAGATCCTGAGCCACGGAAAAATCGCAGGCCATGCCGATTTCCTGACCGCCGCCGATACGCATCCCGTTGACGCGGCAGATCACCGGCTTGTCGCAGGCCAGAATGGCCGACACCATGTCGTTGAAAAGGCGCATGTACTGGCGGTATTCCTGCGGATGACCGGCGTAATATTCAGCGTACTCCTTGGTATTGCCGCCGGTGCAGAAGGCTTTGTCGCCCGCCCCGGTAAACACCACGCAGTTCACGTCGCGGGCGTTAGAGGCGGCGCCGAAGGCGAGAATCACGCCCTTGACCATCTCCGTGGTGTAGGAGTTGTACTGCGTCGGGTTATCGAGGGTGATCCAGGCGTTGAACAGGCCCGGAACCTCGCTGCCATCCGGCAACCGGGCCGGACGTTTTTCATATCTGACGCCGGGCGTCGTGATCTCGCTCAACAAATCGTGGTTGACCAGCGGGGAAAGCGCACTGCCATGACTCATCTTGAACCTCCTCCAATTGATTTTTCAACCCGTTCCGGCGAAGCTCCCTCACCCTCGAAGCGCCCGCCGGGCAGCATTACAGTCTTTATATTTTATATATTAACAATGCAGGTATAAAATGTCAATCACACCCAATCGACCCCGCCATCAGGAGGAAGCCATCGCTACCCAGCCCCCGCCCCAACAGCCGCAACTGACGCGGGCCGAGCGACCGGCGACGGTCAAGGTCAGCGCCATCAACGAACTCGGCGCGCGGATCGAAACCGGGATCGCCGGTGAATACCCGCTCACCATCTACCTTGACAAGCACGAACTGGTGACCCTGATGACCCTGGGCGCGCACCCGGAATTGCTGGTTCTCGGCTTCCTGCGCAATCAGCGTCTGGTCGGCGGCATCGCCGACATTGCCGCCGTCCAGGTCGATTGGGAAGCCGAAGCGGCGGCGGTGACGACGCGCGGCGGCGGCGCCCCGCTTGAGCACGCCGAGCGGCGCACGGTAACCAGCGGCTGCGGCCAGGGAACGATGTTCGGCGACCTGATGACGCACCTCGACGCAGTCTCTCTGTCAGCCACGGCGCGCCTCGACGAACAGACATTATTTACCCTCCTCGACAACATCCGGCGGCGCGACACGCTCTACAAACAGGCCGGAGCCATTCATGGCTGCGCGCTGGCCGACGCCCGCGGCGAGATCATTTTCTTCGTCGAGGATGTCGGGCGTCACAACGCCGTCGACACCATCGCCGGCGCCATGTGGCGGCAAGACATGGCGGGAGACGACAAGATTTTTTACACCACCGGCCGCCTGACCTCCGAAATGGTCATCAAAACCGCGCAGATGGGCATTCCCATCCTCATCTCGCGCTCCGGCCTCACCGCCATGGGCTACCGCATCGCCCGCCAAACCGGCATGACCCTGATCGGCCGCGCCCAGGGACGGCACTACCTGCTGTTCAGCGGCGAGGAACGTTTCCTCGGCCTGCCGCCAGAGAACTGACCGGCCACCACGCCAGGCCAGGGTTGAAGCCAAAGGATCGTAGGGCGGGTCTTGACCCGAGCCGCCCAACATCAAATATTGATTTTCAACCAACGGCTCAAAATGGCGGGTCAAGACCCGCCCTACTTCCCTTGCGGGGGCTATTTGCCCCCCGACTTGCCGTTGACACTGGATCGCTATATATTTCATACTTAAACAATACCAGTCCATCGGCCTCATCGCCGGGTGACAACAACCATGACACAGGCAAGCCGCATCCGGCATTGCCCATACAAGGAGGAAGCCATGCCTGTCGCAGTATGTGGTGGCGGTTCGGTTGCCTGGCGTGACCTGAGCGGTTCCCGACCAAGGCCATGATGACGCCGCACAAGGAGGGGCCGCCGCGGCGCGAGTTTCTCGTCGAGCGTCAGGTGCGCTTTGGCGATTGCGATCCGGCGGGTATCGTCTTTTTTCCCCGCTATTTCGAGATCAGCAACAGCGTGGTCGAGGATTGGTGGCAGCAGATCGGCCAGCCGTGGACGGATTCCATCCTCCGCCGCCGGATCGGGACGCCGACGGCGCATCTCGATACTGTCTTCGTTTCACCCTCGCGGTTTGGCGATACCCTGAGTTTTCATCTGTCGGTCGAGCATCTTGGCCGCTCGGCGCTGACCCTCCGCCTGCGCGCGGTCGGCGCTGACGGCGTCGAGCGGCTGCGCATCCGGCAGCGCCTGGTGGCGACTTCACTGGAGACGCATCGGCCGATTCCCTGGCCGGACGACATCCGCCAGGCCATCCTGGATTTTCAGGAGGACGCGCCATGACGACCGCCAGCCCCCTGCTGCTGACCGACGGCCCGCGCGACGGCGTGCTGGCAATTACCCTGAACCGCCCGCAGGAGCGGAACGCCTTGTCCACGCCGCTGTTGCAGGCGCTGGTCGATCGCCTCGGCAGCGCCGCCGCCGACGATAAAACGCGGGTCGTGATCCTGATCGGCGGCGACAAGGTCTTTGCCGCCGGGTCCGATCTCGCGGAAATGGCGGCGAAGGATCTGCCCGCCGTGCTCCTTGACGAGCGGGCCGCCCTGTTTGCCGCCATTGCCCACTTCCCCAAGCCGCTGCTGGCCGCTGTGCGCGGTTACGCTCTGGGCGGCGGCTGCGAGCTGGCGATGCAGGCCGACATCATCATTGCCGGTGAGTCGGCGCGGTTCGGCCAGCCGGAAATCAATCTCGGCATCATGCCCGGCGCTGGCGGGACGCAGCGCCTGACGCGGGCCGTCGGCAAATCGCTGGCGATGAAACTGATCCTCGCCGGTGAGCCGATCACCGCTGCCGAAGCCTTGAGCGCCGGTCTGGTCGCCGAAGTGACGGCGGATGACGCCTGCCTGCCGCGCACGCGCGAACTGGCGCAAAAAATCGCCGCCAAGGCCCCCCTCGCCCTGCTGCTGGCCAAGGACGCCGTTCTGCAAGCCTTTGAGACGCCGCTCGCCGCCGGTATGGCGCTGGAACGGCGGAATTTCGTCATCCTCGCCGGTACCGAAGATCGCCGCGAGGGCATTGCCGCCTTTCTCGAAAAACGCGCCCCGCGTTTTTCCGGGCGTTAATCGGGAGTATCTCTATGCCGCCAGGGCTTTCTCCGCAAACGCTGGTCGCGGTGCTCGGCGCGGGCGCCATGGGCGCGGGCATTGCCCAGGTCGCCGCCGCCGCCGGTCATCCCGTCAGGCTGTTCGATACGCGACCAGGCGCGGCCGCCGCCGCCGTCGCGGAGATTGGCGGCCAGTTCAAACGCCTGGCCGACAAGGGCAAGATCAGCCAGGAATCAGCCGCCGCCGCCAGCCAGCGCCTCGCTGCCGTCGACACCGTTGCCGAACTGGCCGAGGCCGGTCTGGTCATCGAAGCGATCATCGAAGACCTCGCCGCCAAGGCGGCGCTGTTTGCCGAACTGGAAACCCGGTGCGGCGCCGATTGCCTGTTCGCCACCAATACCTCGTCCATTTCCGTCACCGCCATTGGCGCGGCGCTGAAAAATCCGGGCCGTCTCGTCGGCCTGCATTTCTTCAATCCGGCGCCGTTGATGGCGCTGGTCGAAGTCGTCTCCGGCCTGGCGAGCGACCCGGCGGTGGCCGCCACCCTGTTTGCGACGGCCCGCGCCTGGGGCAAGACGCCGGTTCATGCGCGGTCGACGCCCGGCTTCATCGTCAATCGCGTCGCCCGCCCTTATTACGCCGAAGCCTTGCGCCAACTGCACGAGGGCGTGGCCGACTGCGCCACGCTGGACGCCGTGCTGCGCGAGGCGGGCGGCTTTCGCATGGGGCCGTTCGAGTTGATTGATCTGGTCGGGCTGGACATCAATCTGGCGGTTACCCAGTCGGTCTGGCAGGCTTTTTTCAACGATCCGCGCTTTACGCCGTCGCCCCTGTTGCGCGAATACGTCGCCGCGGGCTGGCTGGGCAAGAAGCGCGGCCGCGGCTTTTTCACTTACGCCGAGGGCGCGCCCAAGCCGACGCCCGCCACCGAGGCAGCCTGCCCGCCGCCGACGGACATCACGCTCGTCGGCGATTCCCCCTTGGCGGCAGCCCTGGCCGAGCGCCTGAGTGCGCGGGGCGTCGCTTTCCGTCAGACCGCACCGGCGGCGGCAGGCGTCGTCGCCAAGGCGGGCGATGCCTGCCTGCTGCTCACCGATGGCCGTTCAGCGACGCGCCGGGCGCGCTGCGACAATCAGCCGAACACCCTGGTCGTCGATCTGGCGCTTGATTACACCCAGGCTACCCGGCTCGCCGTCGCCGCCGCCGAAAGCTGCTCGCCCGCCGCCGTCGCGGCGGGCGTCGGCTTGTTGCAGGCCGCCGGTTTTGCCGTCTCGCGCCTCAAGGACGCGCCGGGCCTGCCGGTGATGCGGGCCGTGGCCATGCTCGCCAACGAAGCGGCGGACGCCGTCAATCAGGGCGTCGCCGCCGCCGAGGCGATCGACACGGCGATGCGCCTCGGCGTCAGCTACCCGCGCGGGCCGCTGGAATGGGCCGCCGCCGTCGGCCTGCCGCTGATCCATGAGGCGCTGGTCAATCTCGCCGCCAGTTACGGCGAAGACCGCTACCGCATCTCCCCCTGGCTGCAACAGCGGGTGGACGCCGCTTGCTCGTCGAGGCCGAGATGACGGAAAGCGCCCACAGCGACCGCTTCGTCATCGACAACATGCCGCCGCGCGAGCAGTGGCCGACGTTCATGTTCACGACGCCGAATCTGCAATTTCCCGCACGGCTGAACGCCGCCGCGCTGCTGCTCGATCAGGCGGTGGCCAAGGGCCGGGGCGATCATCCGGCGATGATCGGTCGCAGCGCGCACTGGACTTACGCCCAGTTACAGGCCCAGGTCAATCGCCTGGCCCGGCTGCTGACGGAGGACATGGGCCTCGTGCCGGGCAACCGGGTCTTGCTGCGCGGGGCCAATTCGCCGTGGCTGGGCGCGGCCTGGCTGGCGGTATGGAAAGCGGGCGGCGTCGCGGTCGGCACCGGGCCGCTGCTGCGCGCCAAGGAACTCAGCCAGATTCTGAACCTCGGCCAAATCAGCCACGCCCTGTGCGAAGCCTCGCTGGCCGGGGAACTCGAACAGGCGCGCGACGGCTCTCCGGCATTGCGGCAGGTGGCCTTTTACGGCACGCCAGAATGGAGCGCCCGGCTGGCGGCCAAATCCGACCAGTTCACGGCGCTCGACACCGCCGCCGACGATCCGGCGCTGATTGCCTACACCTCCGGCACGACCGGCGTCCCCAAGGGCTGCATCCACGGCCACCGCGACCTGATCGCCATGTGCGAGGTATTCCCCCGGCATTGCCTGAAGCCGGACGAGAACGACGTTTTCATCGGCACGCCGCCGCTTGCCTTTACCTTCGGACTCGGCGGTTTTCTCTGCTTCCCGCTCTATTACCGCGCCACCACCGTGCTGCTGGAAAATCTGCCGCCTGTCGAATTGCTGGCGGCGATGGAAAAATACCGCGTCACCATCTGCTTTACCTCGCCGACCGCCTACCGGCAGATGACGCCCGCGGTCAAGAACCACGATCTGAGCGCCCTGAAAAAATGCGTCTCGGCGGGCGAGCCGCTGCCGACGGCAGCCCGCGACGCCTGGCGCGCCGCTACCGGGATCGAGATTCACGACGGCGTCGGCGGCACCGAGATGATCCACATCTACATCGCCTCCGATCCCGGCAACTACCGGCCCGGCGCCATCGGCCAGCCGCTTCCCGGCTATCGCGCCCAACTGGTCGATCAGGAGATGCAGCCGATCCCGCCGGGCGAGATCGGCTGGCTGGCGGTGCAAGGCCCGACCGGCTGCCGCTATCTGGCCGACGCGCGGCAGACCGATTACGTCAAGAACGGCTGGAACATCACCGGCGACACCTACGTCCGCGAACCGGACGGCTACTTCCGCTATGTCGCACGCGCGGACGACATGATCATCTCGGCCGGTTACAACATCGCCGGGCCCGAGGTCGAGGACGCCCTGCTGCGCCACCCCGACGTCGTCGAG
>JAITMS010000126.1 GCA_031277255.1 Azonexus sp.
CCGCCACGCCTTCGCCAACGAAACCGCGCAAGGCCCAGGCCGCTTCCCGTTCACGCAGTACGACGCGGCGTGGGCTCAGATGGCGTGGGACCGCACCTTGCGCTTTTTCGGTGGGGAACTGGCGGGCTGATCCACGGAGCGGTCGCATCCTCGGCCGCTGCGGCGACATCCCAGGCGCTCAGACCGGCGCTCTGGGTGCGCGCCTGGCGCCGGGCGCTCCAATGGCTGATGGCGTCGCTCGATTCGGTGGCGTCGATGCGGTGAAAGCGCACTTGCGCCGGGCTGGGCACAGCAGGTTCAGAGTTTGGGATTCGATTGATCGATGTCCCATTGCCAAATGGTGGAGCCGTACTTCGAGTTGAAGTCGGGCATGATTTCCTTGGCTTTGAAGTAGCGGCGTGAGCCAGTCTTGGCTGGGGTGAACCACCAACCCGATTCGGGACATGGTTGACCAGCGGGAACGTTTGGACGACCCACTGACTCCGTCATATTTACTTCATCTTCCGTTGCATCGTCGAACTCGCCATCAATCATTTCGACGAAATACCATTTGCAGGAGCGTTCGGTAAAAACTTGAGGTCTGAGAACAAGTCGCGCCGCAATCAGATCATCTACGTCTTTCCAGTCGATGCCGCGTTTCGGCTGCAGACGCTTCTGCTTCAAGGCCTCGATCACGTAGGCCATCATTTTTGGCTCGTCCAGCCACAGAGCATCACGGCCGATGGCCTTGACCGCCGCCAATCCAGCGTCATTGAAGGTCTGCACTTCACCCAAAGCACCTTCGCTATCCCCTGTCCAAGCGAACTGCAAGGTACCATAGGGATCGTCCTGCGGTACATACACCCCGGTGCGCGGCGGGCGCTTGTCGGTTTTGCCCACCACGTCAGTACGCACGCGGAATTTGGGTAGGCGCGGGAAACGACCGGCGTATTCTTGCCAAAAGCCAACCATGCTGGAGTCTTTAAGGGTTCTTTGCCCGCCTGCCCCCACTGCGTCATCAATCCTATAGCCATAAGAAAATACTGCGCCGCACTGTTCCCCGAAAGCATCCTCCTCGTCTGGCGTCATCCAGCGCGAGGAGATTTCACTCATCATATGGGCGCATTGGTTAGTCCCTGTCGCGCCATAAATCTCATTGGTTCGTGCTGCGATGTGCCAAATAGTCGATTTTCTGAAATCCGCCAGCGCCGGATATCCGTAGGTCGACCAGTTAGCCGAGGTATCACGCACACCCCAGCGTTCGTTGGTCAGCAGCGCATCGCGCCCCTGGCTTTTGGCAACATCAAGCAAGACATCGGCTCCGGCGATGAGCTTGTCGATCATTTCCTTCAAGCCCTTCAGGTAGTCAAGCGACATCCAGTAGTACAAGAGCGCCGCCTGGCGCTTCTGCCACAGTGATAGCGGAAATTCGGGGCCAGCGGCCAACGGATTGCCGAGCAGGTTCGGATTCATGGTGTTTTCAGGTTGGTGACTTGGCCGGGCAAGGTAGGCAGGCCAATTTTGGCGTCACGTATCTGCGCATCGAAATCGGTCGGCCCCCAGCCGGTGTCGAAGGGACCGCTGATGTCGGGGTGATTGATTTCCTCTCGAATCGGGGTGTAGGCCCTCTTTTTCGACTCCGAGAGATTCTTCCATTCGTCGCGGCTCAGGCCAGGCGGGTGCAGGGTTTCGCCATGCCCGCCGCCGCGCATGTAGTAACGCGTCGTATCCAATTGCGTTATTTTTTGCTCGATGATGACCTGATCCCAACCGCCTTCAAGGTGGGCGTCGAGATTGGAAGCCTTGGGCTTCACTTGGCTAGATGTGGGTCCACGCCAAGCTTTCAGGCTCTCGCCGCGCTTGATGTCGAGCACAACGAACTGGCCGTCGGGATTCCAGTCCGGCCAGACGGCGCTGTATTTACGCCATGCCGCCTTGGGGTCGGGCGAGGCTATGATCTTATTCCACACGTCTTCGGGCACCCAGCAATCGCCCATCGCGCCGTTGCCTGGCGAGGTGACCCGGTACAGCCTGGCCGGCCCCTTGATTTCGACAGCCTCCATCGTATGGAAGGATTTAATCATCCTTTCTTGATCTTCGAGTTTTTGGGGTCTGGGCCAGTCGGGATGTTTGGCCAGCAGATCCCGCCCGTCCTGAAGGTCTTGCGCCGGATATTTCCCTTTTTTCCCCTTACTCAACCACGACGGCGGCGGCTCTGCTTCGCGCATCAGCGTCACCGCCCGCGCTTCCGGCAGCGTCCCCCTGAAATGCACGTTGCTGGCATTGACGATGCCCGAACGCTGAACCAAGTGCTCCATGTCCAGCCGGCGGATGATTTGGTCCAGCGCGCGCTGCACCGGCGCGAGCGCCTTGCCGAGTTGAGCATCGGCCATGCGGCGAACCTTGTCCACGACTTCCATCGCCTGTTTGGCGCGTGAGCCAATGCCGGGCAACCATGTAACCTTGTTGAGTAGCCCTTTCATGATGCCAATGCCTTTGTCGAAGGCCGCCAGCAGTTCGCGGGTGTTGACCTTCCCGCGCACCTGGCGCGCGGCATCAGCCAGCCATTTGAAGACTTCGTCAACTTTCTTCAGACGCAGGTAATCCTGAACTTCGCGCTTGCGCAGGAAGGTGATGACCCAGGTCATGGCGTCATCGGCCGCCTTGATGAGCTTGTCGAGTCCAGCGCGCCTGATAAAGGTAAAGAAGATTTTGAGTACCCCCTTGAGCAGGCTGCCCAAAGTGGGGAACAGGCCGATCAGAGTCAACGCCAGCGCCACCCACTTCCAAGTGTTGTCTTCCTTCTCGTCGCTTTGTGCGATGCCCTTGCAGTTGGCGATGATGTCACGCACGTCGCAAATCTGATCGACGACCGGGATCATCGAGACGGCGGCATCGAAAGCGATCTGTCCGGTGCTGCGGTTGTCGTTGAAATCACCTTGGATAGCCTCCCAGAGCCATTCCCATGTGCTTTTGTCGGCAGGAGGCTGGGTGTCGGTTTCCCACGCCAGGGCCGCACGGACTTCAGTTTCGGATGCCATGCGCCTTGTTCCTCAACCCAACAGCTCGTCAAGCGGCGGATACGGCTTGTCTTCATCGGGTGGGCGCGGCTTGTAAACAACCTTCAGTACCTCTTTGCGATCGACGTTGTCGTGCCGCGCCACACCTTGCTTGTCGAGGTCACCGCTCAATACGGGGCCACCTTTGAAATGAATCTCGTAGCCCGCGCTGGCAATGCCTTCACCCGTTTCGGGGTCGCGGTAGTCAAGGCCGATCCAGTCTTGAATCTGGACCGTTCCATCCGGCAACTTCGGCAATGCCGCCGGACTCCTCCCCGGCCCCAGAAACGCCTTGCTCGTCCCCTTGATGTCCAGCGTCGCGGGCATCGTCAGCGTGATGTTCATCCCATCCAGCACGATCGAGGTCTGTCCTCCCTT
>JAITMS010000138.1 GCA_031277255.1 Azonexus sp.
GACCCAAACCCCATCCCATCATGACCAAACCTCGGACAGAATTACGCCTACAAATAATCGACTCTCAGCTTCAACAACTCGCTATGACAATGGATTAAGGTAGCGACATTGGGGTCAGAGTCGACTTTAATTATCAAAGCGTTTCACCGTCAGCGATCAATAGTGGTTCAGGGGCGTTCAGGCGCGGCGGCGGAACCAGGGTTGTGGTTGGTCGCTGGCGGCCTGGTAGCTGTCGCGGAAGGTGGAGAAACCGGCTGTTAGCGCATGGGCGGCGTTTTTGCCGTTTTTGAGGGCGTAGCTGTCGAAGCCGACGCGGGCCAGATAAAACAACTGGTCGTGCAGCACGTCGCCGACGGCGCGTAATTCACCGCGATAGCCGTAACGCTGGCGTAGCAGGCTGGCGGTGGAATAACCGCGGCCATCGACAAAGCGCGGGAAATTGACGGCGACGAGGGCGAAACGGGGCAGGTCGGCGGCGATTTCCTCAACCGTGTCGTCGGCTTGCAGCAAGAGGCCGATGCGCTCACCGCGGGCGATGATTTCCGCTTGGCGCGACCGCCAGACGGCGAGCGGAAAAATCGTCTCGCCAAGCGGCAAAGTCACGGTTTCGGCGTGGTCATCTTCTGTTAAATCAAGGGCTTGCCAGGTGTCGACGTGCACTTCCCGGTCTTTGATGAGTTGCGCCATCAGGCGGCCTCCTTTTCGCTATGTGTCGCCCAGTCGAGGGTGTCGCTTGCGTACACGCGCTCTTTGAACGGGTCAATGCCGATGCGGTCGAGGGTGTCGAGAAAACGCTCGTCCGCGTGACGATGGTCGAGGTAAACCTGAATGATTTTTTCCACCACGTCCGGCATCTCGCTGGCCGAAAAGGCGGGGCCGATGATCTTGCCCAGCCGGGCGTCATTGCCCTGACGGCCGCCGAGAGTGACCTGATAGAACTCGGCATTGTTTTTGTCGACGCCGAGGATGCCGATATGGCCGACATGGTGATGGCCGCAGGCGTTCATGCAGCCGGAAATGTTGAGTTCGATGTCGCCGATGTCGAAAAGGTAGTCGAGGTCGTCAAAACGCGCCTGAATGGCGTTGGCGACGGGCACCGAGCGGGCGTTGGCGAGGTCGCAAAGGTCGCCGCCGGGGCAGCAGATGAGGCCGGTGAGGAGGCCGACATTCGGCGTCGCCAGCCCGGCGCCCCTGGCCGTCAGCCACAGGGCGTAGAGATGGCTGTCGCGGACATCGGCGAGGACGATGTTCTGCTCGTGGCTGACGCGCACCTGGCCAAAGCTGAAGTGGTCGGCAAGATCGGCCACGGTTTCCATCTGTTCGGCGGTGATGTCGCCGGGCGGCGCGCCGTGCCTTTTGAGCGACAGGGTGACGGCGCGGTAGCCGGGGACGCGGTGCGGATGGGTACAGCGTTGCAGCCAGCGGGCGAAGGCGGCGCTGTCGCGGCGGTGTTTTTCCAGACCGCTGTCCACGCCGCCTGCGGAGGCGTAGTCCGGCGGCGCGAAATGCGCGGCGACGCGATCAAATTCGGCCTGGGTGATGGTTGCCGGGCCATCCTTGCCGTGCGCCCACTCGGCTTCGACCAGACGGGCGAATTGTTCGACGCCCAAAGTCTGCACGAGAATTTTGATACGCGCCTTGAAAACCTTGTCGCGGCGGCCATAGCGGTTATAGACGCGGAGAATCGCCTCGCAGTAGCTGAGGAGGTGCCGCCAGGGCAGAAAGGGGCGCATCACTTCGCCGCGAATCGGCGTCCGGCCCAGACCGCCGCCGACGATGACGGTAAAGCCGACTTCGCCATCGACTTCTTTCAAATGCAGGCCGATGTCGTGAAACCACGTCAGGGCGCGATCTTCACGGCTGCCGGAGATGGCGATCTTGAACTTGCGCGGCAAGTACGAAAATTCCGGGTGAAACATGCTCCATTGGCGCAGAATCTCGGCCAGCGGGCGCGGGTCGATGATTTCATCGGCGGCGACGCCAGCGAAGGAATCGGTGGTGATGTTGCGCACGCAGTTGCCGGAAGTCTGGATGGCGTGCATCTCGACCTCGGTGAGTTCGGCCAGAATGGCGGGCGTATCGGCGATTTTCGTCCAGTTCAGTTGCAGGTTGTGGCGCGTCGTGAAGTGGCCGTAACCCCGGTCATACTGGCGGGCGATACGGGCCAGGACGCGCAACTGGCGCGCGGCGAGCAGCCCGTAAGGCACGGCAATGCGCAGCATCGGCGAATGGCGCTGAATGTACAGGCCGTTTTGCACCCGCAGCGGGCGAAATTCATCGTCGGTCAGCTCACCCGCCTGCCAGCGCCGGACTTGATCGCGGAATTGGACGACGCGCTCGTTCAGGCGCTGGCGGTCGAAATCATCGTATTGGTACATGGCGTTTCAAAGCCTCTCTGGGTGTGATGGATAGTGCTGGTGCAACGCATGGCCCGCAAAACGATTGCAGGTATCGCTCTCTGCCGACCAGCAGTCATGGCGGGTGCACAACCGGCTGGCGGCGATGACGGCGCTGTAGGCGGAGCCGAAGGAGCGCATTCCGGCCATGCGTTGTTCCAGCGCCGCCGGATCGGCAAGCCAGTGGCGGCAATCGCCGCACTGCCCGTGATGCGCCTTGGGCAGCGTGGCGAGGCCGTTGTTCTCTTGCGCGCTCATCCCGCCAGACTGTTCCAGTAATCAGCAAACACATGCACGGAAAGCACATAGCCGATGACGATATTGACCGCCACGCCAGCAGTAAATGCCAGGAAGGGCCGCCAGCCGGTCGCCGTCAGCGAGCGCAACTGGGTGGTCAGGCCAATGCTGAGAAAGCAGAAGGTGAAGGCCCAGGTGCGCAGCGTGCTGATCGGCGCGACCAGATCAGGTTTGACGATCTTGTTGTAATCGGCCAGCGCGTAATGGCTGGCGACCCAGGTGATGAAAACCGAGGCCAGCACAAAGCCGAAGACGAATTTTGGAAAGCGCGTCCAGATCTCGCTCACGCTGACCTTGGCCCGCACGCCGTCTGCGCCGCGATCCCAGCGCGTGGTGGCGACCCAGGCCAGGACAAAGGCCCAGATGCCGATCCAGATGTCGCGGCCAACGATTTTCATCAGGGTGAAAGCCTGCACGGCGGCATCCGGCGCGCCGACGATGGTGCCGCCGGAATTACGCGCCGCGTCGCCATAGGCTTGCGCGGCGGCAATACCAGCGGCATCGGCAAATTCCGAGGTGCCGATCCAGGCCCCCGCTTCCCCCGTCGTCAAGCCAAGGGCGCGCGAGGCGAAGGGCAGGACGAAGATCATCACAATCGCCCACAGCACCACCAGCGTGATGGCGATCGAAGTCTCCTCGCGCTTGGCGCGCACCGCGCCTGCGGCGGCAATCGAAGCCGAGACGCCGCACACCGCGCCGCCGGTGCCGAGCACGGCGGCAAAACGCCGATCCAGACCGAGCGCCTTGGCGGCGAAGAAAATCGAGAAGAAGGTGACGAGCGAAACGATGGTCGCCTGCCCGACCGCGACCGGCCCGGCCCAGACCAGCAGCGTCAGGGGCAGGGTCGCGCCGAGCAGCACGATGCCGACCTTGATGTAGAACTCGACGCGCAATCCGGCCTGAAACCAATCCGGCAAGGTGGTCGTGTTCGATACCAGCAAACCGAGCGCCAGCGCCAGCAGCGGCGCTTCGAGGTTGTAACGCGAGGCCTCAGCCCAGGACGAGGTGGTGAAGATCAACAGTGAGGCCACGAACAGAATCAGGAAGGCCGACAGAAAACGCGCCAGCGACTGGCCGAGCGAGACGACCGCGACGCCGAACAACACGGCAAAGGCGGCAAACAGCGCCAGATAATTCGGCAGACGGGTGACAAGACCTTCTCCGGCCTCGGCCAGCGTCTTCCATTTCGCCGGCGCCACCGCCAGCCACTTGAGGCTGACGCCATTGGCGAACAAGGCCCAGGCCGCCACGATCACCGCCAGACCAATCCAGACGGCCCACCAGTCTTCGTTGGAAAATATCCCCACCCGTATTTCTGCGCGCGGCGCGCGCACGGCAATAGCCGCTTCATGTCCACTCATTTCATTCCCCTTGTTGTAATAGGCAGGCCAGCCAAAACGGCGACCTTTCAAGGGCGACACATTATCCGTGAGGAGGAGAGGCGTGAAATGATATTTTCTCATATCGATATAGCGAATCGTCTTGAAGAACAAAGCCATAGCGCGCGACGCTATTCATTACGTAAAATAAATTACACAATAGATTTGCCTTGGCTCGCAATGACAAACATTCCTGAAAAGTTGGTATCCATGCCAAATTTTTGCCAAGCATGGTTATTGCCAGCCCAAGGCGAAGCAATCACGTCAAGGTTTCTCGATTTTCGCCCGCCTGTTTTTCACCAGTATTGCTGAAAAGTGAGCATTTCAGAAATTAAAAACCCCCGGGTTTTGCCGGGGGGTTTGACGGTTGCTGGTTATCCGTGTCAGTGATCGAGTTTGCCTTCCCGCCGGGCGAGTTCCCGGCGCAAGTGCTTGAGCGACGGCGTGACGATGGCGACGAAATAGGCTTCGCGCAGGCGGCGCTGGGCAGCGGCGGTGCGCAGATAGCCGCGGGCGCCCTGGTGCAGCATGGCGGCGTTGGCGGCGCGCAGGGTCAGTTCGCCGCCCGCCAGGCGGATGCGCAGGACTTCGGTCAGCAGCGCCGGGAGTTCGTCGTCGGTCGGCTTGGCGTCGAGACGCGCCGCCAGACGGAAGGTTTCCTGTTCAGCGGCGGCGAGGGCGGCGCGCAATTCGTCGGCTTGATCGGTTTCGTAGCGGTTGATGTGGGCGTGGGTTTTGCCGACGTTTTCGATCAAGCGTGCGCAGTCGCGGATCAGGCCGATGCCCATGCCCAACTGGGCGAGGAACATGCCCGGCTGAATGCGGGCGAGAAAGCGGGCTGATTCTTCCGGCGGGGCCAGCACTTCGCTGTCGGCAATGAAGACCTCGCGGAACTGGCAGGCCAGGGTGCGGGTGCCTTCGAGGGCGGTGAAATGGGCTGCGTCGATCAGCTTGAAGCCCGCTTGGTCGCAACGGGTGATGAAGAAGACCAGACGGCCATCGCCCTCGACCGGGCAGCCGGTGACAAAAATGTGGTCGGGGCCGAGGTTCGACACCCAGGGCAAAGCGCCGTTGACGCTGTAGCCGCCGTCGACGCGGCGGGCGGTCAAGAGGTAGCGTTCGATGTCGCAATTCGACTTGCAGGTGTTGGAGAGGCCGGTGCCGCCAAGGAGCGAACCGTTGGCGAGGCGGGGCAGCCAGGTTCGCTTGGCGGCGGCGTTGTCGGAAAGTTGGATGTAGCGGGCGCAAGCGGTCTGGCACCAGTGCATGAAGGCGGTGGAGAGGCAGCTTTCGCCGATCTCGGCCATGGTTTTGATGGCCTCGCCGAGTCCTTTGCCGCTGCCGCCGAATTCCGGCGCGACGACGCTGGCAAAGCCGCCAAGCGCGCCGACGGCGCGCAGGAACGGCTCCGGGTAATAGGCTTCGAGGTCGATGGCGGCGACGCGCGGGGCCAGCTCGCTGGCGATCAGGGTTTGCAGAGTGGCCGGGGCGGTCAGTGTGGTCGTGGTCATGGTCGTTTTCTTCAGAAAAAAGGTTTAGGGCGTTTTCTGTTTAAATCCTTACACTCCCGTTCGTCCTGAGCTTGTCCCTTCGACAGGCTCAGGACAGGCGAAGGACGATGCGGAGAGAGGAAGGGAGGCTTGAACCGGGCTTCGATAGGCTCAGCCCGAACGGTATAGGGATGTGTATGCACTTGAATCAAAACCGCCCTAGTCGGTGTTCCAGCGGCGGTGGGCAAGGCGGACCAGCCAGTCGAGCAGAAAACCCAAGAGGCCGATGAACAGGACGCCAGCCATGAGTTCGCCGTAGGCCATGCGGTCACGGGTGTCGAGGATGAAATAGCCAAGACCGGCATTGACGCCGAGCATTTCGGCGGGCACCAGCACCACCCAGATCAGGCCAACGGCCAGGCGGACGCCGGTGAGCAGATGGGCGGCGATGGCGGGCACGGTGACGTGCCAGAGACGTTCGCGGCGGTTGGCGCCGAGGGTATCGGCCAGGGTCAGCCAGAGCGGGGCGACGGCCTGAACGCCCGCGGCGACGTTGAGTACGATCGGCCAGACGGCGGCGAAGGCGAGCAGAAAGACGACCGGCGCTTCGCCGACGCCCAGCGCCATGACGGCAATCGGCATCCAGGACAAGGGCGAGATCATGCGCAGGAATTGAAAACTGGTCGAACTCAGACGGTTGAAGGCTGGCCAACTGCCGACCAGAAGACCCAGCGGAATGCCGACGGCCAGCGCAATGACCAGGCCGTACACGACGCGCAACAGACTGGCTTTGGCGTGCAGCCAGATTTCCGGCCCGGCGGCCAGATCGAGCACGGTGCGCGCCACCGTCTCCGGCGCGAACCGCGCGGCCATCGGCGAACCGCTGCCCAGGCCATGCACGGCCAGCCACCACAAGGCGGTCATCAGGCCCAGTCCGAGCGTCGGCCAGACGAAGCGCTGGCAAAGCTGGCGCTGACTCAAGGAATGCGTGTGCGGTTGCATGTCAGGCCACGATGGTTTCGGCGCGGGTGAATTTCTCCGGCAGGCCAAAGGCTTTCAGTCCGCCGAGGGCGGCGATGGCGTTCTTGACGAAACGGTCGTCCACCAGGTCACGGGCGGCGAAGGCCGGATCGAGCGCGGCCAGAAAGCGGTTGTCGCCCTCGACTTGCGTGAGCTTCAGGAACTTGACCAGTTGCTCGGTATAGGACGGGAAGGGATAGGGCTGGAAGTCGATGCGCTGATCCTTCCATTCCGGGTGGCGGATCGCCCCTACCGCGACGTATTGCTGCTGCCGCCCGGCCTCTGGCGCCAGCACGCGCGCCAGCACGGCGGGCGGAAAAGGCGTGTACTTGCCCGGTGCGTCCTTGGCCAGCAATTGAGCGCCTGCCTCACGGTTATTGCGCAGCCAGTGCTGGGCATTGACGATGGCATTGACCACTTTCTGCGACCACTCCGGGCGATCCTTGAGGTCGCGCTCATGCAGGGTGACGACGCAGCAGGCGTGGTCGCGCCAGACATCGCCGGTAAAGCGGAGCACGCGGCCAATGCCGTTGATTTCCGCCGCCGCGTTGAAAGGCTCGGCGACGATGAAACCGGCAATCGCCCCGTTGGCCAAGGCCGGTCCCATGTCGGGCGGGGCCATGACGGTCAGCGCCACCTCGTTGGCTTGCAGCGCGGCGGCTGGTTTTGTGACGACGGTAAGGCCGTTTTCGCGCAGCAGATGTTGCAGGACGACGTTGTGGATGGAGTACCAGAAAGGCACGGCGACCTTCTTGCCGCCCAGATCCTTGATGCTCTGGATGTTCAGCCCGACGGTCAGGGCCGAGCCGGACATGTGGTTCCAGGCCACCACCTTGGCCGCCAGATGGCTGCCGTAGCGCGCCCAGACCGTCATCGGCGAGAGCAGGTGCACGACGTTGACCTGCCCGGCCATGAAGGCTTCGACGATCTGCGCCCAGGAGCGGAACAGCCTGGGCGTCTCGACCGCCAGTCCCTGTGCCTCGAACAGTTTTTGGGCGTGGGCGACCAGCAGCGGCGAAGCGTCGGTGATCGGCAGATAGCCGATACGCACCGGATCATCGGGATTGGCGGCGGCGGCCAGCCGGGGCAGCGCGACCGCGCCGGTGAGCAGCGCCGACAGGCGGAGAAATTCGCGGCGCGACAGCGAGAGGTTGTCGCTGTGCGACAGCGACAGGTTGTCGCTACGCGGTAGCGACAGGGGCAAGCCGCCGTTCAGGCGGTCATATTGTTTTCGGGTCATGCTCAGTCCTTAGAGGTTGGGGGTCCAGGCGACAGCGGGGTTGGAAAGTGAATAGAGAATTTCTTCGCGCATCGCATTGAGATGCATGGAGCGGTGCTGGCGCGGCGCTTTGCCCGCCGGCTGCCATTGCCCGGCGATGCGCGCTGGCTCACCGGGCTGGCTGCGGGCCAGCAGCAGCACGCGGTCGGCGATGCGCAGCGCCTCGTCGATGTCGTGCGTGACCAGCAGGGCGGCGCTCTGTTGCTGGTGCGCCAGTTCAACGAGCAGGTCCTGCATGGATTCGCGCGTCACCGCGTCGAGCGCCGAGAATGGCTCGTCGAGGTAGATGATTTCAGGGTCGCGGGCCAGCGCGCGGGCCAGCGCGACGCGCTGGGCCATGCCACCGGAGAGGGCCGACGGCTTTTTCCCGGCGTGTTCGGTCAAACCCACCAGAGCCAGCGCCCGTTCGACGCGGGCTGTTCGCGCCGCCTTGCTTTCCGGCGGGCGGCAGGCGAAATCGAGGCCGAAAGCCACATTCCCGGCGACAGTCAGCCAGGGCAGCAGGGCCGGGGACTGGAACACCACGCCAGCGCGAGCCAGATGTTTATCCGCCTTGTCGCTGTTGATGGCCAGGGTTCCGGCGCTCGGCTCGGCCAGCCCGGTCAATAAGCGCAGGAG
>JAITMS010000139.1 GCA_031277255.1 Azonexus sp.
GACCCAAACCCCATCCCATCATGACCAAACCTCGGACAGAATTACGCCTACAAATAATCGACTCTCAGCTTCAACAACTCGCTATGACAATGGATTAAGGTAGCGACATTGGGGTCAGACTGGTGTTGTAGATTTGCAGATTGAGATCAATGGCCGACCGGGGCGGCGCGGCAAGCACCTGTTGAATCATGGTCGCGATCACACCGCCGGAACTGACCGCCAGCACCCGCTGCCAGCCGGATGCCTGGATGCGTCGGCGAGCGCGAGCGACACGGGCATGGAATTGATCCCAGCGTTCGGGCGTCGGGCCGACGATGGCATCTTCCGACCACAACTGGAGCACGCGCTTCAAGCCACGGTAGAAGGCGCGCAAACCGCCGTTCATCTCGGCTTCCAGCGGCGGATATTGGGCAATCGCGGCGTGGTAGAGGGCGTAGAAATCGTATTCGTCGAAATCAGGGTCTTCTTCACGGGCAATATCCGCGCGCATACCGCTCAGTATGCCGTCGGCGGTCTGCCGTTGCCGCAGCAGGCTACCGGTGACGACCTTGTCGAATGTCAAGGACTGGGTGGCGAAATATTCCCCCAGCCGGATGCTCTGGCGCACGCCCAGCGGCGAGAGGCGGTCGTAATCATCGCTGCCGAAAGCAGCCTGCCCATGTCTGACCAAAATCATTTCCGCCATAACCCATAAGCCTCTTGTCATTCAGGACGGAAGGCGGGCAATGACATGGCCGGCTGTTCCATCGACTCAAAAAAACTGGGGCCAGGCCCCGGCGGCGACACCTGCCGCAATTCGCCGATCATACTGGCGACGTGGGCGGGTGGGGAGGAGAAATCCGTCAGCTTCGTCCGGGTGGCGTCAGATAAACCGCGCTGGCGCCCAGGTCGGCTTGCCTTTTCTTCAATTCGATACCGGCGATGGCGCGCAGATGCACCTCGTCCGGGCCATCGGCATAGCGTAGGGCGCGACCCCAGGTCCAATGATCGGCCAACGGCGTATCCGGGCTGATGCCCATGGCGCCGAAAGTCTGCATCGCGCGATCACAGACGGCGGTATGAACAGTCGGTACCAGCGCCTTGATCATGGAAATCTCCTTGCGCGCCGCCTTGGCTCCAACCTCATCGATCATCCAGGCAGCCTTGAGCACCAGTAACCGCGCCTGGTCGATTTCGATCCGCGAACGGGCAATCCATTCGGTAATGGTTCCATGCATGTGTAGATATTTGCCAAAAGCCTTGCGCTCCAGAGAGCGGTCGATCATCAATTCCAAGGCCAGCTCTGCCGCGCCGATGGAGCGCATGCAATGGTGGATGCGACCGGGGCCTAGGCGCGCCTGAGCCAAGGCGAAACCGCTGCCCTCTTCGCCCAGGAGATTGGCCACCGGCACCCGGACGTCGCGGAAGACGATTTCGCAATGCCCTTCCGGCGAATAATGATTCATGATGTTGATATTGCGCACCACGTCGACGCCCGGCGCATCACGCGGCACGAGAATCATGCTCTGATGCTTGTGGGACTCGGCTTCTGGATCCGTCTTGCCCATCAGAATGAAAAGCTGGCAGTTCGGGTGCGCGGCGTTGGTGATGAACCATTTGCGCCCGTTGATCACGTAGTCGTCGCCATCGCGACGGATCAGCGTGGTGATGTTGGTGGCGTCCGACGACGCGACATCGGGTTCCGTCATGGCGAAGGCCGAGCGGACTTCACCATGCAGCAGGGGTTTGAGCCAATGCTCGCGCTGCTCCGGAGTGGCAAACATATGGAGCAATTCCATGTTGCCCGTATCCGGCGCGTTGCAGTTGAACGCTTCGGAAGCCCACATGACGCGCCCCATGATTTCTGCCAGCGGCGCATATTCGAGATTGCTCAGGCGGGTTCCCGGTTCGTCGTCGCGCAGATGGGGCAAAAACAGATTCCACAGCCCTTCCGATTTCGCCAGCGCCTTGAGATCCGCCATGAAGGACACCGGAAAATGCCCAGCCGCGACTTCCTCGCCATACTGGCGAATCCGCGGCACGATATGATCGTCCATGAACGCCTGGACGCGATGGCGCAACTCCTCGACTTTCGGGGTATAGCCAAAATCCATGGTCTCCTCCTGCTATCCCATTCCTGAATACCTTGCCCTTGATCCCGACATGACCGCCAGTGACTCAAGGTAAAAGATAGAGCGGCGCTAAAAATTGACAAAATTTATTATTTAAATAGATCATCATTCATAGCAGTGATAACGAAAGGTACGCCATGCCGCTTTCACTCAATCGGGTCGACCTCAATCTGTTCATCGTCTTCGAGGCCATCTACGCCAAGCGCAATCTGACGCGGGCCGCCGAGATCCTGTGCCTGACGCAACCCGCCGTGAGCAATGCCCTGGCCCGCATGCGCGCCGCCTTTAACGATCCGCTCTTTGTCAGCACGCCCGGTGGCATGGTGCCGACACCGGTCGCCGAAAACATGTTCGGACGGGTGGCCGAAGCCTTGCAACTGCTCAATAGCAGCATCCAGGAAGGCAACCGCTTTGCTCCGGCGACGGCGGAAAAGACTTTTCGGGTGAGCATGAGCGATCTGGCCGAAACTCTGATCCTGCCCGCCGTCGGCGAGATTCTACAAAGCCAGGCGCCCGGCGTGCGGATCGAGAGTTATTACACCAGCCGCGAGGATGTCTCGCGGCAACTGGCGTCCGGCCTGCTCGACCTGGCCGTCGATGCGCCTTTGCTCAACGATCCCCAGTTGCGGCTAGCGCCGATGCTGGAAGAAACCTACGTCTGCATGCTGCGCGAAGATCATCCGCTGGCCGACCGCCCGTTGACGCTCGAAAGTTATCTTTCCCTCGGCCATATCCATGTTTCCAGCCGACGTCAGGGCATGGGCCATGTGGACGTGGCGCTCAACAAGCTCGGCCAGCGCCGCAACATCAAGATGCGGGTACAACACTACCTTGTCGCGCCACAGATCGTGCTGGCTAGCGATCTCGCTCTATCAGCGCCGCTGCGCCTCGCCCGGGGTTATCCGGCGAAGATCCTCGACCTGCCTTTCACCCTGCCGCCGCTGGCCCTGCACTTGTACTGGCATCGCAGCGCCGATCTCGATCAGGCCAATCAATGGCTGCGGGCGAAATTACTGAGTGTGGTCGGCGCCTCGCCAGACATGGCTGCGTGATGTCGGATTACCGATTCGTTTTCAGCGCATTTTCGTCAAGGGGGGATGATCGGCAAAGTATTGACCGCCAATTTTATCCTACAATCCACTCCTACATATTGTTGACGCCATAAGGCGATCCATTTATAAACGGAGCGGTCGAGGGCGTATTGTCAATCGACGCCGGACAAACACAAGGAGACAAAAATGGGACGAGTTGCAAACAAGGTGGCGGTAATCACGGGCGGCGGTTCCGGCGTTGGCCGCGAGTGTATGCGTCTGTTCGCCAAGGAAGGCGCCAAGGTTTTTGCCATCGGGCGAACCCAGGCCAAGCTCGATGCGGTGGTGCGGGAAGTCACTGCAGCCGGTGGCGTCGCGGCAGCGGCCATCGCCGATCTATCCAAGCCCGCTGAGGTAGAGCGCGCCTTTGCAGCAATCATGGACACCTTCGGACGCGTCGATGTTCTGGTCAATAACGCCGGTGTCGGCTATGCTCTTGGCGTTTCCGAACCTGGAACCATGAACGAGACGACCACCACCTCACCGGATCAGTGGCGCAAGGTGCTGGAAATCAACCTCGATTCGACCTTTCTCACCTGCCGTCTGGCCATTCCCGTCATGCGCAAGCAAGGCGGCGGCTCGATCGTCAACGTAGCTTCCATCTACGGCATGCGTGGCGTTCCCGACGCTCACGCCTACACTGCCTCCAAGGGTGCAATCATCAATTACACACGTTCTCTCGCCGTCACTTACGCCAAGGAAAACATTCGCGTCAACACGGTTTCTCCGGGTTTTGTGGATACCGAAATGGTCGCTGCTGTCATCAACTGGTTCGATGATCCGACCCTTGCCGAGCGTATTTCGCCGATGTGCCGCCCCGGTAAGCCTGGCGAGATCGCCAACGCCTGCCTGTTCTTTGCCTCCGACGAATCTTCATATTGCACCGGCTCGATGCTGGCGGTCGATGGCGGCTCGACCGCTCGCTGACGCTTGTCGCCACGCCTCATGGAACTGCACGTTGTCATCTGCAAGGAAGACCTCGACCCGGACGGCATGACCGGCAAAGTGGCCGTGGTGCTTGATGTCATCTTCGCCACCTCGACCATCGTCGCCGCCTTTTACGGCGGCGCCACCGGCGTCCGTCCGGCTCTGGGCCGCGAGGAAGCAGAGCGTTTCAGTCAGGAACGCGCCAGGGATGAACTGGTGCTGATCGGCGAGTACAACTCCATCACCCTGCCCGGCTTTATCGATCCGCTGCCACTGGCCCTGCTCAAGCATGGCGTCGCCGGCAAGGAAGTCATCTTCGCCTCGACCAACGGCACCGTCGCCTTGCGCCGGGCCAGTAAAGCGACGGCGGTTTACGCCGCCGCCCTGCTGAATGCCGAAGCGGTCGCCGAGCACCTCGTCACTTGCCACGCCGCCGATCAAGTCATTCTGGCCTGCGCCGGCTCGCTGGGTCGGTTCAGTTTCGAGGATTTTTTCGGCGCCGGAGCCATCGTCGCCCAGATCGTCAAACGCCTCGGTTCCCGGCTGACGATGACCGACGCAGCCTTGGCCGCTCACAGCGCCTACCGTGGTAGCGACGCCCTGACCGGCCTGAGAACATCGAGCCTGGGCCAAGAGATGATCGACAGCGGTCGCGGCCAAGACGTGGACTTTGCCGCGCGTGAAAACAGCAGCCGCTGCATTCCCGTATTGCGGGGCAATGTATTGTGCCGCCTGCCCTGAATCCGTCCCGCAAGGAACAACACAAACTATCCATTTGGCTTGCATGGATTTCAGGCAAACCCTTTAGAATAAGGGTCTATCCTGAGACCGCCCCCAATGAGTAGCACCGAACCCGCCACCGAGTCCGACCGGAAAACAACGTCGCCGGAACTCGTTATCAATGCCATCAAGCAAGGCATCCTCCACGGTCGCTACGCACCGGGCCAGCGCTTGATCGAGGCCGACTTGCAGCGCGATCTCAGAGTCAGCCGCGGGCCGGTGCGCGAGGGACTGACGCGCATCGCCGCAGAAGGCGTGGTCACCCAATCGCGCTATCGCGGGGCCTACATCCGGGCACTGTCGCGCAACGAGGTGCTTGAACTTCTTCAGGTTCTCGGCAGTACTTTCACCCTGGCAGTGAGTCTGGCTGCGGCCAAGATCCGCAGAGACCAGCAGGAAGGCCGCCACGGCTATGCCCAGAAACTCACCGAAGCCTATGAACAGTTGATGGCGCAGGGGCCGTCCGGTGATCGCGTACTCCAGTCGATTCGGCGGACACGCTTTTACGACGTGATTTTCGAGATTGCCGACAACCGCGAATTAACTCGCATCAATCCAGTCGTACCGACCCAGTTGTTGCGCATGCAGATTCATTCCTTCCTTTCACCGGAATCTCATCAGCGTCAATTCGCCGATTACAAACGGCTATACCAGGCCCTGATGAATGGCGACCCGAAAGAGGCCAGGTGGCTGATCAAATCTCATATCCGCTACAGCCGTATCCAGATCCTGCATCTGCCGGACGAAGCCTTTGCCACTGAACCATGACATCGACGGCAAAATCTATCTCAGGCTGTAGCTGTACGCCGGAAGTCTGACTGCCAGGTGCGCCATCTGGTCGGCCAATATCCGCCGTCCGGACAAGATAAAAGCTTGATGGAAGTGCTCGGTTGCCAATTGTCGGATTGGCTTTGCTCACAGTGATTGACGCTGGCGCTGGCAAACGCTGTTCAAGGCACGACTCGCCCGGATATTTCGGCGTCATGCGCATTGATGGCGCCTTACCCGGCAAAGCCACGCTAGAATGCGCCGTTTAATAAACAATTGAACGATGTCATCTCTTTCTGACCACCCTCTGCCCGCTCACGCCCCGATGACGCAATTTGCCGTTGCCGACGGGCAATTGCTGATCGGCAACCTGCCGCTTGAGCGTCTGGCTGCCCGTGTTGGCCAGACGCCGTTTTATGCTTATGACCGGGGGTTGATCGCCAGCCGCGTCGCTGAACTGCGGGCGGTTTTGCCGCCTGCGGTCAAGCTGCATTACGCCATGAAGGCCAACCCGATGTCCGCTGTGGTCGATCTGCTGGCTGGGCTGGTCGATGGCATTGATGTGGCTTCGGCGGGCGAGTTGAAAATTGCCTTGGACGCGGGCGCTGATCCGCATGACATCAGCTTTGCCGGTCCCGGCAAACGCGCGGGCGAATTGCGTCAGGCGGTGGCGGCGGGCGTGCTCGTCAATCTCGAATCCTTCCGCGAGGTCGGTCTGCTGGCCGCTATTTCGGCTGAACTGGGCGTGGCGGCGCGGGTTGCCGTGCGCCTCAATCCGGATTTTGAACTCAAAGGTTCCGGCATGAAGATGGGCGGCGGGGCCAAACCGTTTGGCGTCGATGCCGAAGAAGCGCCGCGGCTCCTTGCTGAGATTGGCGCTGCTGGCCTTCGCTTCGAGGGCTTTCATCTCTTTGCCGGGTCGCAGAATCTGAGAGCCGAAGCTCTTTGCGAAGCGCAGCGGCAATCCTGGGCGCTGGCCCGGCGTCTGGCTGATTGCGCGCCCGCGCCGGTGCGCGTGCTCAATCTCGGCGGCGGTTTCGGCATCCCTTATTTTCCCGGCGAGCAGCGTCTTGATCTCGCGCCCATCGGGGCCAATCTGGCTGAACTGGCAGCCCGCGCCGCCGCCGAGATGCCGGAGGCCCAACTGGTCATCGAACTGGGCCGTTATCTGGTCGGCGAAGCCGGTGTTTATGTGAGCCGGATCATCGACCGCAAGGTATCGCGCGGTCAGGTTTTTCTCGTCGTTGATGGCGGGCTGAACCATCATCTCTCGGCCTCCGGCAATTTCGGCCAGGTGCTCCGCAAAAATTACCCGGTCGCCATCGGCAACCGGATGGAGGCAAGCGAACGAGAAACCGTCTCGGTCGTCGGCCCGCTGTGCACCCCGCTCGATGTGCTGGCCGAGCGCATGGCGCTGCCGCCAGCAGCGCCGGGCGATCTCGTCGTCATCTTCCAGAGCGGCGCCTACGGCGCCAGCGCCAGCCCGCAAGGCTTTCTCGGCCACCCGGCGGTGATTGAGACGCTGGTGTAATACCCCCTTTTTATGCAATACCGGATACACTCGCAGCCTCAAAAAATGACAAAAACCGCTCATCAAGCTGATGAAAACATTCGCCACAATGCCCGTTCAAGCGGGGCGCGATGCCCTTCTCGCGGCTATCCCGGATAGCCATTCGCCGCCGTGGCTTTGGGCGTTTTGTGAAATAGTGCGCAGACAGCATGGGCCGTCCTTTCTAGAATGTCGGCATCGACGGAGGCTGTCAGCCGGTTCGGGTATGCCCCATAAATACCGGGCGGCAGCGAGGAAGCAGGGATAGAGCATGATCAAGCTGTTCAACCACTGGATACGCTGGCGACCGCTGTTGCAGATGCTGTTTGATTTTTCCTTCATCATCGTCGGCATCGTCATCGCCATGATGTGGGTGCACAGCGGGTTGCCGGTCAATCACCAGCAGGTGCTGCTGTTCGCCATTCTGCTGGCGGCGGCCATGCTGGTCATCAATGCCTGGCTCGGTTTTTACCAGCGCCTCAATAGCCGCACGCCGATGGAAAACCGCGCCCGGGCCGTGCTCTCGCTCTATGTCGCCATCCCCGTCGCTTACGGCATTTACGCCCTGCTGCCGCTGACCGGCGTCAACCGCGAATTTGTCGAACTATCGGCCATGTCAGCCGTCTTCGGTATGCTGGTGACGCGTATTACCGCCGCTCAATCATCGGCTGCCGGCATTCTGACCCGACGCATCATGGTCTACGGTACCGGCGCCCGCGCGCTGACCATCAAGCAGGAACTGGACAAATCCGACCCTTCGGCGGAAATCATCGGTTTCTTCCCGGCCCCCAATGAAGAACACCCCGCCGTTCCAGACGATGCCGTGTTGCCTGCCGATCGTTCGCTCCTCAGCACGGCGCAGGCCATGCGCGTTGATGAAATCGTCGTCGCCCTGACCGAGCGGCGCGGCGGCGCCATGCCCTTGCGCGAACTGCTCGATTGCAAGCTGCAAGGCATCCGCGTTCTCGATCTGGCCAGCCACTTTGAACAGACCCTCGGCCAGATTCGCCTCGAATCGCTCTACGCCGGCTGGCTGGTTTTTGGCGAGGGTTTCAGGCAAAACGCTTGGCGCGCCTTCGTCAAACGGGCTTTCGACATCGTTTGCGCCACCGCGCTGCTGCTTCTCTCGCTGCCGGTCATGCTGCTGACCGCGCTCGCCATCGCCAGTGAAAACGGTTTGCCGGTGTTCTATACCCAGGAGCGCGTCGGCTTGAATGGCCGTCTGTTCAGGGTCATCAAGTTCCGCAGTATGCGCCGCGACGCCGAGAAGGACGGCAAGCCGGTCTGGGCCAGCCAGCATGATGACCGGGTGACGCGCGTCGGCAGAATCATCCGCAAGCTGCGCATCGACGAATTACCGCAACTGTTCAATGTCTTGAGGGGCGATATGAGTCTGGTCGGCCCGCGGCCGGAACGCCCTTTCTTCGTCGATCAGTTGGCCCAGGAAATTCCCTTTTACGCCGTCCGCCACAGCGTCAAGCCGGGCCTCACCGGCTGGGCGCAGGTGCGTTACCACTACGGCGGGACGGTCGAGGAGGCGGCTGAAAAATTGCAGTACGATCTTTATTACATCAAGAACCATTCCCTCTTTCTCGACCTGCTGGTTCTGTTCGAGACGGTCGGCGTCGTCCTGACCGGCAAGGGCGCCCAATAATCCGCCCGCCGCCAGGGGTGCTCCCTTCATGGATACCGCCTCGGTCCCGTTGATTGCCTGGAGCTTCGGCCTTGCCGCCGGAGCCTACACGCTGCTGGCGGCTCATCTCCTGTTTTTTGGCCCTTCCTGGCGCTCCGGGCGGCGGCCGCTGGCGCTCGGTCTGGCCGTCGTCTGCTCGCTGCTGTGGGTCTGGCTGTCGTGGTCGGCTTTCGCCGCCGCTGATCCGTCGGCCATCTTCGCCCCGGCCATCGGCGACACGCTGCGCTACGGGGCCTGGTTCGCCTTTCTCGTTTTATTGTTGCAGCCGGAAGCGCCAGAGGCCAGGGACAAGCTCCTGCCCGGCTGGCTTGTTCCGGCCTGCTGGCTGAGCATCGGTGGCAGCCTCTGGTGGCAGTTGGCGAAATTTTCCGGCCTGTCGGCTGGCGACGCCTGGCTGCATACCGCCAAATTTCTCGCCCTGACCATGCCCGTGCTCGGTCTGATTCTGGTCGAGCAACTGTTTCGCGGCGTCACCGATGACGCGGTGTGGAATATCAAGCCGCTGTGCTTTGCCCTCGGCGGCCAGTTCATCTTCGACATCTACCTGTTCTCCGACGCCTTGATGTTCAATCAGTTCGACCAGAACGCCTTCACCGTGCGCGGTATCGTCCATGCCTTGACGGTGCCGCTGCTGCTGCTGGCCACCCTGCGCAACCGCGACTGGATAGCGAAAATCCGCCTCTCGCAACGGGCCGTCTTCCATTCCGCCAGCCTCTTTCTGGCCGGTCTTTACCTCATCTTCATGGCCGGGATCGGCTATTACGTCCGTTATTTCGGCGGCGACTGGGGCCAGGCGCTGCAACTGGCGCTGCTTTTCGCCACCCTGCTCGGCCTCGGCGTGGCGCTCGCCTCAGGCACGGTGCGGGCCAAGGTGCGGGTGCTGGTCGGCAAGCATTTTTTCCGCTACCGCTATGACTATCGTGAAGAATGGCTGCGTTTCACGCGCACCCTGTCGGCCCAGGAGTCGCCGCTGGCGATGGGCCAGCAGGTCATCCACGGCCTGGCGGCAATGGTCGAAAGTCCGGGCGGCTGCCTGTGGCTGCGCGATGCGGGCGCAGGAAACTATCGCCAGACGACGCGCTGGAACATGCCCCCCTGTCCGACCCCGGAGCCGCCGGACTCGCCGTTGGCGCAGTTCCTCATCACCAGCGGCTGGGTCATCAACCTTGAGGAATACCGCAGCTACCCCAGCCATTACCGGGAACTGGCAATCCCGGCCTGGCTCTCCCAGTTGCCCGGCGCCTGGCTCGTCGTGCCGCTGATGATCGGCGGCGAGATGACCGGCTTCGTCGTGCTCGCCAATTCGCGCACGCCGATCGACGTCAACTGGGAAGTCAATGATCTTCTGCGTACCGCCGGTTGTCAGGCGGCCAGCTTTCTCGCCAACATGCAGGCGACCGAGGCACTCCTCGAAGCGCGCAAGTTCGACGCCTTCAACCGGATGTCGGCTTTCGTCGTCCATGACCTGAAAAATATTGTCACCCAATTGACGCTGATGCTGAAAAACGCCGAGCGTCACCGCGCCAATCCCGAATTCCAGCAGGATATGCTGATGACCGTCGAACACTCGGTCGAGCGCATGCGCCAGTTGATGATGCAGTTGCGCGAAGGCGCGACGCCGCCGGGTACGGCTTTCGGCGTCAATCTGGCCGATGTCATTGAACGCATTGGCCGGGAAAAACAGCGCCAGGGCCGAACAGTCGACGTACAATGGCGCGAAAAACTGGCAACACGTGGGCATCAAGATCGTCTGGAGCGGGTCATCGGCCATCTGGCGCAGAATGCGCTGGATGCCACCGATCCTTCCGGGCGGGTGGCAATCACCCTGGAACGGCGCGGCGACCGGGCCGTGGTCGAAGTCAGCGACAGCGGCTGCGGCATGACCCCGGAGTTTGTCCGCGAGCGTCTGTTCAAGCCGTTCCAGAGCACCAAACAGGGCGGCATGGGCATCGGCGCTTACGAAAGCGCCCAGTACATCCGCGAACTGGGCGGCGAGATGCAGGTCGATAGCGAGCCGGGCAAAGGCACCCGCTTCACCGTCTTGCTGCCGCTCTTTGAAGCTCGCAGCGAATCGGATTTACGTGAAAGGGAAGTGGCTTGACGACCGAAAAACTGCGGCCTCTCCTCATCGTCGAGGACGATCCGGCCTTGCAGAAACAACTGCGCTGGTCGTTCGACCAGTACGAGACGATCACCGCCAGCGACCGCGACAGCGCGCTGAGCCAGTTGCACCGCCACAGCCCGGCGGTGGTGACGATGGATCTCGGCCTGCCGCCGGAGGCCGATTCGGTGTCGGAGGGCTTTCGCCTGCTTGAGCAGATTCTGGCGGTCGCGCCTGAAACCAAGGTCATCGTTCTCACCGGCCAGAATGACCGGGCCAACGCCTTGCGCGCCATCGGCCTCGGCGCTTACGATTTTTTCGCCAAGCCGTTTGAACCGGAACTGCTCGGCCTGACCATCGACCGCGCCTTCCGCCTCCACGATTTGCAGGAAGAAAACCACCGCCTGCAAGCGATGCAGCATCCGCCCGCCCTGACCGGCCTCCTGACGCGCGACCCGGAAATGCTGCGCATCTGCCGCACGGTCGAAAAAGTCGGCAACAGCAACGCCACCGTCCTCCTGCTCGGCGACAGCGGCACCGGCAAGGAAGTGCTGGCGCGCGGCCTGCATGAATCATCGCCGCGCAAGCATAAACGCTTCGTCGCCATCAACTGCGCCGCGATCCCCGACAACCTGCTCGAAAGCGAGTTGTTCGGCTACGAAAAAGGCGCTTTTACCGGCGCTGGCAAAATGACGCCGGGAAAAATCGAAAGCGCCGACGGCGGCACCCTGCTGCTCGATGAAATCGGCGATCTGCCGCTGCCGCTCCAGGCCAAGCTGCTGCGCTTTTTGCAGGAACGGGTGATCGAGCGCCTGGGCGGCCGTCTGGAAATTCCCGTCGATGTCCGCATCATCGCCGCGACGCACCAGGATCTCAAAGCCCTGATCGGCGAGGGGCGTTTTCGTGAAGACCTCTACTACCGCCTGGCCGAGATCGTCATCACGATCCCGCCGCTGCGCGAGCGCCAGGGCGACGCCGCCCTGCTCGCCCACGCTTTCGTCCGCCGCTTTGCCGCCGAGCACAAGCGCGGCGGCATGAACTTGAGCGAAGACGCCATCCACGCCATCGAAAACCACACCTGGCCGGGCAATGTGCGGGAACTGGAAAACGCCGTCAAGCGCGCCGTCATCATGGCCGACGGCAACCAGATCGGCCGCGCCGACATCGGCCTCGACGCCAGCCCCGCCGACCAGACGGAGTTCATCAACCTGCGCCAGATCCGCGACGACGCCGAGCGTCAGGCCGTGGTCACCGCCTTGGGCCGGGCCGATGGCAACATCGTCCGGGCGGCGGAAATTCTCGGCGTCAGCCGCCCTACCCTCTATGATCTGATGCATCGACTGGGTCTGAAATAATCGTATCAACGGGAGATTGAACATGAAAAAACCAGCCGCCCTGATCGCCGCCCTGTTACTGGCGACATGTTTTCTCGGCGCTTGCCATAGCGACAGCCCGGAAAAACTGATGGCTTCCGGCAAGGATTTTCTCGCCAAAAACGATAACAAAGCTGCCGTCATCCAGTTCAAAAACGCGCTGCAAGCCAATCCCAATCTCGGCGAAGCCCGTTTTCTGCTGGCTCAGGCGCTCTTGAATGGCGGCGACGCCGGGGGCGCGGTGATCGAGTTGCAAAAGGCGCTCGATCTCCAATTTTCCGCCGACCAGACCGTGCCGCTGCTGGCTCAGGCGCTGATCGCCTCCGGTCAGACGCAAAAGCTGGTCGAGCAGTTCAGCGCCAGCAAACTCAATGACCCGACCGCTCAGGCCAGCCTCAAAAACAGTCTGAGTCAGGCTCTGGCAATTCAGGGCAAACTTGATCTGGCCACCCGCGAGTTGGCGGCGGCGCTCGCCGCCAAGCCGGACTATGCCCCGGCGCAACTGACGGCGGCCCGTCTCAAGGCGGGCAATGGCGATGTCGATGGCGCCATTGCCGCCGTCGATCAGGTGCTTGCCGCCGAAGCGAAAAATCCCGACGCGCTGCTGCTCGCCGGTTCGCTGCGCGGCGCCAAGAACGACCCCGCCGGCGCCATCGCCCGTTACCGCGAAGCTATCGCCGCCAAGCCCAATTTCCTGCTCGCCCATGCGGCTATCGTCAACACCTTTCTGAAGCAGGGTAAAAATGACGAAGCGGCGGCGCAGATTGAGGCCATGAAAAAAATTGCCGCGAAACATCCGCAAACCCTCTATCTGGAAACGGCCCTCGCCTACCAGCGCCAGGATTTCAAAGCCGCCCGCCAGACCGTGCAGGAATTGCTCAGAGTCGCCGCCAGCCGCCCGGATATCGAACAGCTTGCCGGCGCTATCGAGTTCCAGTTGCGCGCTTACGGTCAAGCCGAAGCCCATCTCAACAAGGCCCTGCAACAAGCGCCTGGCCTCGCGCTGGCCCGCCGTCTGCTGATTACCACCTACCTCCGCACCGGCCAGATCGCCAAGGCCGAGGAAGCCTTGCAACCCGCGCTTGGCCACATCGATGGCAACCCGGCGATGCTGACCATCGCTGGCGAAACCTACCTGCAAAGCGGCAACGCCGACAAAGCGGCGGAATATTTCGCCAAGGCCGCCAAACTCGACCCCAACAACGCCGCCCGCAAGACCTCGGTGGCGCTCGCCCATCTGGCCCAGGGCAAGAGCAACGCCATCGACGAACTGGAAATCATCGCCGAAACCGACAGCGGGTCCAGCGCCGACCTCGCCCTGATCGCCAGCTATCTGCGCGGCAAGCAATTCAACAAGGCGCTCAAGGCGATCGACGATCTCGACAAAAAACAGCCGAACAATCCGGCGACCTGGAACCTGCGCGGGCGGACGCAGTTGGTGATGAACAATGTGGCGGGCGCCAAAAAGAGCTTTGAACAGGCGCTGGCCCTCAGCCCGACCTACTTCCCCGCCGCCGTCAGCCTGGCCACGCTCGACATGGCGGAGAAAAAGCCCGATCAGGCGAAAAAGCGTTTTGACGCCATCCTCGCCGTCGATCCGCGCCATGTCCCGGCCCTGATTTCCCTGGCTGAACTGAGCGTGCGCACGGGCGGCGGCGAGAGCGAGGTGGTCGGCTTCATCAACAAGGCCATCGCCGCCAATCCGGAGAACGGCAAAACCCGCCTGCTCCTGATCCAGTACTACCTGCAAGCCAAGGACAACAAAAAGGCGCTGACCGCCGCCAGCGAGGCAGTCGCCGCCATGCCCAATGACCCCGAACTGCTCGACGCCCTGGGCCGCTGTCAGCACCTGACCGGGGACACCAACCAGGCGCTCGCCACTTACGGCAAGCTGGCCGGCCTGCAACCCGACTCGCCGCTCCCTGAGATGCGCATTGCCGAAATCCACCTGGCGGCCAACAACCGCGACGAAGCCGTCAAGCGTCTGAAAAGGGCGCTGCTGATCAAGCCTGACCTGCTCGACGCCCAGCGCGCCCTGATCCTCATCGCGCTCGATGAAAAAAGAACCGGCGACGCCTTGTCCATTGCCCGCCGGATTCAGCAGCAGCGCCCGCGCGAGGCCATCGGCCATACGCTCGAAGGCAGTATTTACGCCAGCCAGAAAGCCTGGCCGGAAGCCATCGCCGCCCAGCGCCGCAGCCTCAAGCTGCAAGCCTCGCCGGAAGGCGCCATCCGGCTGCATGATCTGCTCCTCCTGGCTGGCAACAAGGCCGAAGCCGAAAGCTGGGCGGCAAGCTGGAACAAGGAACATCCGAAGAACATCGCCATGCGTCTGCATCAGGGCGACCTCGCCTCGGCGAGCAGGGATTACGCGCAGGCCATCCGCTTTTACCAGAGCGCGCTTGAGATTGCCCCGGACAATCCGCTGGCGCTCAACAACATCGCCTGGAACGCCGGTCAGTTGAAGCTGCCCCAGGCCATCGGCTACGCCGAAAAAGCCAACCGTCTGGCCCCCAATCAGCCGCCCTTCATGGACACGCTGGCGATGCTGCTGGCCGACCGGGGAGACAACGCCAAAGCTGTCGAGTTATTGCAAAAGGCGCATCAACTGGCGCCGCAAAACGCGCCGATCCAGCTCAATCTGGCCAAAGTGCTCATCAAGAACGGCCAGAAAGACGCCGCGCGAAAAGAACTGGAGGCGCTGGCCAGACTCGGCGAAAAATTCCCCCTGCACGCCGAAGTCGCCCGCCTGCAAAAGGAACTCTGAAAAATTTCATCATCAAAGGAATATCACAACATGACCACCATCGCAGTTGTCGGCCTCGGCTATGTCGGCTTGCCGCTGGCCGTGGAATTCGGCAAAACCTACCGCACCATCGGTTTTGATCTCTCCGCCGACAAAATCGCCGCCTACCGGCGGCATGTCGACCCGACCGGCGAAGTCAGCAGCGATGATCTGCGGGCCGCCACCCGGCTCGAAATGCATACCGACCCGGCGGCTCTTAAGGCAGCCGATTTCGTCGTCGTCGCCGTCCCGACCCCGGTCGACGACGCCCATCAACCCGATCTGACACCGTTGATCCGATCCTCGATCTCGGTTGGCCGCAATCTCAAACAGGGCGCCATCGTCGTTTTTGAATCGACGGTCTATCCCGGCGCCACCGAAGAAGTCTGCATCCCGATCATCGCCCGCGAATCAGGCAAGGTCTGGAAGCAGGATTTTTTCGTCGGCTATTCGCCGGAGCGCATCAACCCCGGCGACAAGGAACGCACCGTCACCAAAATCCTCAAGGTGGTTTCCGGCGACACGCCGGAAACGCTGGCGACGATCGAAAAAATTTACGGCAGCGTCATCACCGCCGGTGTTTACCCGGCTTCCAGCATCAAGGTCGCCGAAGCCGCCAAGGTCATCGAAAACACCCAGCGCGACCTCAATATCGCGCTGATGAACGAACTGGCGATCATTTTTGACAAAATGGGCATCGATACCCTCGAAGTCCTGCAAGCGGCGGGCACCAAGTGGAATTTCCTCCCTTTCCGCCCCGGTCTGGTCGGCGGCCACTGCATCGGCGTCGACCCTTACTACCTGACGCACAAGGCGCAGAAACTCGGCTACCACCCGGAAGTCATCCTCGCCGGGCGGCGCATCAACGACGGCATGGGCAAATTCATCGCCGAGCAGACGATCAAGCAGATGGTGCGTAACGGCCACCCGGTCAAGGATTGCCCGATCATCGTCCTCGGCCTGACTTTCAAGGAAGACTGCCCCGATCTGAGGAATTCGCGCGTCATCGACGTCATCCGCGAACTGGAGTCGTATGGCGCGCGCGTCGTCGTGCACGATCCGGTCGCCGACGCCGCCGAAGCCCGCCATGAATACGGCGTCGAACTGCTGGCCTGGGAGGAGCTACCCGCCGCCGCCGCCATCGTCGCCGCCGTCGGCCATCGGCAATTCAAGGCGCGGGCAGTGGCGGATTATCTCTCCAAACTGAAACAGGGCGGCGGCGTCATCGATGTCAAGAGCATGTTTGAGCGCCAGGCCTTTGCCGCTGCCGGCATCGCTTTCTGGCGTCTGTAAGGACAGGCCATGCGACCGCCCCTCTCCGCCCTGCCCCGCCTCTCCGCCCTGCCCCGCCTCGCCGTCCTGCTGGCCGTGGCGGCGGCCTGTTGCTCGCCAGCCCTTGCCGATCCGGCCAGCGCCGATCAGGAGAAGGCCGTCGCCCTGCGTCAGGAAGCCGCGCAATACGAGCACGGCGACGGCGTCGCCCGCGACCCGCAAAAAGCCGCCCGACTGTATTGCGAGGCGGCCCGTCTGGGCGACATGATCGCCCAATACAACCTCGGCTGGATGTACGCCAACGGACGCGGCCTGCCCCGCGACGACGCAACCGCCGCCTGGTTCTTCGACATGGCGGCGAAACAAGGCGACGCCCTCGCCGCGCGGATGCTGCGCCAGGTCGGCGAACCGCCGGAAAAACCCCCGGCCTGCCTGTTTGACGCCGATGGTCAGGACATCCTCTCGGCAGCCGCGCCGGAGCAGCAGAAAATCATGGCCCTGGTGCGCCAACTGGCGCCGCAATACGGCGTCTATCCACGGCTGGCGATGGCGATCATTCACGCCGAATCGGACTATAAACCCGACGCCGTCTCGGCGAAAAACGCCCAGGGCCTGATGCAGTTGATCCCGGAAACCAGCGAACGCTTCAATGTGCAGAAACCCTTCGATCCTGAGCAGAACATTCGCGGCGGGCTGGCTTACCTGCGCTGGCTGCTCGCCTATTTCGAGGGCGATGTCGCGCTCGTGGCGGCGGCCTACAATGCGGGCGAAAAAACGGTCGACCGCTACCACGGCATTCCGCCCTATCCAGAGACGCGCGATTACGTCGAGCGCATCCGCGAAATTTTCAAGCGCGAAGAACACCCTTTCGACCCGGCCATCACCGGACCTTCGCCGGAATTGCCGAAAATCACCGCCCGGCGTCTGATGTGAACAGGCCGCGCCGAATCTTCGCCTGGCTCCTCGCCCTCTGCATCACGCTGCCCGCGGCGGCAGCCGACATGGTCGCCACCATTGTCCGCCTCAAGCCCTCCGTCGTCGTCGTCGGCACCTATCAGAAAACCGCCAGCCCGCCATTCGTCATGCGCGGCACCGGCTTTGTCGTCGCCGACAACCTCGTCGCCACCAATGCCCACGTCATCCCGACGGAAATGGGGCCGGATCTGCCGGTTCTCGTCATCCGCACCCGCGACGCCAATGGTCAGCCACAACTGCGGCCCGCCCGCGTCGCCGCCCGCGACCCGGAGCGCGACCTCGCCCTCCTGCGCTTTGAAGGCTTGCCGCTGCCCGCCGTCGCCCTCGGCGATTCGGATCGCGTCGAGGAAGGCCAGATGGTCGGTTTCACCGGCTTTCCCATCGGCGGCGCGCTCGGCTTCTCGCCGGTCACCCATCACGGCATGATCGCCTCGATCACCCCCATCGTCCTGCCCGGCAACGCCGCCCGGCAACTGAGCGAAAAAGCCATTCTCCAGGTCCGGCGCGGCGCTTTCGACATTTTCCAGCTCGACGCCACCGCCTACCCCGGCAACAGCGGCAGCCCGGTCTTCGATGCCGCCAGCGGCGAGGTCATCGGCATCATCAACATGGTGTTCATCAAAGGCAGCAAAGAATCCGCCTTAAGCCAACCATCGGGCATCAGCTACGCCATTCCGGCCAAGTATCTGAAACAGATGCTTGAAACGCCGTGAAGCGGACTGAGCGGCTGGTGTTATCGCGTTGGCAACTGTGAAACTCATCAGACCGCTATGGATTTGTGCCGTCGCGGGGATGATCCCGGCGCGTCATGCCTTTGCCTGTGCCGATTCTTTTGCTGCGACTCATCGGCTGGAAACGGCCATCACGGCCGCTATTGCCGTGACGGTATTTGTCGCGGCGCTGACGCTGGCGGTCTGGCTGGTCAGATGGCTATTGGCTCTGAAATTTTCCCTGCCTGGCGTTGTGTCTGTATTGCTGGGCATCGCTTTGGGCCTGATCGGAACATTCGTGCTGTCTGCGTTCCAGGAAGTATTCGAAGCCTTCGGGGCCGATTTGCCAACACTGACAGCATGGGCCTTTGATTTCCGGTATTTCCTGTGGACGCCATTGCTTCTGACTGCTATCTGGCAGCGGTTGTCCCGACCAGGCGCCAGCCGTCATCGCGGTCATCTGATTGGACTTGCCGCCCAGACCATGCTGCTTTCTCTGGTGCACTATGCCATGTATTCTCCGATCTTCAGAATCGGCTGTGTCATTGAATAAGCCGATGACCTTGACTCAATGCAATGATCACCATGCCCAAACCGAGCGGCTGGTATTGCGAAACAGGCGCCTGAAGGCTGCTTCGGCTTCTTCTTTCCGCCTGTCCAAGTTCTACCTCGACTGCATCAGCGACACCGGCGACGCGCTCATCGTCTATGCCGCCAGAGCAGAATGGCGAGGCTTGAAATTTTCCTATGTCAGCTTGCTGGAATCGGCCCCCGGCTTGCCAACGCGCATGAGTAGCTCATTGCGCGCCTACGCCGCCCCCGCATGGCGCGACGGCAGCCTGTGTTTCGATTTCGCGCCACTGAAAATTTCCGCCCGATGGCAAACCGAAAACGCACCGACCCAATATCCGTTGCTCAAGACCTCTGCCGGAGAAGTCATCTGGACCTGCCTTGCCCCACGCGCCCGTGCAACCATCAATCATCGAGGCAAGCGTATCGAAGGCAGCGGCTATGCCGAACATCTGCTGCTCACCATTCCGCCCTGGCAACTGCCGATCAAGGATTTGCACTGGGGACGTTTTCACTCGGCGACCGATTCGCTGGTCTGGATCAAATGGCTGGGTGAGCAGCCGCTGGATCTGACGCTGCACAACGGTGTTGCGCTCGACGCGCCATCCGAAATCTCAGCCGATCATGTCAGAGTGCAGCCGCTGACTCTGACCCTGAGCGACACCCGCGAACTGTGTGTCGGACGTATCGCAACGACGGCGCTCTGGCCGCTGCGAAAGATCATCAGCGCCTTTCCTTCCAGCATCCTGAATCTGCACGAAAGCAAATGGATCAGCGCGGGTACGCTTCACCATGACGCCGTTTCGAGTGGAATGCCGGAATGCGGCTACGCGCTCCATGAGCATGTGATTTTTCCGGCCAGGACAACATGAGCAACAGCCTCGCCGGCAAAATTCTCTACGCGCTGATTTTTTGCCTCGTCCTTCCCGTCGCGCTCGTGTTCTGGGCGCGCGCGGCGAGCGCGTTCCTGCCGCCGCCGCCGCTGGTCAGCATCCCCGTGGGCGCGACACTGTTCGCAGTGGGCATGATTCTGATTCTCGCCGCCATGCTCGCGCTGCGCATCCACGGGCGCGGCTTGCCCATGAACGGTTTCCCGCCTCCTGTCTATGTCATGCGCGGCCCCTACCGCCTGACGCGTCACCCCATCTATGTTGGCTTCTGTATGGCCTGCGCTGGCGTTGCCATCATGAGCGGTTCATCCGGCGGCTTCTGGCTCGTTCTACCTGTCACCATCGCCGCTTCCGTCGCCTTGGTCTGGGGCTTCGAGCGGCCCGATCTGCGACGCCGCTTCGGCGGGCTGCTCGATGAGCATCAGCCGTTTTTCCGTATCCCCCAAAACACGCCTGACAAACCCGGCGGCGCGGATCGCGCATCGGCTTTCATGCTCGCCATTCTTCCCTGGCTCGCGCTCTATTCCGTGATTGGCATCCTCGGCGGCTATACGCAAAGAATCAGTCTCTATCTGCCTTTCGAGGA
>JAITMS010000144.1 GCA_031277255.1 Azonexus sp.
GACCCAAACCCCATCCCATCATGACCAAACCTCGGACAGAATTACGCCTACAAATAATCGACTCTCAGCTTCAACAACTCGCTATGACAATGGATTAAGGTAGCGACATTGCGCTCTAATCGTTCAAAGGCTGGGATTCCGTTTCACTTCATCCCAGCCTACTGCGCTTTAGGCCATTCAACTTTTCATTGCATCACGCAGGAGAATGACATGAAAAAAATTGCTCTGCTTTTTGTTTTCTTGCTCTCATTGGGGTGTGCTGGTGTAGCTCCTATTGTGGATGTGAATTGTCCTGAGCCTCCGAAAGACTTGGCGCGTGACGGAAGATTGATTCTTAAGAATGGTGTGACGTTGAAATGCCAAGTTAGAAATTACAGCAATAGAATGTCTTGTATTGAGACCAGATTTAGTGACGGTACGACTGGATTGATATGCAACGACGGTAACAAGGAAGGGATGTTGTTTTTTGATAAAAATGATGTTTTGACGGAGCAAAAAATTGTGCGTTAGGGCCGTAGGCTGAGTTGAAGCGCAGCGAAAACCCAGCGGCCCAATGCTGGGTCTGTCAGCCCAGCCTACGTGCCTTACTGTGTGGAGCAGAACGGCTAGCGCGACCGCCTTCGGCTAAAATCCGCCCACGGGAGGGAAAATTCCGATGGACGATCTCAACGATCTGCGGCTGGTGCTGCGTTCGCGGTTTCCGCTGGTCATCATCGAATCGCATGAGGAAGCCAAAGTCCGCAGCCTGATTGAAAAGGCGGCGCGCGCCGATGAACTGTCTTTTTTTACCTGGAGCGTGGCCGATGGCCTGACGCGGGAAAATTTCCGCTACAGCAGCGGCGGCGACATGATCAACTGGAATACGGTGGAAGGCTACCGGCCAACGGTCGAAACAATCAGTGAACGCCGCCACGAGATCGCCGATACGCAAGCCTTGCAGCAGGCGCTGCGGAGCATTGAAAAAACCTGCGAGGCGGGCATTTATCTCCTCTGCGACGCCCATCCCTTCCTCGACGATCCGGTCAATCTGCGGCTCTTGAAGGAAGTCGCTCACAGTTACAACGAGTGTCCGCGCACGCTGGTGCTGCTTTCGCCGGAGTTGAGCTTGCCCGCCGATCTGGCCCGCCACACGGCGCGCTTCACGCTGCGTCTGCCGGACGTGGCCGGAATCAGGGCCATGATCCGCAGTGAGTTCGATCTCTACGCGACGCAGCACGAGGGACGGAAAGTGACCGGCGACCCGGCGGCGCTGCCGCTCCTCGTGCAGCATCTGGCCGGATTGTGCGAAGAAGACGTGAAGCGCCTGATCCGGCTGGCGATCCGCGATGACGGTGCGCTGACCATGAGTGACATCGAGCGCATCCTCAGAAGCAAGCAGGAAATGCTGGCCGAAAACGCGCTGGAAATTGAAATCGACACCGGCAGCATGGATCAGATCGGCGGTATGGCCACGCTCAAACGCTGGCTGGCCCAGCGCCGCGCCGTTTTTATCGGCGAAGCGGCGACTGCCGGGCTGGACGCGCCGCGCGGCGTTTTGCTGCTCGGCGTGCAGGGCGCGGGCAAGAGCCTGGCCGCCAAAACCATTGCCGGGGCGTGGGGCGTGCCGCTGCTGCGGCTCGATTTCGCCACGCTGTACAACAAATTCCACGGCGAAACCGAGCGCAACCTGCGCGCCGTGCTGCATTCAGCCGACGCCATGGCCCCCTGCTCGCTGTGGATCGACGAAATCGAAAAGGGATTGGCCACCGACAGCGGTGACGCCGACGGCGGCGTCTCGCGCCGCGTGCTCGGCACCTTGCTGACCTGGATGGCGGAACGCAAATCGCGCGTTTTCATGGTCGCCACGGCCAACGACATTTCGCGCCTGCCGCCGGAATTGCTGAGGAAGGGCCGCTTCGACGAAATTTTCTTTGTCGACCTGCCCTCCGCCGCCGTGCGGGCCGAGATCTTCCGCATCCATCTGGCGCGGCGGCGCATCGACCCGGCAGCATTCGATCTGGCGGCGCTGGCTGCCGCCGCCGCCGGATTTTCCGGCGCTGAAATCGAACAGGCTATCGTCTCGGCGCTCTACGAGGCGCTGGGTGAAAAACAGCCGCTCTCCGCCCGCCACATCCTCGACGAAATCGCCCGCACCCGCCCGCTTTCCGTCGTCATGGCCGAACAGGTCGCCGCCCTGCGCGCCTGGGCCGCCGGGCGAACGGTGATGGCGGATGCGGATTGACGGCGTTAGAGCGGTTTCGCTTCAAGTTCTACACACCCCAATACCGTTCGCCCTCTGCCTGTCCCTTCGACAGGCTCAGGGCAGGCAGAGGGCGGTGCGGAGAGCGGTCTGGAGGCTTGAACCGGGCTTCGACTTCGCTCAGCCCGAACGGACTGTAAGGATTTGAACAGAAAATGCTCTGACAATGCGAGGCCAAAGCTTGATCAATGATCTGGAGAAGAACCGATGACCCTGACTGAAATGCGTTACCTCGTCGCCCTGGCCCGCGAGCGCCATTTTGGGCGGGCGGCGGAGGCTTGCCGCATCAGTCAGCCGACCTTGTCGGTGGCGATCAAGAAGGTCGAAGGGCAGATCGGCGCGGCGCTGTTTGAGCGGACGACGGCTGACGTGCGTATCACCGCCCTTGGCGAGCGCATCGTCGATCAGGCCCGGCGCGTGCTGGAGGAGGCGGTCAAGCTCGAAGAAATCGCCGACGCCAGCAGCGACACGATGAGCGGGCAGTTGCGCGTCGGCATTATTTACACCATTGCGCCTTACCTGCTGCCGCAACTGATTCCGGCCTTGAACCGGGAAGCTCCAGCGATGCCGCTGTTTCTCAAGGAAGATTTCACGGCCAACCTGATTCCGGCGCTCAAATCCGGCGAACTCGATGTGATCGCCATCGCCCTGCCTTTTGCCGAGCCGGGGCTGGTCGCCCAGCCGGTGTATGACGAGCCGTTTCGCGTGATTGTGCCGGTCAAACACCCGTGGGCCAGCCGCCCGGAGATTCCGGCGGACGATCTGGCAGGTCAGAATCTCCTGCTGCTTGGCCAGGGCAACTGTTTCCGCGATCAGGTGCTGGAATCCTGCCCTCGCCTGAATGGACAGGAGACGCAGGCGCACAGCCTCGAAGGCAGCTCGCTCGAAACCATCCGCTACATGGTGGCCAGCGGCGCGGGCGTGGCGGTGATGCCGAGCATAGCGGCTGATCCGTTGATCGAGCGCGAGCCGCTGGTGCGCGTGCTGCCCTTTGCCGGCCAATCGCCCAAGCGCACGGTCGGACTGGTCTGGCGCGTGACTTACCCGCGCCCGCAAGCCATTGACGCGCTACGGGCGGCGGTGTTGTCCTGCTCGCTGCCGGGGGTGACGGTACGGCGCTGACGCGCCGTTTGTTTTCCCCGGCGGTTTTTATCGTTTTAAGCAGAAAACTAACCAAGCGCCTCGACAATACGGTTCCAGCGCGACGCGAAGTATCGTGAAACAAAGATCGCGGTAATCAATACGATCACTGGGAGCAACGCCCACCACCATGCGGCGACGAAATCGGCGACGGTTACGAGCACGGAGTCCCTGCCGAGATAGCCCAAGTGTATGAGCGTTGGCGCAAAGAACAGCATGAAGGCGGCAAGCGGTACGTAAGCGGCGAGGAAAAATACGGAGAGCAAACCATAAGTGGCCCCCATCACCGTACCGGCAAACAAGATGCGGCGGCGCATGGATTTGCGCTGGAACCATACGATGATGAGGGCAAGCAATACGGGGCTGTGCACTGCGGCGAGATAGATAACGGCAAACACGAGCCAGAAAGCTTCCGTTGCGCCGGAGAATCCGAATGCTTCGGTCATGGGAGAACTATAGTGGCGGCAGGGCGGGTTTCAAGCCGCCAATGGCGAACCGGCGGGTTGGCGCGGCGGGATGAACCCATCCGGACTGCCGTGGGTGGGGCGAGGCCGTTTCACGTGAAACCTTTCAGGCAGTCGCCGGTTTTTTCGCCGCTGGCTTCTTGGCAACTGGCGCTTTTTTCTCAAATTCAAAGCCGACCTTGCCACCGCTGACAACCAGATAGGCCGAAAATTTGCGGCGGGTGCGGTTGGAGACGAATTCCTTGAGCAGATCGGTTTTGCCCTTGGCCAGCAGTTTTTTGACCTGGGCGGCGTCGACCGGCTGTTGCAGAATGACTTTGCCGGTGCGGAAGTCGCAGGCTTTGGCCGGGCCGACCGATTTTTCGCAGACATAGGCGTTGCCGTGCTCAAAGACCGCCGCGCCGCACTTGGGGCAGGGGCCGAGGTTTTCCTGGGCGGAAAAATCGACTGGCTCGGCGGAGTCTTCGCTGGCTTTGTCCTGGCCGAAGTCGAATTCGGCTTCCATGTTGTCGTTGAGCCGGATGGCGGCGGCAAAGCTGCGGCCCATCTTGTTGCGGAACCCGGTCAGCGGGCCGAGGCGTTTTTCGTTGAGCAGGGTGTCGATCTCAGCCGGTTCAAACTGGCGGCCAGCGACGATTTTCCACAGGGAATAGTCACAGCCGCCGCACTGGAATTTTTTGTAGGTTTCCCGCATTTCGCCGCCGCAGCGCGGGCAGGGCGCGGTCAGCACGCCGAAATCGCCGGGGATGGTGTCGGCTTCGAAGGTTTTGGCGCGTTCGACGACGTGGCGGGTCATTTCGGCAATCTCGCGCATGAATTCGGCGCGGGTGAATTCGCCTTTTTCGATGCGGCCGAGTTTCCATTCCCATTCGCCGGTCAGTTCGGGCTGCGTCAGTTCGGTGATGCCAAGGCCGTTCAATAGCGTCATCAGCGAAAACGCCTTGGCCGTCGGGATCAATTCGCGTCCTTCGCGGTGCATGTATTGCTCGCCGATCAGGTTTTCGATGATTTGCGCCCGTGTCGCCGGGGTGCCGAGGCCGCGTCCGGCCATCGCCGCTTTCAGTTCTTCGTCATCGACCATTTTGCCCGCGCCTTCCATCGCCGACAGCAGCGTCGCTTCGGAGTAGCGCGGCGGCGGCTTGGTGGCGCTGGCCTTGACGGTGACTTCCTCGGCTTTGACTTTTTCGTCCTTGGCGACGGCGACCAGATTGCCCTCGTCGCCTTCCTGCGCTTCCTTGCCATGCACGGCGAGCCAGCCGGGATTGACCAGCACCTTGCCCTCGGTCTTGAAGGGATGGCTTTCGACGCGGGTGATGCGGGTGGTGACGAGATATTCGGCGGCCGGGAAGAAAACGGAAAGAAAGCGGCGGACGACGAAGTCGTACAGCTTCTGCTCGGCTTCGTTGAGATGCTTGGGCGCTTGCGGCGTGGGGATGATGGCGAAGTGATCGCTCACTTTTGAGTTGTTGAAGATACGCTTGTTCGGCAGCACCCAGTTACGGGCCAGAATTTGATGGGCGAAGGGGGCATAGGCGGCGAGCAGAACTTCGTCGTGACCTTTGCCGACGCCCTGGCCGGTGAAGGCGTGCAGGGTGTCCTTGACGGTCGGCAGGTAGTCTTCCGGCAGGCAGCGCGAGTCGGTGCGCGGGTAGGTCAGGGCCTTGTGTTTTTCGTACAGGGCCTGCGCCAGCGCCAGCGTGGTTTTGGCCGAAAAACCGAAGCGAGCGTTCGCTTCGCGCTGCAGGCTGGTCAAATCAAAGAGGAGCGGCGAGAGGCGGGTTTCCGGCTTGGTTTCTTCGCTGACGACGCCCGGCTTGCCTTTCGTGGCGGCGGCGATGGCGGCGGCGCGTTGTTCTTCCCACAGGCGGTCGGCGCGGGCGTGTTCGTCGTCCGCCTTGCCCCTGAATTTTTCGTCGAACCATTTGCCGGCGTAGGAACCGGCGCGGGCGGCGAATTGGGCTTCGACTTCCCAATAGGAACGGGGTTTGAATTCGCGGATTTTCTTTTCGCGTTCAACGACGATGGCGAGCGTCGGCGTCTGCACGCGGCCGACGGTGGTCAGGTGAAAACCGCCGGTTTTGGAATTGAAGGCGGTCATCGCCCGCGTGCCATTGATGCCGACCAGCCAGTCGGATTCGGAACGGCAGACGGCGGCGTCGCCCAGGCCCTGCATCTCATGCCCGGCCTTGAGGCGCTTGAAGCCGTCGCGGATGGCCCCCGGCGTCATGGATTGCAGCCACAGGCGCTGCACGGACTTGTCGGTTTTGGCGTGCTGGGCGATGTAGTTGAAAATCAGCTCGCCCTCGCGCCCGGCGTCGCAGGCGTTGACGAGGCCGCCGACATCCTTGCGCTTGATGAGCCGGGTCAGGAGTTTCAGGCGCGATTCCGTTTTTTCGATGGGCGACAGCGCAAAATGCGGCGGAATCACCGGCAGATGGGCAAACGACCATTTGCCGCGCTTGACTTCAAATTCTTCGGGACAAGAGAGTTCGAGCAGATGACCAATGGCCGACGAGAGGACGTAAGCCTCGCTCTCGAAATAATCGTCGTGCTTGGCAAAGCCTCCCAAGGCCTTGGCGATGTCGGCGGCGACGGAAGGTTTTTCGGCGATGATGAGTTTTTTGGTCATGGGGTCGGCTCATTGAAGTGCCGCGGATAATAAGTGGCGGGTTATTGGCTTGGCAAGCGGCCTCTGCTTGCCGCCAGCCATCAGGCCAGACGCTGGTAGCGATTGCCCGGCAGGCTGGCGATGCGAGCCGCCAGTTCCAGCGTCAGCAATTCGCCGAGCAGGCGGTCGGTCGGCAGCCCGGTGCGGGCCGCCAGTTCGTCGAGAGAACAGGGATCGTGGCCGAGAGCGGCGATGAGCGGGTGTTCGGCGGCGCTCCCGGCGACCGGGGCCGGGGTTTCCGTGACCAGCGGCGCGGCCAGTTCCTCAAGAATGTCCGCCGCCGTTTCAACCAACTTGGCCCCCTCCTTGATGAGCCGGTGGCAGCCACGGGCCAGCGGCGAGTGGATGGAGCCGGGAATGGCGAAAACCTCGCGTCCCTGTTCGGCAGCCTGGCGGGCGGTAATCAGCGAACCGCTCTGCGGCGCGGCTTCGACCACCAGCACGCCACGGGCGAGGCCGGAAATGAGGCGGTTGCGCCGGGGAAAATTGGCGGCCAGCGGCGGCGTGCCGAGCGGGAATTCGGAAACGATCGTCCCCTGTTCGAGGATAGCCAGCGCCAGTTCGCGGTTCTTCGCCGGGTAGAGGCGGTCAGCGCCGGTGCCGACGACGGCGATGGTCGCGCCGCCGCCTGCCAGCGCCCCGCGATGGGCGGCGGCGTCGATGCCGAGGGCCAGACCGCTGATGATCGGCAAGCCGTGGCCCGCCAGCGTCCGGGCAAAACTCGCCGCTGTCTGACAACCCTGCGGCGTGGCGTTGCGGCTGCCGACAATGGCCAGCCCGCGCCGCCGCAGGTGCGCCGGGTTGCCGCGCAGATAGAGGAGGCTCGGCGGATCGGCGATTTCGAGCAGAGCGGGCGGATAGTCGGGGTCAGCCAGGGTGACGATGGCGTTGCCCGGCTGGGCGGCCCAGGCCAGGGTGCGTTCGATGAGGTCGCCGTGATCGTGGGCAAACAGCGGTTCGGCGCGGCTGCCGATGACGCCGCGCACAGCCAGCGGACAAGCGGCAAAAACGGCTTCGGGTAAACCAAAGGCGGCGAGCAGCTTTCTCTGCGACTCGCCGCCGACGCCGGGCGTCAGGGTCAGCCGCAGCCAGGCGGCCAACCCGTTTGGATCACTCACGGATTGCGGGCAGAATCGCCAACGATCACCGGCTTGGAAGATTCGACGACCAGCGCGTAGGCGACGCCATCGAAAACGCGGAAGACAAAGGCCAGCCCGTAACGTTCCTCCGGAATCGGCGTTGAACTGCGGCGACCGTCGGCATCAATGGCGACCGAGACGCGGTTACGGAACAGGGCGAGGACGCTGCCGATTTCCAGTCCGTCCTTGCTGCCCCGGTTAAGGGCGACGACCGACTGCGTACCGCCTTCATTGACGCCGCCGTAGATGGAAACGACCTTGGCGGCGATTTCGCCATCGGGCCGGTGCGGCACGTAGGAGATGATTTCCGGCGGCGGCGCTGGCCGCAGGCGATCACCCCGGCCAACTTCCTGCTTGGCCTGAACGATACGGATGGTCGCCGGTTCGCCGGGCCGGGTCAGACGGGCGTTGCCGAGGAAGAAGGCTTCGTGGGCGATCACCTCGCCGGTATCGGGGTCCTTGAGCGGCTTGCCAGGCCGGAACAGATGCCATTTTTCGACGCTGGCGTCGGGAATGCCGGAAACATAGGCTTCGTCGCCGTTACCGAGTATGACGCGGTCTTCGGCGGTGGCGACGATGACGGCGTCGCCCGCTTCGCCGCCGGGTTCGACAATCAGCGGCCGGGAAATGAAGGGTTCGATGACATTCGGCGGAATGCTCGGAATGGCTTCTCCCATCTCTTCGCTATAGATACGCGGTTGCAGTTTGCCATCGCCGAAGCTCTTGCCGCGGCGCAGGCGCGGCGTGCCGTCGGAGAGATCAAGCAGAATCACGTCGCCCGGATAGATCCAGTGCGGATTCTTGATCTCGTCGCGGTTCATGCGCCAGATCTCCGGCCAGCGCCAAGGCTCTTTGAGGAACTTGCCGGAAATGTCCCACAGGGTATCGCCCTTGACGACGATATGCCGGTCGGGCGGATTGTCGACGAGCTGCAACGGCTCGGCGGCGGAAGCGCAGGCAGCCGTCACGGCCAGGATGAGCGCAGATATAATGCGAACCATTGTCGTAACCTCACATGCTGGTGGAACGCAACGCGCCGGATGCAGTCACATCGGCTTGGCGAAACACTGCGCCCCGATCAGGGAAATCACTTTAGATTCTGAAAGTAATGGCCTAATTAAGCAAGCTTTTATTCTATTTAACTTATGGCTCTCCTAGCAATTTTGCGTTTTCCCGATACGCGCCTGAAAAAAATCGCCCGTCCGGTCGCCCGGATTGATGCCGCCATTCGCCAACTGGCCGCCGATATGGGCGAAACCATGTACGAAGCCTCCGGCATCGGTCTGGCGGCGACGCAGGTCGATGTCCATCAGCGGCTGGTGGTGATCGACGTGTCGGAGGAGCGCAACCACCTGCGCGTTTTCGTCAATCCGCAACTGCGCTGCCGCGAGGGCGCACAGACCGGCGAAGAAGGCTGCCTGTCGGTACCCGGCATCTACGACAAGGTCGAACGCGCCGAGCGCGTCACGGTCGATTACCTCGATCTCGACGGCAACGCGCAGTCGCTCGAAGCCGAAGGTCTGCTCGCCGTCTGTCTGCAACACGAAATCGACCATCTCGACGGCAAAGTGTTCGTCGACCACCTGTCGCAATTGAAGCAATCCCGGATCAAGGCCAAGCTGGCCAAACAAGCGCGGGTGACAGCATGAGACTCATTTTTGCCGGCACGCCGGAATTTGCCGCCACGGCGCTGACGGCCATCATCGCTGCCGGTCACGAGGTGGCGCTGGCGCTGACCCAGCCTGACCGCCCCGCCGGGCGCGGCATGGCGCTGCACGCATCAAGGGTCAAACAGGTGGCGGCAGCGCATGGCATCGAGGTTTTCCAGCCGCCCAGCCTGAGGAACCTTGAGGCCGAGACGCGGCTCGCCGCCGTTGGCGCTGAAATCATGGTCGTTGCCGCCTATGGTTTGATCGTGCCGCCAGCGGTGCTGGATCTGCCGCGCTTCGGCTGTATCAATATCCACGCTTCGCTGCTGCCGCGCTGGCGCGGCGCGGCGCCGATCGAGCGGGCGTTGCTGGCGGGCGACGCCGAGACGGGCGTTTGTATCATGCAGGTGGAAGCCGGCCTCGATACCGGCCCGGTGTTGCTGCGTCAGGCACTGCCCATTGCCGATGACGATACGGCGGCGACGCTGCACGACAAGCTGGCGGCACTGGGCGCGCGGCTCATCGTCGAGGCGCTCGAATGTCTGCCGCTGCCCGCCGCCGCCCAGCCCGCCGAGGGCGTAACTTACGCGCACAAGATTGAAAAGGCGGAGGCGCTGATTGACTGGACGCGCCCGGCGTCGGAGGTCGACCGCCACATCCGCGCCTTCAATCCTTTTCCCGGCGCCCAGACCCATTTCGCCGGGCAGCCGGTCAAATTGTGGCGAGCCGCGCCTGTCGCTGGCAGCGGTGAGCCGGGAACCATCCTCGCCATCGACCGGCAGCGCATCACCGTTGCCTGCGGCGACGGCGCGCTGGCCGTCAGCGAATTGCAAAAAGCCGGCGGCAAGCGCCTGCCCGCGCCGCAATTCCTGGCCGGTCGCCCGTTGCAGGCGGGCCAGCGTTTTGACGCGGCGCGTTGATCAGGCGTGGCGGCGTTCCGAACAGGATTGAACCCCATCATGGCTTGCCGTTCGCTGTGGCTGCTCCTCTTGTGCTTGCCGATCATCCTGGCCGCTTGTGACGACAGGGCGACGCCGCCGCCGCCGCAGACGGCCACCGTCAGCGACAATGCCACGGTCAGCGAAGACGTCGCGGTCGGGCCGATTCTGGCCCTGCTGCAAGCGCAGCTTGACGATTATCGCCGCATCATCGTCCTGCTGGCCGATGAGGAGGCGCAATCGGCGCGCGACCGCGCGACTTCCAGCCGCGTCGGCCAGCAGTTGTTCCATGACGGACTGGAGCGCGGTCTGGTCATTGGCGGCCAGTTTGACGCCTTGCTGCGCGCGCCTGGCCGGCAACGCTTCGCGGCGCTGGGCAAGGCGCTCGATTACATCGAATCGGCCCCGGAACTGTATGACGCCGACCGCTTGGCTTTCCGCGAAATATTGCGCGACCTGCATGGGCGGGTCGGTGCTGATTCCTCGCTGCCGGCGGTGAAACTGCATCAGCGCATCGGCGAGGATCTGGAGGCGCTCGATAGCATCGAGCGCCATTACGATCAGGAAATCACCCGCATCTTCAGCCGTTTCGACCGCAGCCGCAGCATCGAACAGAAACGCGAGAAGTGGGACGACTACCTTGCCCATCTGCGCGCCCTGTACAGCCGCGAAACCATCCTGCGCGATTACGGCGTGATCGAACCCTACCCGATGTCGATGCGGGACAGCGAGCGCGAAATCTTTGGCCATGATTTGCCGCCGAAGACCTTGGTGCTGACCTTCGATGACGGCCCGCACAAGGCGCATACCGATGAAATCGTCGCCATTCTCAAACGCTATGACGTGCCCGGCGTCTTTTTCGCCGTCGGCCGCAACCTCGGCGTGATGGAGACGGGCGGCAAGGCCAGGCTGGGAACGCTGGCCCCTATCAGCCGTCAGTTGATGGGCGATGGCTATGCCGTCGGCAATCACAGCCTGACCCACGCCCAGCTTTCACGCGCCAACGGCGAGGCGCTGCGGCAGCAGGTGCTGGAAACCGATGCGCTGCTGCGCCAGGTGAGCGATGCGCGCGCGCCGCTGTTCCGCTTTCCCTACGGCGCGCGCAATGCCGAAGGCTTGCAGTTGCTGGGCGAAAACGGCCTGAAGTCGATCATGTGGAATATCGACTCGCTGGACTGGGCCGATCCGGTACCTGAATCCATTGTCCAGCGCGTGCTGACGCAAGTGCAAAAGGAACAGCGCGGCATCATCCTGTTCCATGACATTCACGACCGCGCGGTCAAGGCGCTGCCGCAAATCCTCGACCGGCTGATTGCCGACGGTTATCAATTCGCGGGCTGGAATGGCCGCGATTTTTCCGTCAGGCGCGCGCAGAATGCCGCCGCCGCGCAGGCGACCATCACCACCGGCTATGAAAATTCCTGGGCCATCGTCATCGGCGTCGACGATTACGCCCATTGGCCAAAGCTCGAATACGCCAGCCGCGACGCCGCAGCCATTGCCGACGCCCTGACCGGCCGATTCGGTTTTCCTGCCTCGCAAGTCATCGTCCTGAAGGATCAACAGGCCACCCGCAACAATATTCTGGCGGCCTTTCACGACCGTCTGGCCGCTGGCCGGACGCAGAAGAATGATCGCGTGTTCGTCTTTTTCGCCGGCCATGGCGCGACCCGGCGGCTGGCTTCGGGCCGGGATCTCGGTTACATCATTCCGGTCGATTCGCAGCCGGATCAATTCGCCACCGACGCCATTGCCATGACCGATGTGCAGAACATCGCCGAAAGCCTGCCCGCCAAGCATGTGCTGTTCGTCATGGATGCCTGTTACAGCGGCCTCGGCCTGACCCGTGGCGGGCCGTCGTCCTCCGCCTTCCTGCGCGAAAACGCGCGCCGCGTGGGGCGGCAGATGTTGACCGCCGGCGGCGTCGATCAGCAAGTGGCCGATGGCGGCCCCAACGGTCATTCGGTGTTTACCTGGGTCTTGCTGCAAGCCCTGTCGGGCAAGGGCGATTTGAATGGCGACGGCCTGATGACCGGTACCGAACTGGCGGCCTACGTCGCTCCGGCGGTGTCGGCGGTGTCGCAGCAGACCCCGGCTTTTGGCAGCCTGCCCGGCTCGCAGGGCGGCGAGTTCGTCTTTCAGACGCCGGACAATCCGGAATTTCTCAATGCCGACACGGCGCAGCTTTCCGCCGACGCCATTGCCCTGAATCACCGCCTCGAAGCGGCGCAGGGCGACGCCTCGGTGCAGGTGACCGATCTGCAAGGCGGCCACAGCACCTTGAAGCTGCCCGCCGCCGTCTCCCTGCCCGACCGGCAGCGCGCCCAGCAGGCCAATGATCGCGGCTTGCAGTTGTACCGCGAAAAACGCTATGACGAAGCGGTCGAACAATTCACCGAGGCGCTCAAACTGCGCCCGGACTTTGCCCAGGCGGCCAACAATCTGGGCTTTGTTTACTACCGCCAGCAGCGTTACGCCGAAGCCGCGCGCTGGCTGGAAAATACCTTGAAGATCGACCCCTCGCGCGCCGTCGCCTATCTCAATCTCGGCGACGCCTATTTACATGGCGGCGACAAAACGAAAGCCAGGCAGGCTTACGCCACCTATCTCGAATTGCAGCCGCAAGGCAGCGGCGCCGACCAGGCGCGGACGCAATTGCAGGGCTTGTAGGTTTCAGGGATCAGATGTCAGGGATCAGGGATCAGTAATTCTTGCGCAGCGAAGCTGCGGTAACTGAACTGATACCTGATTCCTGATCCCCGGTTTCACGTGAAACGCGCTGGTGCAGCCGGGTTTCGATCAGGCGGCCCAAGCGGTAACCGGCTTCGGCCAGGCGGCGTTCGGCGATGGTGCGGGTGTTTTGCGCAAATTTCTGGTCGATGACGGGCGGCCCGGCGCGGTTGCCGGGCGGGTAGGCTTGCTGGCGCAAACGACGGCTTTCCTCGCGCCACAGGTCAACGTTGCCTTGCGCCGGTGGCCGGTGTTCCGCCATCAGCCGCGCCGCCGCGCGTTGCAGGCGGCGGCCGCGCAAGGAAGAGGGGCCGGGCAGATCGTCCCAGTAAGTATGCAGGCTGACGGCGGATTTGCCGCGCTTGAAGGGGTTTTCGATCATCTGGTTGAGGCCGCCGTCGTCGGCGGCATTGCCGGTGTGCAGCGGCTGGTGCAGGTCGCCGACGAGATGGAGGAGCCAGGGCAGGGCGTAAGTGATTTCCGTCGGCTCGCGGGTCGTGCCGATGATCTGTTCCAGCCGCTCGATCCGGCGATCCAGTTCGCCTTTGACCGGACGGCCAGCGGCGTCGAAATCGACGTAGTGCCACCGGCGGTGACGGCGGGAATCGTAGCGGCCTGCCAGCAGCGGCGTTGGCGCATCGCTGTTGTCGTCGTAATAGCGCGGGTCGTTGCGGATGCTGTCGGCCCAGGTCGCCGCTTCGGCAAAAATAGCCGCTTCGCTCTGACCACCGGCTTTTTCGCGCCAGCGCCGGTAATCGGGATGGGCGGCCAGGGCGGCACTGACGAGTTGGCGGCTGGATGCCGACAACTGCTGCCAGGCAATGACGGCGACCAGGCGATGCCCGGCGGCATTCCAGGCCAGCGCCGGCAGACTGCAACCAAGGGCGGGGAGAAGGATGAAAAGAGCGAGAAGACGGCGCATAAGCGCATTATGCCGCGTGCGATAATGATCGGCTATGTCGCGTTTTTCTCCCCGTCTGCCCTCCGACTCCCTGGCTTTCGCGCTGCTTCAGGCGGCGCGTATCCATCTTGCCGTGCTGGCCGGGCAGAGTCTTGCCGAGAGGCAGATTGGCCGCGTCGAGGCGGTGGCCCGGCCAGCCGTTCAGGATCTTGTCTATGGCAGCCTGCGCCGCTATGGCCGTGGCGATTTTCTGCTTGGCTGCCTGCTCGAGCAGCCGCTGGCCGCCGAGGAAATCCGCTGTCTCTTGCTGGTCGCCCTGTATCGTCTGGAAACCCGGCCCGAGGCGGCGCATACCGTGGTCGATCAGGCGGTGCGGGCGGCTGGCGAACTGGCGGCCGGACGTTTTCGCGGTCTGGTCAATGGCGTGTTGCGCAATTATTTGCGCCGCGAGGCCGAACTGCTGGCCGCGCTGGCCGCTGATCCGCTGGCCAGCAGCCAGCATCCGGCATGGTGGCTGGCCGAATTGCAGCAGGCTTACCCCGACGACTGGCCGGCCATCGTCGCCGCCGCCAACGCGCCGCCGCCGATGGCCTTGCGGGTCAATCTGCGCCGGGGCAGCCGTGATGAGTATCTGGAACGGCTGGCGGCGGAGGAGATTGCCGCGGCGCCGGTCGGCGTTGTCGGGCTGGCCTTGGAAAAACCCTTGCCGGTCGAGCGTCTGCCGGGTTTTGCCGCAGGTCTTGTCTCGGTGCAGGACCCTGGCGCCCAGCGCGCCGCCGAACTGCTTGATCCGGCGCCGGGCAGCCGCGTCCTCGATGCCTGCGCCGCGCCCGGCGGCAAGACGGCGCATCTTCTGGAACGGGCCGATGTGGATTTGCTGGCGCTTGACCTCAAAGCGGCGCGCTGCCGCCGCGTGACGGACAATCTCAGCCGTCTCGGCCTCACCGCCACGGTGCGTGTTGGCGATTGCACCCGGCCCGATCAGTGGTGGGATGGCCGGTTTTTTGATGCCGTGCTGGTCGATGCGCCGTGCACGGCGAGCGGCGTCGCGCGCCGCCATCCCGATGCCAAATGGTTGCGCCGGGCCGGGGATATCGCCAGTTTCGCCGCCGCCCAGGCGCGGATTCTCGCTGCCCTATGGCCCCTTGTCCGGCCCGGCGGTACACTGCTCTATGCGACCTGCTCGCTGTTCCCGGCGGAAAACGGCGAGCAGGTCGCGCGTTTTCTCGCCCGTCAGCCGCTGGCCCGCCGCCGCCATGAAGAACAGCTTTTGCCTACCGCCGAACACGATGGCTTCTATTACTGCCTCATTGCCAAAGCCGACTGAGCGCCTCTGCCGCTGGCTCATGCTGGCGGCGCTGTGGCTGCTGCCGCCATTGGCCTGGGCGGCGGAGGTCGAAGTGGTCGCGCCGCAAGTCGCCTATGGCGAGGAGGATTACGTTCTCTCGGCGGATTTCCGTTTTGCCCTGACGCCGCGTCTGGAAGAAGCGGTGGAGCGGGGCGTCGTCCTTTATTTTGTGGTCGATTTTGAAATGACCCGTGGCCGCTGGTACTGGTTTGACGAGACGGTGGCCGCCCGCTCGCAGACCTACGCGCTTTCCTATCACGCCTTGACCAGCCAGTACCGGCTGTCGTCCGGCGGTCTGCATCAATCCTTCGCCACTCTGGCCGAGGCGCTGGCCGTGCTGTCGCGTCTGCGCAACTGGCCGATTGCCGATCATCAGGACAGCGCGTTGCGTCCCGGCGCGACCTATCAGGCGGCCTTGCGTCTGCGCCTCGACCTCAACTTGTTGCCGCGCCCCTTCCAGATTTCCGCCCTCGGCAGCCGGGATTGGCATCTGGCCTCGGAGTGGAAAAGCTGGACGCTGGTTTTGCCATCGGCCTTGCCGCCGCCGCCGCCATTGCCGCCGGAGGCCAGGCCATGAAGCGTTTTGTCGCAGCGGGCGGGGCGCTGGCGGCGGCGGTCGGCGGCATTCTGTGGTTTCTCCTGCTGTTATCGACGGCGGCGGATACGGTCATTTTTTCGCGCCATTATCCCTTGCTGGTCGGCCTCAACATTCTGCTGGCGCTGGGCATGCTGGCGCTGGTCGGCTGGCAGTTGCGCGCCTTGTGGCGCGACTACCGGGCGCAGGTTTTCGGTTCCCGCTTGAAGCTGCGCCTGATGCTGATGTTCGGCGTCATCGCCGTGCTGCCGGGGGCGCTGGTTTATGGCGTCTCGGTGCAGTTCGTCACCCGTTCGATTGAAAGCTGGTTCGACGTGCGGGTCGAAAAGGCGCTCGAATCCGGCCTGCAACTGGGCCGCTCGACGCTCGATTCGCTGCTCGTTGATCTTGGCGACAAAGGCCGCAGCATGGCGGGCGAACTCTCTGATCTGCACGAAGCCTCGCGCCGCTCGGCCCTCTTTCGTCTGCGCGAGGAGCGCGGCGTTCAGTCGGCGGCGCTGTTCTCGGTTGGCGGTCAGTTGCTGGCCAGCGCCACCGCTGATTTCAGCAGCCTGCTGCCGGAACTGCCGACCCCGGCGCAGTTGAAACAGGCGCGCAATGCGCAGATGTTGAGCGCCATCGAGGGCGGCGGCGGCCAGTTGCTGCTGCGGGTGCTGTTGCCGGTGGCTTCGCGCGACATTTTCGACGAGCCGCGCATTTTGCAGCTCATCAACCCGGTGCCGGAAAACCTCGCCCACGACGCCGAGGCCGTCCAGGCCGTCTATCGTGACTATCAGGAATTGCAACTGGCCCGTCAGGGGCTGACCCGCATCTACGCCCTGACCCTGACGCTGACCATGCTGGTCGCCTTGTTTGGCGCTTTTGCCCTGGCTTATCTGATGGCCCGCCGCCTGGCCGCGCCCTTGTACATTCTGGCCGAAGGCACCGAGGCCGTTGCCGAGGGCGATTTCTCGCCGCGTCAGGCGGTGTATAGCGGCGACGAATTGGGGGCGCTGACGCAATCCTTCAATCGCATGACCCGCCAGCTCGACGAAGCGCGGCGGGACACCGAGCGCCACCGGGCGGCGGTCGAAGCGGCGCGCGGTTATCTCGAATCCATTTTGGCCAATCTGTCGGCGGGTGTGCTGGTTTTCGACCGCAGCCTGACGCTGCGCACGGTCAATGAAGGGGCCTGCACCATCCTCGCCGATGACTTCGCCGGTCTGGTCGGCCAGCCGCCGGAAGCCTGGCCGCGCCAGCAGGTTTTGGGGCAATTTGTCGGCAGCCATCTGGCTGCCGCCGACGAACCCGAATGGCAGGCCCAGCTTGAACTGGAGCGCCCCAACGGGATGCCGCAAGTGCTGCTGCTGCGCGGTTCGCACCTGCCCGCGGGCGGCGGCGATGTGGTGGTGTTCGACGACGTGACCCGGCTCATCGCCGCCCAGCGCAGCGCCGCCTGGGGCGAAGTGGCGCGGCGTCTGGCGCATGAAATCAAGAATCCGCTCACCCCCATCCAGCTTTCCGCCGAGCGCCTGCAATTGAAACTCGCCGACAAACTGGACGGCAGCGATGCCGACATGCTGGCGCGCGGCACACAGACCATCATCACTCAGGTGCAGGCGATGAAGCGCATGGTTGACGATTTCCGCGACTATGCCCGCCTGCCCGCGCCGGTTGTCGAGGCGCTCGATCTCAACCGGCTGATTGGCGACGTACTCGGCCTCTACGAAAGCTCGGCCATCGCCATCGCGACCCGGCTGGCCGCCGATCTGCCGCCGGTGTTGGGCGACGCGACACAGTTGCGGCAAATCATTCACAATCTCCTAAGGAATGCCGAAGACGCGCTCGAAGGGCAAAACGACGGACGGATCGAGATCGCCAGCGAACGGGCCGGACGTTTTGCCCGGCTGCTGATCGGCGACAATGGCCCCGGTTTTCCGCCCGATCTCCTGCCGCGCATCTTCGAACCGTATGTCACGACCAAGGCGCGCGGCACCGGTTTGGGTTTGCCGATTGTCAAGAAGATCATCGAGGAACATCTGGGCAGCATCGACATCAATAATGCGCCGGAAGGCGGCGTGCGGATCGACATCCGCCTGCCTCTGGTCAAAGAGGAGGAAGCCAAACATGGCAATCATTCTGGTCGTTGACGACGAAGTCGGCATCCGCGAACTGCTTTCGGAAATTCTCATCGACGAAGGTTACGACGTTCGTCTGGCCGAGCACGCCGAGGCCGCCCGGCGCTACCGCAACGCCCAGCGCCCCGATCTCGTCCTGCTCGACATCTGGATGCCCGACACCGACGGCATTTCGCTTTTGAAGGAATGGCACGCCGAGGGTCATCTCAACATGCCGGTCATTATGATGTCCGGCCACGGCACCATTGACACGGCGGTGGACGCGACCCGCATCGGCGCTTTCGACTTTCTCGAAAAGCCGATTGCCCTGCAAAAGCTGCTCGCCACGGTGCAAAAGGCGCTCAAGCACGACCAACTGCCCGCCCGCCCGCCCTTGACGCTGGACGCTTTTGCCCGCTCGGCCTTCGTCAAGGAATTCAAGCGCCGTCTTGAGCAGGCGGCCAGCAAAACCCCGGTGCTGCTGCTGCGCGGCGCGACCGGCGGCATGGCCGAAATCTGCGCCCGCACCCTGCAACCGCCGCGCGCCGCCTGGCTCGATCTCTCCTCCCTGAGCAGCGTGCTGACCCAGGAGATGCTGGAAAAAACCGCGGGCGGCGTCCTGTTCGTCCCTGATCTTGCGGCGCTCGGCAAAATGCAGCAGATGAATCTGGCTTTCGCCATCCACCATCTTGAGCGCCTCAACCTGCTGCTCGTCGCGGCCACCGCCAAGCCGCTGGCGAGCTTTGCCGAAGCCGGTTGGGACAGTAAGCTCCTCGCTCGTCTCGGCGAAGTCTGGGCGGTGCTGCCGACCCTGGCCGGACACGCCGACGAAGTCCCCGAAATCGCCAGTCTGCTGCTGACCAATTTTGTCGAACGCGGCGAAGCGCCGCCGCGCCGCTTTGCTTCCAGCGCCCTCAACGCGCTGCGCAATCTGCCCTGGAAGCAGGCGGCGGAAAACAGTTGGGCCGACCTTTACGCGCTGGTCAGGAACCTTGCCCTGACGGCGCTCGATGAAGAAATTACCGCCGAGGACGTGCAGCGGGTCGCGCCGCCGACAGCGGGCGAGGAGCATGAGGCGGCGGCCCTGTTGACGCCCCTCTTTGACCAGCCGCTGCGCGAAGCGCGCGACGCTTTCGAGAAACTCTATTTCGAGCACCACCTGCGCCGCGAAGGCGGCAACATGACGCGGCTCGCCGAACGCTCCGGTCTGGAGCGCACCCACCTGTACCGCAAACTCAAGCAACTCGACGTCCGCCTCGGCAAGCGGCAGGATGATGCGGGGGAGTGAAGGAGGGGAAGGAGTGGTTTATCTCTGCGAGGAAAGCAAATGGCAAAGAAGCAAAGCAATATCGTGAAGCAAACCCTTGACCTCTCCAACATGCCGGAACCAACCCCCGAGCAGAAAGCGCGGATGGACGCCGTTGCAGCGATGCCAGAGGATCAAATCAGCTACAAGGACGCGCCCTATCTGCCTGACGCTGTCTGGTTGAAAGCGGCGGCAGAGTTGCCGAGTAAAAAGCAACAAATCACGCTGCGGCTCGATGCTGAAGTGTTGGAATTCTTCAAGCACATGGGCGCACGCTACCAGTCTCGTATCAATGCGGTTTTACTTTCATACGTTAAAGCAAACAAGGCGCAGGCGGGCGCAAAGTGAAGTCCTGCGAGGAACCGGATGCCTTGCCCCCGGCCATCGAGGGTCAATCGGGTAGCTGCAAAAACAGCGGCGTCGCCAATTCCGCCCACTGTTCGGCCCAGCAGCAGTCGTGGTCCATCGCCTCGATGAGCTTGAAC